>DASUZB010000220.1:0-46829 GCA_036377075.1 Actinomycetes bacterium | reverse complement strand
CGCCGGGTGGTCGCGCTCGCCGGCAAGGGGCACAACGGCGGCGACGCGCTCGAGGCCCTCGCTCGCCTCGCCCGCCGCGGCGCCGGCGCCGAGGCGCTGACCACCCACGCCCTCGAGGAGCTGGGGGAGGAGGAGCGGCGCTGCGTCGCCCTGGTCGAGGCGGCCGGCGGCAGGGTGCGGCGGTTCAGCCCCGAGCTCGCCGTCCGCCTGCTCCACGGGGCCGACCTCGCCATCGACGGGCTGCTCGGCACCGGTGCGTCCGGCGCGCCGCGCGGCGCCGCGGCCGTGGCGATCGGCGTCCTCCGCGCCGCCCGGACGCCGGTGGTCGCGGTCGACATCCCCTCGGGGGTCGACGGCGCCAGCGGCGCGGTGGCCGGCGAGGCGGTCGACGCGGACGTCACCGTGACCTTCCAGGCCGCCAAGCCGGGGCACCTGCAGCCGCCGGGAAGCGGGCTGGTCGGCCGCCTGCTGGTGGCCGACATCGGCCTGCCGCTCGAGGCCGGCGGCTGGGGGATCAGCGAGGCCGCCGACCTGGCCGGGCTGGTGCCGGTGCCCCACGGCGAGCTGCACAAGCGCTCCCGTGGCGTGCTGCTCGCGATCGGCGGCTCCAGCGGCATGGCCGGCGCGCCGACGCTGATGGGCCTCGCCGCCCGCCGCGCCGGCGCCGGGCTGCTGGTCCTGGCCGTGCCGGCCTCGGTGGCCGCGCGGGTGGGGGCGGCGGTGCCCGAGGCCCTCACCGTCGCCCTGCCCGAGGCGGACGGCGGCATCACCCCGGACGCGGTCGACGCCTGCGCGCGCTGGCTGGACGAGGCCGACGCGCTGGCGCTCGGGCCCGGCCTGGGCCGCTCGGCGGCCACCGGCGAGGCGGTGCGCGCGCTGCTCGACCGCTACCAGGGGGCCGCCGTGGTCGACGCCGACGGCCTGTTCGCCCTGGGCACCGGGGGGTCCGGGGGGCTCGAGAGCGAGGCCGGAACCCAGGCACCGGACGACCACGCAGAGCCGAGCGGTAGCCCCCCGGTGAACGAAGGGCTGGTTGCCCACCGGGAGGGCGCCACCCTGCTGACCCCGCACGCGGGCGAGTTCGCCCGGCTGGCACCTGAGGTCGAGGGCACCCGCCTGCACCGCGCCGCCGACCGCGCCCGCGCCTGGGGCGCGACCGTGCTGCTCAAGGGCAACCACACCGTGGTCGCCGAGCCGGACGGCCGGCTGGCGGTCAACCCCACCGGCGTGCCGGCGCTCGCGTCGGGAGGCACCGGCGACGTGCTCACCGGCCTGGCCGGGGCGCTGCTCGCCCAGGGGCTGTCCGGCTTCGACGCCGCCCGCCTCGGCGCCTGGGTCCACGGCCGCGCCGGTGCCCTGGCGGCCGCCGCCCTCGGCCCGGTCTCGGTGGCCGCCGGCGACGTGGCGGCGCACCTGCCCGCCGCCTTCGTGGAGCTGCTCTCCCAGGCGGAGGGAGGAGGGTGAGCCGCGCCGGCTGGCCGGGCCTGCGGCCCGCCTGGGTCGAGGTCGACCACGGCGCCGTCGCCCACAACGTCCGCACCCTGCTCGCCGAGGTCGCCCCGGCGCGGCTGCTGGCCGTGGTCAAGGCCGACGCCTACGGGCACGGGGCCGTGCCCGTGGCCCGCACCGCGCTGCGCGCCGGCGCGTCCTGGCTCGGCGTCGCCCTGGTCGAGGAGGCCCTCGAGCTGCGCGCCACCGGCATCTCCGCGCCCGTGCTGGTGCTGTCGGAGCCGCACCCCGCCGCCGCCGACGCCTGCGCCGAGCAGGCCATCGCCGTGACCGTCTGCACCCCGACCGGGGTGCAGGCGTTCGGCGCCGCCGGCAGGCGCGCCGGCGCCAAGGTCGCGGCGCACCTCAAGGTCGACACCGGCATGCACCGCCAGGGCTGCCCCCCGGCCCAGCTGCCAGGGCTGGTGCAGGCCGCGCTGGCGGAGCCGGGGTTGGAGGTCGACGGGCTGTGGAGCCACCTCGCCGTGGCCGACGAGGCGGCCAAGCAGGCCACCACCGACGCCCAGGTGGCGCGCTACCGGGCGGCGCTGGCGGCGGCCGCCGCCAGCGGGCTGGCGCCGCGCTGGCGCCACCTGGCCAACAGCGCCGGCGCCACCCTGCGCGACGACGCCCGCTTCGACCTCGTCCGGCTCGGCATCGAGCTGTACGGGCTGGCGCCGAGCCAGGAGCAGGCCGCCGAGGTCGCCGGCCGCCTGCGGCCGGCGCTCGCCCTGCGCGCCGCCGTCTCGGCGCTGCGCACCGTCGAGGCCGGCGAGCGCGTCTCCTACGGCCACCGCTGGGCCGCGCCGGCGCGCACCCGCGTGGCCACCCTGCCGGTCGGCTACGCCGACGGCGTGCGCCGCGGCCTCTCCGGCCGCATCCGGGTGCTCCTCGCCGGCCGCACCTTCCCCCAGGTCGGCACGGTCACCATGGACCAGGTCATGGTCGACGTCGGCGACGCGGACGTGCGCGTCGGCGAGGTGGCCACCCTGCTCGGCGACCCCGCCAGCGGCGAGCCCGGCGTAGGCGAATGGAGCGCCACCCTCGGTACGATCGACTACGAGGTGACCTGCGGGCTGTCCACCCGGCTGCCCAGGGTCCACCGGCACCCGGACCACGCCGCTGCCGCGGCCGGCAGCGCCGAGGAAGGGCGCTGAGGCCGGCGGACGGCGCGGACCGGCCCGACGACGGGGCGGAAGGAGCGCTGGGACGATGGCGACGAGGAAGGGCCGCCCGGCACGGCCGGCCCGCGACGCGCGGGCGGCGCGGCCCAGGGCGGCCGCAGGCGGCCGCAAGGCCGCGCCGCCGCCGGTGCCGGCCGCCCTCGCGAAGCTCGCCGGCGGCGCGGCCGAGGAGCCGAGGAAGGGCGCGCCGCTCACCGCCAAGGGCGTCGGGATCGTCCTCGGCGGCGTCATGCTCGGCATCGGCGCCGGCATCGCGGCGGAGCGGGCGCTGGTCAGGCGCGACCGGCGCCGGCCCGACACCGAGGCGGGCGAGCGCTTCGGCGGCCTGCGCGGCCGGCCGGCGACGGTCACCGGCCACGACGGCGTGCGGCTGCACGTCGAGGAGCTCGGTAGCGGGCCCTGCCTGGTGTTCGCCCACGGCTTCTCGCTCACCCAGGACGTCTGGCACTACCAGCGCCGCGACCTTCCTGCCGAGTTCCGCTGCGTCTTCTTCGACCAGCGCGGCCACGGCCGCTCGGGCCGCCCTGCCGACCACGACTACTCGCTCGACGCCCTCGCCGGCGACCTCGCCGCGGTACTCGACTGGACCGGCGAGGATCGGGTGGTGCTGGTGGCGCACTCGATGGGCGGCATGGCCGCGCTGAAGCTCGCGGAACGCGAGCCCGAGCGCATGGGCGGCCAGGTCGCCGGACTGGCGCTGGTCGACAGCACCTACGCCGACGCCCTCAAGGGGATGAGCGCGGCGGTCACCGCGCGCGGCGCCCTCACCGTGCAGCGCTCCGCCATCAAGCTGGCCTTCAAGTTCTTCGGGCAGGATCCGGAGCGGGCCGCGCAGCTGCGGCGGCGCGGCAGCGACCTCGGCTACCTCGGCACGCGGCTGTTCGGCTTCGGCTCCAACCCCTCGCCCGGGCAGGTCGCCTTCGTCGACCGCGTGCTCGCCGGCACCGACATCGAGGTCTGGGCCAAGGTCTTCCCCAGCCTGATCGACTTCGACCTCTCCCACGTGCTGGAGACGCTCGACCTGCCGACCCTGGTCGCGGTCGGCGACGCCGACCGCCTCACCCCGCCGGCCAGCGCGCGCCACATGGCCGAGCGGATCCCGGGCGCCCGCCTGCTGGTGCTGGAGGACGCCGGCCACCTCGCCTTCCTCGAGGAGCATGAGGTGCTCGACGCGGAGCTCGCCGTCCTGGCCCGTGAGGCCTTCGCCCAGGCTTCCCGGCGCCGCCGTACCGTCCGCCGCCTGCGTGGCCGTGGCGCCGTGCGCCGCGCGCCGGGCGCGTGAGCGCGGGGTGACCCGGCGGTGAGCCTCGGCCTCGACGACCTGGCCGTCGGCCACTGGACCGACCCGGTCGGGATGACCGGCTGCACCGTGGTGATCCCGCCGGCGGGCAACGTGGCCTCGGTCAGCGTCCGCGGCGGCGGCCCCGGCACCAGGGAGACGGACATCCTCCAGCCCCAGTCGCACCTGCAGGGCGTCTCGGCGGTGCTGCTCACCGGCGGCAGCGCCTTCGGGCTGGCGGCGGCGCAAGGGGTGGTCGCCTGGTGCGAGGCCAACGGCATCGGCTACGACCGCTTCGGCCCGCCGATCCCGATCGTGCCCGCCGCGGTGCTGTTCGACCTGCCGGTGGGGAGCTGGGACGCCCGCCCGGGGCCGGCCGAGGGCAGGGCCGCCTGCGAGGCCGCCTCGCCGGCGGAGGCGCGGATGGGCAACGTCGGCGCCGGCATGGGCGCCACCGTCGGCAAGACCGCCGGCCCGGAGCACATGATGAAGGGCGGCCTCGGCCACGCCGTGGTCAGCGTGGGCGAGCTCACCGTCGGCGCCATCGCCGTGGCCAACGCCGGCGGCGACGTGCTCGACGCCGACGGCGAGGTGATCGCCGGCGTGCGCGTGCCCGGCGGGGTCGACGCCGCCCTGCGGGCCTGGGCTGAGCGCGAGGCGGCCGGCGTCGCCCCGCTGGGCGGGGACGGGCCCGCCGGCCCCCCGCCGCCCGGCGGCGCCACCACCCTCGCGGTGGTGGCCACCAACGCCAGGCTCGGCAAGGGCGAGGTGCACCGCGTCGCGGTGCAGGCCCACGACGGCATGGCCCGCGCCGTCCGCCCGGCGCACACCAGCTTCGACGGCGACACCGTGTTCGCGCTGGCGGTCCCGCGGGTCGAGGCCCTCCCCGACATGGTCGCCTTCCTCGCCGAGGAGGCGCTCGCCCGCGCCATCCGCGCCGGCGTCAGGGCGGCGACCTCCGTCGCCGGCATCCCCGCCGCCTCCGGCTGAGCGGGGCGGGCGCACGGTCTCCCGTCAGATCGTGCGCAGGCCGTAGAGGACCCGCTCGAGCAGGGCGAGGTCCGGTCGCTCGCCGGGGCCGGTCTGGGAGGGCCGGTAGACCGCGATGAAGCCGCCGTCGGCCATGTCGCCGACCAGGATCCGGGTGACGCCGAGCGGGAGGTCGAGGCGGGCGGAGATCTCGGCGACCGAGAGGACGTCGCGGCACAGGCCGACGATGGCGCGCTGCTCGACGCTGAGGTTGGGCGCCCGCTCCCCGAGCGAGGTGGTGGAGACGAGTGCCTCGATCTCGAGGTTGGTGTGGGAGGGCTGGGTGCGCCCGCCCGTCATCGTGTACGGCCTGACCCTGCGGCGGCCGGGTACGGGCTGTTCGTCCTGGGTGACCATGTCAGCAACCAAGGCGCGACGGGCTCATGTTTGGAGGGCGGCCTGCAGTTCGGCTCGGAGGGTTGGGGTCAGCAGATGGCTGGCGCGCGCCACCAGGACGGCCATCCCGTAGGCGACCACGCTGATCTCGCAGGACTTGGTGGCGATCACCGAGAGGCAGGAGCCGTCGCTGATCGTCATTACGAACAGGAAGCCCTCCTCCATGTCGACGACCGTCTCCTTGACGGTGCCGCCATTGAGGTGGGTGGCGGCACCGGCCGCGAGGCTGACCAGGCCGGAGGTGATCGCCGCAAGCTGGTCGGCGCGTTCCCGGTCGAGCCGCTCGGACGCGGCGATCAGCAGGCCGTCCGACGTGACCACCGCCGCGTGGGCAACACCCGGCGTGCTCCTCGCGAAGTTGCTCACGAACCAGTTCAGGTTGCGAGCTTCGGCGCTGAGCTGTGACATTGGTCGCTTCCTCCCGATGCGGCCACGGACTGCCCTGGAGGTCAGGGCACCTCGTCAGGAAGGTCGCTTGCCTCGAGGTCGCTGGCGGCCAGGCGGCCCCGCTCGAGCCCGCTACGGTAGTTGGACAGGATGCTGCGGACCTCGTCCGGGGAGCGGCCGCCCCTGTCGGGTGGGTCCGTCGGCGGGGTGGCGGAGATTCCGGGGGCGAGGTTGGCCCGTGGCACCCGCCGTGGCAGCCCAGCCCCGGTGAGGCGCACCGACTGGGGGTCGGCGCCACCGCCCGGCGCCGCCGGCTCGGCCTCGGGCTGCTGCGCTTCGGGCTGCTGCGCCTCGGGCTGCTGCTGCGGGACGCCGGCATCCGCCGCCAGTCTCTGGCGCTGGAAGCCGGGAAGACGGAAGGGCGGCATCGGGCGGTCGACCTCCGGGATCAGGGGCGGCTCGGCGACCGGCGACGGCTCGGGGAAGGCGGGCGCCGGCGGGCGCGGCTGTGCCTTCGGGCGCACCGGCAGCGGCGGCGGAGCGGGCTGCTCGTGCCGCCCGGCGGGCTCGGACGGCTGGAACGGCTGGAACGAACCAGGCGGCTCGGTCGGCTCGGGCTGATGCCACTCGGGCGGGCCGTGCTGTTCGGGCTGCTCGTCGGAGTGCTCTTCGACGAACCACTCCGACCGGGCGGCCTCGAAGATCGGCAGGCGGTCGCCCGCCTCGACGGCTGGTTGCACGGGCCGCCGCCTGATCGCCGGGTGCTGCTCGGGCGGCGGCGATGGCAGCTCGCCCTGAGGAACCGCCACCGGCTCGGGCATCGCCTGCAGGTCGTCGGACCAGACCAACACCGAGTGTGGCAGCAGGGTGAGCGCGGTGATCCCTCCGTACCAGGAGTGGCGCAGCTGCACCCTGATGCCGTGCCGCTGGGCGAGCCGCCCGACCACGTAGAGGCCGAGCACGCGCGAGAGGGCGAAGTCGATCTCCGGCGGGTTGGCCAGCCGCTCGTTCGCGACCAGCA
This sequence comes from Actinomycetes bacterium, assembly GCA_036377075.1. Lineage (GTDB taxonomy): Bacteria > Actinomycetota > CALGFH01 > CALGFH01 > CALGFH01 > DASUZB01. The sequence goes on along the minus strand of DASUZB010000220.1, from coordinate 40,045 downwards.
GCTCCTCCTCGCTCATGCCGAGGCCGCGGTCCTCGATCTCGATGACGTAGCCGTGGGGGACCGCCTGGCCGGCGATCTGGACCTTGGTGGTCGGCGGCGAGAACACGGTGGCGTTCTCCACCAGCTCGGCCAGCAGGTGGATGATGTCGATCGAGGCGTTCCCGGTGATCTCGATCTCCGCCAGCGGCAGCAGCTCCACGCGCTGGTACTCCTCCACCTCGGCGACCGCCGCCCGCACCACGTCGACCAGGGTCATCGGCTGGGACCAGTGGCGGCTCGTCTCGGCGCCCGAGAGCACGATCAGGTCCTCCGCGTTGCGCCGCATGCGGGTGGCCAGGTGGTCGAGGCGGAAGAGCTGGTCGAGCAGCTCAGGCGACTCCTCGTTGCGTTCCAGGTCCTCGATCAGCTCGAGCTGGCGGTCGATCAGGGTCTGGGAGCGGAGCGCCAGGTTGGTGAACATGTCGCCGATCGACTGGCGCAGCGCGGCCTGCTCGGTGGCGAGCTGCACGGCGACCTGCTGGATGGCGTCGACGGCCTGGGCGACCTGGCCGATCTCGTCCTGGGACTGGATGCCGATCGGCTCCACCCGGATGTCCAGGTCCCCGCGTTCCGAGGTGCTCAGCCGCTCCACCGCCTGGGGTAGGCGGTGCTCGGCGACGTCGAGCGCGCGCGACCGCAGGCGCTGCAGCGGCCCGGCCATCGAGCGCGCGACCACCAGCAGGGCGAGCAGCGCGACGCCGAGGATCACCGCGATCAGCACGGCGTTGGTGGTGGACCGGCGCTTGGCCGCAGCGCTGAGGTCCTGGCTCTGCTTGATGACGTCGTCGAGCAGCTGCGACTCGACCGCTCGCATCACCTCCACCTCGATGGTGGTGGCCGCGAACCACTGCTGCGGGTCGATGCCGAGGCGCGGGCTCGACTGCCGGTCCTGTGCCGCCTGCTGGGTGCGGAACGCGGTCAGGACCGCCTGCCCCCTGACGAGGTTGGCGTACAGGGTGCGCTGCTGCTCGTTCGCCTCCGCCTGGAACTGGTTCAGCGCGGCCTGCTGCTGGGCGACCAGGTCCGCGAACCGCTGCGCCTCGCCGAAGGCGAAGCTCCCCCGGAACGCGATCGCGTAGAGGGTGCCGCGGATCTGCGCGCTGACCTCCTTGGCCCGCGAGAGGTCGTTCAGCGCCCGGACGCTCTGGTCCAGTTCCTCGTCGCCACCCGGCTGGGCGATCTCGGCGTCCACGCTGAGGAGCGCCCCGATGATCTGGGAGTACTCGTCGAAGATCGCCTGCCGCGTCAGCGACCCCGAGGCGATCGCCGAGCGGAGGCTGCCGAGCTGGGCGAGTTGTGCGAGGACGGCGTCGAGCTTGCCCTGCAGCCGCGCGCCGAGGCGGTCGTGGAGGCCGGACTCGGCCTCCCGGTAGGCGACGGCGGCCTGGTCGACGGACCTCTGGTCGGCGATCAGGCCGGCGCCGACGTCGGCCCTGCGCCTGCTGTCGATGTACCCCGCGGTGCGGTCACGCTCCGACTGGAGCTCGTGGGCGAGCGCGGTGGCCTGGCGTCCGAGCCCGGCCAGGCGGCTGCCCCGGTCGAACGCCTGGGCGTCCCGGATCGTGGTCCCGATCCCGAGGCCGGCCACCACGAGGAAGGCCACGGCAGGGATCACGAGCACCGCGATCAGCTTGGAGCGGACGCGCCAGTTGCGCAGACGGGCCAGCCGCTGGCCCGCATTCCGTACCCCACGGCCCGCCAGTCCGATTCGTTCTGGGTCCTGCACCCTCGTCTCAGTCAGCCGGAACTGGGCCACCTGCTCCCCTCACCTGCTCGAGCCTACGATCCTGGGCGTGCGGCGGGCGTGCGGCGCCGCACCCGACCACAGAGCCGTGCTCCTGCGCTGACGCCGACGCCAGGGCGAGCGGTGTATCGCGGGTGGCCGCGTCACGACTTGCACGAACTTGCCCTGAACGTGCGGCGGGGGAGGAGCGCGCGCCTCGCGGACTTGGTCCGGGGAAGTTGACACCATATCGCGCTGCAAAGCAATGTAGCGCGTCAGCCGGATGGTGCTCTTGATGAGAGGGATGACCCAGTTTATGCGCACTTGGATCTGGTCCCTCCTCGTCGCCGCCGTGTTGTTGGCGGCCACCGCCTGCTCGTCGTCGCAGCCCCCCAGCCAGCCGACCCTCGGCGAGATCCGGATCGGCCTGCTGGCGCCGCTCTCCGGGGACGAGAAGGCCGCGGGCACCGATGCGGTGCACGGCGCGATGCTGGCGGCTGCCGTGCTCAGCGGCCGTGAGGGCGCGCAGCTGCGCAACAGCGAGTTCGACGTGCCCAGGCTGGAGGGCAGCAGCGTGAGGATCATCCCGGCGGACACCGGGACGCACGATGCCGACCACGCCGTCAACGCGGCGGTCCACCTGGCCACCCAGCAAGGCGTCGCCGGGCTGGTCGGGGCGTACGACCCGGACGCCACCGCAGCGGCCAGCCAGCGGAGCGAGCGGCTCCCGATCCCGTTCGTCAACGGCGACTCGTCGGCCGGGTTCCTCACCGAGCGGGGCCTCGACTGGTTCTTCCGCACCGGGCCGACCGACCGGTCGCTCGGCGAGGCCGTCTTCTCGACCCTTGGGCAGCAGGCGGCCGCCGGCGCCAGGACGAGGCGGCTCGGCGTCCTCTACGCGGACGACGCCCCGAGCAACGGACTGGCCGCGGCGACCAACGGGCTCGCGAGCGAGGGTGGCTACCAGATCGTCCCGCAGGGTCCGGTCAGCTTCCCGCCCGGTCCGGGCAGGGACCCCGGCGCGTCGGTGGCGAGGGTCCGGGCGGCGCAGCCCGACGTGGTCATCCTCATCGCCGACCAGCCAGTCGACGCCCAGAAGATCGTGAACGCGTTCGCCGCGCCCGGCTTCACGCCGGCGGGGATCTTCACCCTCGGTGCCGGCTTCAAGCAGCCGCCCGCGCTGCAGAACTTCGTCCAGCACGGCGCGGGCCTGCTCGGCTCCACCCCGTGGTCGCGTGAGGCGGCAACGCGGAACCCGGCCAGCAAGGCGGTCGTGAGCCTCTACGAGGACAGCTACCACACGCAGATGAGCGACGTCGCGGCCGGCACGTTCACGGCGGTGCTCACCCTGGCCACCGCGATCGACCACGCCCACTCGCTGGAGCCCGACCGCATCCGCACCGCCCTGCTCAGCCTCGACGTCCCTGGTCGCAGCACCATCATGCCGTGGAGCGGTGTCCGCTTCGACGCGACGACGCACCAGAACACGCTGGCGACCGGCCTGGTCGAGCAGTACCTGCAAGGGTCGTTCCGGGTGATCTTCCCGCGCGAGCTGGGGCTGACCAGGGTCGTCTGGCCGTTGTCCAACGCCCGCGCCTAGCCGATCGAGCCTGAGCCCTCGGACCCCGGACCAGGCGCGGGCGTCGCCGTCCGCCAGCGAGCGGTCACCCGTCCGGCGTCTCCACCAGCCCCTCGTCCAGGTACGGCAGCGTCGCGCCGAACCGTTCCTGCAGGTGGGCGAGTGAGGTGGTGGGCTCGTACCGCGGCTTCTCCCCCTCGGCCAGGCAGGTCTCGATCACCTCGACCGGCGCGTCGTGGTTCGGGTCGTAGAAGAAAGGGATCGACTGCCTGTCCAGCCCCGAGGTGTTGATCACCCGGTGCAGCGTCGGCGGGAACAGGTCGTTGGTCCACCGCGCGAGCATGTCGCCGACGTTGACCACGAACGCCCCGGGGACCGGCTTGGCATCGATCCAGCGGCCCGCCGCGTTGCGGACCTGCAGGCCGCCCTTGTCGTCCTGGGCGAGCAGCGCGAGGCAACCGTAGTCGGAGTGCGCCCCCGCGCCGATGCGCGCCTCGCTGATCTCCCCGCCGTCCTGCGCCTCCTGCGGCGGGTAGTGGAGCGGGCTCATGATCACCATCGGGTTGGTGAACCAGGCGTCGAAGAAGTCCTCCGGCAGCTCCAGCGCCATCGCGACCGCGTGGGTCACCTGCCCCGCCAGGTGGTGCACCGCCGCGAAGTACTCCTCCATCGTCGACCGGAACCGGGGCACGCCCTCCGGCCACTGGTTCGGCCCGTGGAACGGCAGCCCTCGCCGGACGAGCGGGTGGTCGGGGGACAGGTCGTTGCCGATCCGGTACCCCTCCTTGAGGTCGCCCTCCTCCTGCTTGTCCGGGTCCAGGTTCTCCATGCCGTAGTCGAACCAGCCGCGGTCGCACGGGGACTTCTCGACCGACACCTCCGCCTTCTGGTCGTGCGGGAGCGCGAAGAAGCTGCCCGCCTCGGCGAAGGTCCGGTCGATCAGGTCCTGGTCGACCCCGTGGCCGGCCAGGTAGGCGAAGCCGACGTTGCGGAACGCGCCGGCGAGCTCGAGCGCCACGCGCTTGCGCTCCGCCGGCCCGCCCGTGCGGAAGGCCGTGAAGTCGACCACCGGGACCTGCTCGACCGGGATGCGGTCGGCGCGCAGCTCCTCGGCGATCTTCGGCGCGCTCATCCCGTGATCCCGATGCTCGGGTCGATGAACTCGTTGGTGGCGATGTCCGACGGCTTGAGGCCCTGCTTGGGCGGCTTCTTCTGGGCGACGAAGATGGGCGTGACGATGTCGATCATGCGCTGCACCCGGCTGGTCTCGAAGTTGCCGAGGGTCTTGTCAGGGCCGTTGTTGATGAAGTCCTGGCGCATCTTGGTGACGGCGTAGTTCGCCAGGCCGGGCGAGTACTGCCAGCCGGTCTTGTACTGCTTCACCAGGTCCACGATCAGCTTGTTGGTCTGGTCGGGGTTCTTGATGAAGTCGATCTGGGCGCGCTGGATGATCGGCACCAGCTTCTTGAGGCAGGGCGCCAGCTTGTCCTTGTCGCCGGCGCGGATCGACAGCGCCTGCGGGTACATCGGGTAGCCGGTGTCGTTGACCAGCGCGTACTTCACCGGCTTGTCCCACTGGGGAACCTCGTGCTCGTAGATGTACGGCTCGGAGGTGGCGAAGCCGGCCTGGGCGATCTTGCCGCCCGAGGCCACGAAGTTGCCCGGCTTCCCGTCGTAGCTGCCGTCGACCTGGGACTTGCGGAGGATGCCCGCGCCGAGCAGGTACTCCATGTAGGTGTCGGCCTGGAAGTAGAACACTTTGACGTCGGTCTGGCCGATGTCGGCGATGATGTTGAACTGCGGGTACTGCTTCGGGTCCCACATGATCATGAACGGGCCGATCTCCATCGGCGCCACCACGGCGAGGGTCGGCTGCTTGGCGGAGGTGCGGATCGCCTCGTCGGTCGAGATCTGGCCGAGCGTGATCTTGTCGTCCTTGTACAGCTGCGAGGTCACCGGCTCGAAGCCGATCGAGGGGCCGCCCGCGCGGATCTCGAGCTGGACGCCGGTGTCCTGCCCTTCGGCCACCAGCCTGCCGGTGATCCGCTTCTTGGCCTTGTCGATCTTCGGGTCGGGCCCGAGCATGTGGTAGTAGACGCCGTACTCCGACTCCGGGTCCCAGTCGGTCTGCACCACGACCGTGTCGGGGCAGTCGCCCTTGAGGTTGAGCCGGTCGCTCGACGCCTGCTGGACCGGCGTCTGGCTCTGGCTCTTCCCACCGTTGCCGCTCGAGCAGGCTGCCAGGCCGATGACGGCTACGAGCAGAACCACCAAGCCGAGGCGAATTCCGCGCACTTGCCCTCCTCCTGTAGTCGAATGCTGAAATCCCACCGAGGTCGTTCGATTGCTAGGAGCGGCCGAGCCCGCCGCCGGACTCGTGCCAGCCGCCGACCACCCGCCGCGCAAGGAAGCCGAAGAACCAGAAGACGACGATGCCGAGCAGTGACGAGACCAGGATCGCCGCGATCATCTGCTCCGACTGGAGCCTCGAGCGGTACAGGTCGATCAGGATGCCGATGCCCGGATCGCCCTGCTTGAAGAACTCGTCGCCCACGATCGCGCCGATCACGGCCAGGCCGGCCGAGATGCGGAGGCCGGTGAAGATCGAGGGCAGCGCGGCAGGGAACTGCAGCTTCCACAGTCGGGTGAGCCGGCTCGCGCCGTGCAGCGTGAACAGGTCGTGGTGCTCCTCGTTCACCGACTGCAAGCCGAACAGCGTGTTGGCGATGATCGGGAACAACGCGATGATGATGCAGACGAGGACGCGGCTCTGGAAGCCGAAGCCCCACCAGAAGCCGAACAGCGGCACGCAGGCCAGGATCGGGACCGTCTGGGTCATCACCGCGTAGGGGTAGACGGACCGCTCGATCCAGTGGGCCTGGCTCATGGCCACCGCCAGCACCAGCCCGATGACGATGGCGATGGCCAGGCCGAGGAAGGCGACCTTGGTCGACAGCCAGAGCGCGGCCATCAGCTCCTCGAGGTTGTCCAGGTCGAAGAAGCTGACCTGGATGACCGCGTGCGGCGGCGGGACCAGGAAGCGGCGCTGCGGGTCGAGCAGCACGTAGCTGACGAAGTACCACAGCCCGATCACGGCGAGGAACACGAGGAACGGCGGCGTCCACGCCGACAGCCAGCGTCCGCGCAGGCGCGGCACCAGGCGGGAGGTGGTCGGCGCCGGCCCCAGCGCGGTCGCCTCGGCCGGGGCGGAGCGGTCGGCGCGGAGGCTCATCGGCTGACGGCCCTGTTGACCGGGGGACTACCGCTCGGCTCTGCGCGGTCACCCGCCACCTGGGTCCAGGCCTCGCTCTCGAGTCCCCCGGAACCCCCGTCGACGTCGGCCGAGCGGGGCTCGCCGCGGAGGCAGGCGGACACGTCGCCGGCGAGGTGGGCGAACGGCTCGGAGAAGCGGAGCTCGGGCGCGCGAGGGTAGTCGAACGGCACGGCGAAGTCGCCCCGCACCTGGCCGGGACGGCCCGACATGACCACCACCCTGGTGGACATGAAGACCGCCTCGGTCACCGAGTGGGTCACGAACAGTGCGGCGAACCGCTCGGTGAGGAACAGCCCGAGCAGCTCGTCGTTGAGCCGCTGCCTGGTGATCTCGTCCAGCGCGCCGAACGGCTCGTCGAACAGGAACAGCTTCGGCTTGAGGGTCAGCGAGCGGGCCAGCGAGGCCCGCATGCGCATGCCCCCCGAGAGCGCGCGCGGCCGGTGGCCGGCGAACTCGCTCAGGCCGACGAGGTCGATCGCCTCGTTGGCCCGGCGCCTGCGCTCCTCCTTCGGCAGGCCGTGCAACTCGGCGAAGAGCTCGACGTTGGCCTGGACCGTCCGCCACGGCAGCAGCGTCGGGTCCTGGAAGACGTAGCCGGGCCGGTCGGTGCCGACCGTGACGGTCCCCTCGCTCGCCTCGCTCAAGCCCGAGGCGATGCGAAGCAGGGTGCTCTTGCCGCAACCCGAAGGGCCGACGACGCTGACGAACTCACCGGGAGCGACGCGCAGGTCGACGCCGGCAAGTGCGACCGTGCCGTCGGCGAACCGCTTGCTCACCCGGGTGAAGGCAAGGATCGGCTCAGGCATGGGTCACGAGTGACGCATCTCCGTAGATTTCGGCGACTCGCCGCGTAGGATTCTCGACCGGACAGGTGGTGTCAACCGGGCTCTTGAGCTGGAAGGGACGGGACGGTGCCTCGGCGGAGACGCGTCGAGCCCGTCAACCGGACCGCCAACCGCGGAGGCAGTTGCCCGACCAGGCTCGGCCAGCAATACAGGCCGCGCCACAATCATGGCAGGACCGACACGCCGGGGCCGGTCGCCCGGCCCGGCGTGTCCGGCCGTGGGGAGGCGGCGAGGTGGGCGAACTGGATGCCCTGGACACCGTCGAGCCGACGGTGGAGAGCAGGCACCGCTGGCTCGTCGAGCTCCTGGGGGTGGAGCCGGGCAGCCGGGTGGTCGACCTGGGCTGCGGGACGGGCAGCTCGCTGCGGTTCATCGCGCCGCGGCTGTTGGACGGCGTGGCGGTCGGCGTCGACCGGGCCGTGCCCGCGCTGCGGGAGGCGGCCGGCGTGTTGGCCCACGCCGGCCGCGCCCGCCTGCTCCGGGCCGACCTCGGACGGCCGCTGCCGTTCGCGGGCGCCAGCTTCGACCGGGCGCTGTGCCACAACGTGCTCGAGTTCCTCCCCGACCCCCAGCTTCTGCTGCGCGAGGCATTCCGCGTGCTGCGGCCCGGCGGCCGCCTGGTGCTGAGCCACTCGGACTTCGACACGCTGGTGTTCGCCTCGGAGGACGTCGCCCTGACGCGGCGGCTGGTGCGCGCCTACAGCGACACCCAGCAGCACTGGATGGACGCGGTCGACGGGACCATGGGCCGGCGCTTGGTCGAGGTCGTCGGCCGCACCGCCTTCGCCGTCGTCGACGTGCAGGCAGCGGTCGTCCTCAGCCGCCGCTTCCAGCCGCACGAGCTGGGCTACGGCTACGCGTACAACATCGCCGGCGCGCTGCGCGACGCGGGCGTCGCCGACGCGGCCGAGCTCGAACGCTGGATCGCCGGGCTGCGGCGCCTGGACGAGCGCGGCGCGTTCCTCTTCAGCCTCAACGACTACGCCGTGGTCTGCTCCCGGCCAGCGAGTGTCTGAGGAAAGCGCCGGTTTGCGCAGGTACGCGGGGCCAATCTGCTAAGAAGTGCCCTCGGCCAGCCGACGTACGAGGTGAGACCGCCACGACGTTGGAGCTCGCCGATGACCGCTGTCCTGCCTGGACGTCGCCGTCCCGCCGTCGCCATGCTGCGCTGGCTGACCGTTGCCGGGCTGGTGACGTTCGCGGTGATCGTCGTCGGGGGCGGGCCCGCCTGGGCCGCGCAGAGCACCTGGCTGTCGATCGTGGTGGCGCTGGCGTCGGCGCTGCTGTGCCTGACACGCGCGGCCCTCGACCCGCGCCGGGAGCGTGCCGCGTGGCTGTGCATGGGCGCCGGCCTGGTCGCCTACGCCGGCGGCAACGTCAGCTACCAGGTCTGGGTCGGGAAGCTCGATCCGGTGCCCTTCCCGTCGGCCTCGGACGCGCTGTTCCTCGCCTTCTACCCCTGCGCCTACAGCACGCTGGTCCTGCTGGTGCGCCGCCGGGTGCTCAGCTTCCACGGCAGCCTGTGGCTCGACGGGGTGGTCGGCGGCCTCGGCGCCGCCGCGATCGGCGCCGCGCTGGCGTTCCAGACGATCGTGAACGCGACCGGCGGGGCGCCCCGCGCCGTGGTCGCCACCGAGCTCGCCTACCCGCTCGCCGACCTGCTGCTGCTGGTCCTGGTCGTCGGCGTGATGGCACTGACGGGATGGCATCCCGGCCGAGCCTGGTGGCTGCTCGCCAGCGGGTTCGTCCTGTTCGCGGTCGCCGACACCCTCTACCTCTTCCGCCTGGCCGAGGGGGCCTACCAGCCGGGCTCCCTGCTCGACCTGCTCTGGCCGGTCGCGATCGTGATGGTCGGCCTGGCCGCCTGGTCGCCGCCGCGCTCCGAGCAGAAGTTGCGCATGGGGGGATGGACCGCCCTGGTGGTCCCTTCCATGTTCGCGGTCAGCTCGCTCGGCGTGCTGCTGCTCGACCACTTCAGCAAGGTCTCGACCCTGGCCGTCGCGCTCGCCACCGGGTGCCTACTCGCCTGCGTGGTCCGCACCGTCGCGGCCTTCCTCGAGGTGCGCTCCCTGGCCGACTCGCGCCGCCAGGCCCACACCGACGACCTCACCGGCCTCGGCAACCGCCGCCTGCTCTACACCGAGCTGCACCGGGCGCTGCGGGACGCCGGCAGCAACCCGAGGCTGGCGTTGCTGGTCGCGGACCTCGACCGCTTCAAGGAGATCAACGACGCCTTCGGCCACGAGATCGGCGACCAGCTGCTGCGCCTGGTCGGCCCGCGCCTCGAGGAGGGCCTCGAGCCGCGCGACGTGCTCGTGCGGCTCGGCGGCGACGAGTTCGCCGTGCTGGTCCGCGACGCCGACGCCCACCGCGCCGCCGAGGTCGCCAGCCGCCTGCTCGACACCCTCGAGGACCCCTTCACCCTCGAAGGGGTCGGCCTCCACGTCGACGCGAGCATCGGCATCGCCTGCTACCCCGACCACGCCGCCGAGCCCACCACGCTGCTGCAGCGTGCCGACGTGGCGATGTACCAGGCCAAGGCGGCCCGCACCGGCTGGCACCTGTACGAGGCGGCGCCGGCCGACTACGGCCGCGGCCGCCTGCAGACGATCGAGGACCTCCGCGGGGCGCTGACCGACAACCAGCTGGTGCTGCACTACCAACCGAAGGTCAAGGCGGCCGGCGGCCAGGTGGTCGGCGTGGAGGCGCTGGTCCGCTGGCAGCACCCCACCCAGGGCCTGCTGTACCCGGACAGCTTCCTGCCGCTGGCCGAGCAGACCAGGCTGATGCGCTCGCTCACCTCGGTGGTCCTGTCCAGCGCGCTGGAGCAGGTCGCGGCGTGGCGGCACGAGGGCATCGACCTCGCGGTCGCGGTCAACCTGTCGGTCGCCAACCTGCTCGACGCCCACCTGCCGGTCGAGGTGGCCCGGCTGCTGGCCGCGTTCGGCCTGCCCGCCAGCGCGCTGGAGGTGGAGATCACCGAGAGCACCCTGATGGTCGACCCGGTGCGCAGCAAGGAGGTGCTCGACGCCCTGCGCGGCCTGGGCGTGCGCATCGCCGTCGACGACTACGGCACCGGCTACTCCTCCCTCGCCTACCTGCGGGAGCTGGCCGTCGACGAGCTCAAGCTGGACAAGTCGTTCGTGATCCCGATGCTCGAGGACGCCGGCGCCCATGCGATCGTGCAGTCCACCGTCGAGCTCGCCCACGCGCTGGGCCTGCGCATGGTGGCCGAGGGCGTGGAGTCCGAGGCGCACCTGCGCGAGCTCGCCCGGCTCGGCTGCGACGTCGCCCAGGGCTACCACATCAGCCGCCCCGTCCCCGCCGAGCAGGTCGGCGCGTGGCTCCGGTCCCCCGAGCGGGTGGTGGTGGCCGACGACGGTGCGAAGGGACCGGCCGGCGCCGCGCAGACGGCCACGCCGCCGCGCTGACCTGGTAGCCTTCTGCCGAGCTGGCCGGCTGGTGACGGCCAGGCAGCGACCGCCGCGGGCCCCGGTCCGGCCGCAGCGGCGGCAGCGCGCCGAGGAGGGAGGAGCGTGCCGCTCTACGAGTACCGCTGTGCCGGCTGCGGGCACGAGTTCGAGGCCCTCGTGCGGGTCGGCGAGGCCGACCAGGCTGGTTGCCCGACCTGCGGCGAGGGGCCGGTGCGCCGGCTGTTCAGCGTGGTCGCCGCGGTCCGGCCGGGCGGCGAGCCGATCCGCCGCGGTGGCGACGGCGCCGCCGCCGGCGGCTGCTGCGGCGGCGCCTGCGGGCACTGCTGATGGCCACCGAGCTGGAACGGCTGGCCGCCGAGGCGGCCAGCTGCACCCGCTGCCGCCTGCACGAGACCCGCACCCAGGTGGTCTTCGGCGAGGGCAGCGCCAGCGCCGAGCTGATGTTCGTCGGTGAGGCCCCCGGCTACCACGAGGACAAGCAGGGCCGGCCGTTCGTCGGCCCCTCCGGGCAGCTGCTCAACCGCCTGCTCGCCGGCATCGGCCTGCGCCGCGAGCACGTCTACATCTGCAACGTGCTGAAGAGCCGGCCGCCACGCAACCGCGACCCGCAGCCGGACGAGATCGCCGCCTGCCGCTACTGGCTGGACGCGCAGGTCCGCCTCGTCGACCCCAAGGTGGTCGTGACCCTCGGCAACTTCGCCGCCAAGACGCTGCTGGAGACGACCACCGGGATCACCAGGCTGCGCGGTCACAGCTACCCGTTCCAGGGCCGCGTGCTGCTGCCGACGTTCCACCCGGCGGCGGCGCTGCACGCCAGCGGCCGGGCCGGTCCCAGCCCGCTCGACGGCATGGAGGAGGACTTCCGCCTGCTGGCCAAGCTGCTCGCCGAGCACGGCGCCGCCCCGCCAGGGCAGCCGGCGGCCCCGGCCTCCGAAGGCGCCCCGGGCGGCGGCGAGACCGGCGCGCCCGGTGACGGGCGCGAGCCGCCGCCCGGCGAGCCGCCGGGCTCCGAGCAGCTCGGGCTGTTCTGAGCCGCGCATGGGCGAGCACGAGCTGCGCCTGCTGGCCGCCGACGAGGCCACCACCAAGGCCGTCGGGGCCGCCCTCGTCCGCGTCCTGGTCCCTGGCGACCTGGTCGGGCTGACCGGCGACCTCGGCGCCGGCAAGACCCGCCTGGTGCAGGGCGCCCTGGCCGCCCTCGGCGTCCAGGAGCCGGTGATCTCGCCCACCTTCATGCTGGTGCGCGAGTACGAGGGCGACATGCCGGTGAACCACGTGGACGCCTACCGCCTCGCCGGCGCCGCCGAGCTCGAGGACCTCGGCGTCGAGGAGGTCTTCACGCCCGACGCGGTGGTGTTCGTCGAGTGGGTCGACCGGGTCCTTGCGGCCGTGCCGGAGAACTGGCTCGAGCTGGTCCTCCACACCCGCCCCGACGAGGTGCGCGAGGTCGTCGTCCGCCCCCACGGTCCCGGCTGGCAGGCCCGCTACGAGCAGCTCGAAGCGGCCCTGGGCCCGTTCACCGGCTCGATGGCCTCCCCCGACCCGTTCCCCGACGCTGGCTGACGGCTTTCGTCGCTAGCTGCTCGCGGCGAGCAGGCGGGCGCGCAGGGGCTCGTCGGTGGCCGCGTCCACCGCCGTCCAGGCCATCGCCACGGCACCGTCGAGCAGGGCCTGCTCGGCCGCGGGGCTGACGCAGTGGGCGGTGAACTCGCGGGTGTGGTTGACCGCCGGCAGGGAGTCGATGCTGATCGAGGGGTGGATCGCGGGCAGCGCCCGGGAGACGTTGCCCATGTCGGTCGAGACGGGCATGCGCCGGCCGCCGTCGTCGTCGACCGGTCGGCGTCCCAGCGCCTCGACGTTCCGGCGGTAGGCGGCGAGCAGGTCGGGGTCGTGGCGCATCTCCGCGTAGGGTCGCTGGTCCGCCGTCACCTCGAGGGTGGCTCCGGTGGCCAGCGCGCCCGCCTCGAAGCAGCGCAGCACCTTGGCGCGCACCTCGGCCAGGTCCTCCAGGGTGGCGGCGCGAACCATGTACCTCGCGCTGGTCCGCGCCGGCACGATGTTGGGCGCGTCGCCACCCTTGGTCACGATCCCGTGCACCCGGTCGCTCGGTCGCAGGTGCTGGCGCAGCAGGCCGATCCCCGCCTGCGCGACCACCAGGGCGTCGGCCGCGTTGATCCCCAGGTCCGGGTAGGCGGCCGCGTGGGCCTCCTTGCCGGTGTAGTGCACGTCGAACTGGGTGGAGGCGATCACCGGCATGGCGGCCAGCTCGAACGGGGCCGGGTGGACCATCATGGCCGCGTGGGCATCGGCGAACGCGCCGCGTTCGAGCATGATCACCTTGCCGCCGCCGGACTCCTCGGCCGGGGTGCCGAGCACGGTCACCTCGATGCCGAGGTCGTCGGCCACCGCGGCGAGCCCGAGCCCGGCGCCGACCGCCATGGCCGCGATCAGGTTGTGCCCGCAGGCGTGGCCGACGTCGGGCAGCGCGTCGTACTCGGCGCAGACCACCAGCCGCAGCGGCCCTGACCCGGCCCTGGCCGTGAACGCCGTCGGCAGCCCGTACGCGCCCGCCTCGACCGCGAAGCCGACCTCGGCCAGCGCCTCGCACAGCCAGCCGCAGGCCCGCTCCTCCTGGAACGCCAGCTCCGGAGCCCCGTGGATGCGCCTGCTGAGCGCCACCAACTCCCCACGCGAGTCCCCGATCCGCCGCCGCACCCGCTCCTTCACGTCGCCCGCCATCCCACCTCCTCGGCCAGATCATAGTGGGCACGTGCTCGGTTACAGCAGGTCCAGCCCGAACGCGGCGAGCGGTTCGAAGTGCTTGCGGTTCAGGGTCGCGAGCGGGTATCCCAAGGCAAGGCAGGTGGCCGCGATCCACGCGTCATTGATGGGCATCCTGAAACCGGTTCGCTCGGCGTCCACGCGAAGCCCCTTCGAGCTCGGCGCGGCGTTGGGCCTGGAAGCGAGGAGTGAGATGGAAGAGCGCATCGTGGCGGCGGATCCGGTCGGGGATCCGCAGGGGTACCAGGAGGAGCTGCTGGCGTTGCTCGGTGGGCGGGATCCCGTCGAGGTGCTGACCTCGACGCCGCCGACCATCCGGGAGCGGACCATGGGGCTCTCCGAGGAGCTGCTCGGCAGCCTGCCGGCGGCGGGGGAGTGGTCGGTGGCGGAGTTGCTCGGGCACCTCTGGGACGCCGAGATCGCCCACGCATTCCGGGGCCGCGCCATCCTGGCGCAGGACACTCCCCAGCTTCCCGGCTACGACCAGGTCGCCTGGGCGATGCTCGCGAAGCCGCCCTTCGGCGAGCTGCTCGACGCCTTCACCGCGCTGCGGCGCGCCAACCTCGCGCTCCTGCGGGGCACGCCCGAGGGCCGCTGGGCCCGCTACGGCATCCACGAGGAGCGCGGCCCGACCAGCTACCGCCTCCTGGTCGAGACGACGGCCGGTCACGACCGCGCCCACCTGCTGCAGCTCGAGCAGACGATCGCGGCGGTAGGGGGCTGACGGCCCGCCCGGCGTGGCCACGACAGGTGGGGTCACACCGCCTTGCGGTACTGGCGCACGGCAAGGGGGCCGGCGATCAGCACGATCGCGGCGACCCAGGCGAGCGACTGCAGGATCGGCGTGCCCACCGCGCCGCCGCTGCTCAGGCCGCGCAGGGCCTGGACGAAGATGGTGATCGGGTTGACCTTGGCGAACCCCTGCAGCCAGCCGGGCATGGTCTCCACCGGCACGAACACCCCGCTCGCGAAGACCAGCGGGAAGATCCAGATGCCGCTGGCCGCCTGGGCCGACTCGGGGTCGCGGATCAGCAGCCCGACGAACGCGGCGATGCAGGAGAAGGCGAGCCCGACGAGCACCAGCAGGCCGAGCCCGGCGACCGCGCCGGCGAGCGTGCCGTGGAAGCGGAACCCGACCAGCACGCCCACGACCGTCATGAGCAGCACCTGGAACACCATGTTGGTGGTCGACGAGGCGACCCGGCCGACCAGCACCGCGGAGCGCGCCATCGGCAGCGACCGGAAGCGGTCGATCATGCCCTTGGAGAGGTCGTCGGCCAGGCCGATGGCGGTGCCCATCGAGCCGAAGGCGGCGGTCTGCACGAAGATGCCCGGCATCAGGTAGTCGACGTAGTTGCCGCGCACGGGGATGGCCCCGCCGAAGACGTAGCGGAACAGCAGTACGAACATGACCGGCTGCACGGTCGAGAAGATGATCAGCGAGGGGATGCGGAAGTAGCGGAGCAGGCTCCGCTTGGTGAGGACCAGCGCGTCGGACACCGCCCAGGACAGCGGCACCCGGGACGGCGCCGGCGTGGTGACGGCACTCATCGTCGGCTCCTCGAGTCGTCGGCGCGCTCAGGCCCGGGGTGTGGTGGCCTCGCGGTCGCGCCGTCCACGGCCCCGACCGCGGCGGGCCGGGGCCTGGCCCTCGGCCTCGCCCTCGACGGTCCTGCCGGTCAGGGCGAGGAACACGTCGTCGAGGGTGGGACGGCGCATGCTCAGGTCGGCGATCGGCACGTCGGCGGCGTCGAGCCGGCGGACCACGTCGACCAGCACGCTCGAGCCATCCCCGCCGACCGGCACGACCACCTGGCCGGTCTGGTTGTCGACCTGGGCGCCGCCGCGGCCGAGCCCGACCACCACGCCGGCGGCGGCGCCGACGCGCTCGAGGTCGGGGATGCGGAACTCGAGCACGTCACCGCCGACGCGCGACTTCAGCTCGTCGGAGGTGCCCTCGGCGATCACCCGGCCGTGGTCGATCACGGTGATCCGGTCGGCCAGGCGGTCGGCCTCCTCCAGGTACTGGGTGCACAGCAGCAGCGTGGTGCCGTCGTCGACCAGCTTGCGGATGACCTCCCAGAGGTCGATGCGGCTGCGCGGGTCCAGCCCGGTGGTGGGCTCGTCGAGGAACAGCACCTGCGGCGCGCCGACCAGGCTGGCGGCCAGGTCGAGGCGGCGGCGCATGCCGCCCGAGTAGCCCTTGGCCATGCGGTCGGCCGCGTCGACCAGGTCGAAGCGGTGCAGCAGCTCGTCGGCGCGGCGGCGTGCCTCGGCCTTGCCGAGGTGGTAGAGCCGCCCGACCATCTCGAGGTTCTCGCGGCCGGTGAGGGTCTCCTCCACGGCGGCGTACTGGCCCGCCAGCCCGATCGAGTTGCGTACCTCGGCCGCCTCGGTGACCACGTCGTAGCCGCAGACCGTGGCGCGGCCGGCGTCGGGTGGCAGCAGGGTGGTGAGGATCCGGACGGCGGTGGTCTTCCCGGCCCCGTTCGGGCCGAGCAGTCCCAGCACGGTGCCCGGCTCGACGGTGAAGTCGATCCCGGCGAGGGCCTGAACCGAGCCGAAGGACTTCGCCAGCCCCTCGACGACCACCCCTGGTCGCCGCTCGCCTGGCATCCGCGTCACTCCTTTCCCATGGTGGGTCGCGTCGATGGTAGTGGCGGCCCTGGCACGCCGGAACCGGATTTCGCGGCCAGCGTTCCGGGGTGGCGTGGCAATGGACGTTAGCATTCTTAACTTCTCGCTTGACATATTGTCAAGCATCGGTTTCTACTTTGGAAACGAACTTGCGCAGACCTGGGAGGTCCACCATGAACGAACGCCAGCGCGCCATCCTTCAGGAGGTGGCCGACGGCCAGATCAGTCCCGAGGACGCCGTCCAGCTCCTCGACGAGGCCGAGGAGCCCAGCGACGGCGACCAGGAGGGCCCGGAGCCACGAGGGCTCCGGGTCGACACCGCGGGCATCCAGCGCGTCCGCCTGGTGCAGGCGTTCCGCCAGGCCCGCGTCGTCGGCGACCCGGACGTGGCCGAGGCGGTGGTCGAAGGCCCCCACCTGGTCGAGCGCGAGGGCGACGTGCTCGTGGTCCACGGCGACGGGATGCCGGGCGCCCACGGCTTCGCCTTCTCCCGCGGTGACCGTCCCTGGTACCCGTCGAGGCCGGGGCACCCGCGGCGTCCGGGACGGCCGGAGCGCGGCCACCGGCGCGGCGACCGCTGGGAGTACCGCTGGGGTCCCGACGCGTGGGACAGGGCTCCCGAGGCCGGGCCGTGGGGCGGCCCGGGCGGTTGGGCCGGCCGCTGGGGCTTCATGGACACGTTCCGTCGCTTCGGCGAGGAGCTGACCGTGCGCATGCGCCCGGACCTCGCCCTCGACGCCACCGTCACCGCCGGCTCGCTGAAGATCGCCGGGATCACCGGCCCGCTGCGGGTCGCCGTGGCCGGCGGCTCGGCCAGGTTCGACCAGTTCCGCGGCCCGCTCGACCTCTCCGTCGAGGCGGGCAGCGTCAAGAGCAGCGGCGTGCTGGCCTCGGGTTCCTCGCGCATCCGCTGCCAGGCGGGCTCGGTCCGCATCCACCTCGAGCGCGGCTCGAGCGTGAAGGTGCGTGCCAAGGCCGAGCTCGGCAACGTGGTCCTGCCGGGCGACGCGGAGGGTGAGCGCTGGCCGGTAGGCGCCGGGGCGGCCCGCGAGGTCACCGTCGGCGACGGCGCGGCCCTGCTGGAGATCGAGTCCAACATGGGCAGCGTCGTGGTGAGCGCCGAGCGATGAACGGCTCCCACCGCCCACCCAGCGACTGCCCCGTCTGCGGCGAGCCGCTCGCGCTCACCCGGCTCGGCTGCCAGGCCTGCGGCACGGAGCTCTCGGGCGCCTTCCGCACCTGCGAGTTCTGCGCCCTCTCCGACGAGGACCGCGAGCTGCTGCGGGTCTTCCTCGCCTCGCGCGGCAACACCAGGACCCTCGCCGGCCACCTCCGGGTGAGCTACCCGACCGCCCGCGCGCGCTTCGACGCCCTGCTCGCCAAGCTCGGCCTCGACCGCGCCGCGGGCGCACCCTCCGACCGCGAGGAGGTGCTACGCCAGCTCGCCGAGGGCTCGATCGACGTCGACGAGGCGGAAAAGCGCCTGACCTGAGCATCGATCCTGCCGCGGCGCCGCGGCGACCCAGGACGGCCGCAGGATCCCACCGAGGCGACCTGAGGCCCAGGCAGGGATCCCGCCGCAGCAACCTGGAGCCCGAACAAGGATCCCGCCAAAGGACCCGAGGGGGGGGTTCGGGGGGGAGCTGTCTTCGGGCTCCCCCTCGAATGAATAAGGAATCAAGCCACTTCGCAGCGGTTGCGGCCGGTCTTCTTGGCCCGCTGCAGGGCGTCGGCGGCGCGGGCGAGCAGCCCGTCCCAGGTGTCGCCCGGGTTGTGGGCGGCGACCCCGAACGAGGCCGAGAGCGCCGGCCCCGCGCTGTTGCCCTTCATCACCGCGCCGAGCGCGACGGTGCGCTCCCGCACCCGCTCGGCGACGTGCCAGGCCTCGTCGAGCTTGGTGCCGGACAGCACCAACAGGAACGCCTCGCCCTCGAAGCGGGCGATGGTGTCGTCCCCCCTGCACGACTCGTGCAGCAGCCCGGCGAAGGCCTGCAGCACGTGGTCGCCGACGGCGTAGCCCCACTGGTCGTTGACGCCGGCGAAGCCGTCGAGGTCGGTCAGGATGATCGAGAGCGGTCCGGCGCCGGCGCGGGCCAGGTCGCTGGCCAGCCGCAGCCGCTCCTCGGCGGCGCGACGGTTCGCCAGCCCGGTGAGGGAGTCGGTGAGCACCGCCGTGCGCAGCCGCGGGTCGCCCAGGCGCAGCTCGTCGTGCAGGTTCTTGGTGCGCAGCGCCAGCCCCAGCCGGGTGACCAGGTCGACGCCCGCGCTCTGGAACGAGGTCTGGCCGGGCTGGCGCCTCCCCGGCAGGAACAGCACCGGGATGGCCACCGTCTCCGGGTCCCGCTGCAGCGCGGCGTAGACCTCGTAGCCGGAGCGGTCGGGCAGCATCGGGTCGAGCAGGATGATCTCGGGCCCGGCGTCGCGGGCCGCGGCGACGCCGTGGTCGGCCGAGGACGCCTCGACCACGTCGTGACCCTCGGCGCGCAGGTCCGCCACCACGTTCGCACGCCGCTGCTCGTCCGCCTGGACGACGAGGACCCGTGCCATGCCAGCATCATCGGTCGTCAGGCTGCGGCCTTGAGCCGGTACGGGCGTCCCACTACCCGCAAGTGCCACAATAGGCCGCCGGCAACAAGCTACCGGAGGCTCCCTCGTGTTCGTGCTCGGCGTCGACACCGCCACCGCCGTGACCAGTGTGGCCGTGGGCACGGAGGAGGGCCCGTGCGCCTGCGTGACGGTGCGCCACGAGCGCGCCCACGCCGAGCTGCTCGCCCCCTCGGTGCGCTGGGTCCTCGACCAGGCCGGGGTGGAGCCGAGCTCGCTGGCCGGCATCGCCGTCGGCACCGGCCCTGGCCTGTTCACCGGCCTGCGCGTCGGCGTCGCCAGCGCCAAGGCGCTGGCGCAGGCGTGGAAGCTGCCGATGGTGGCGGTGCCGAGCCTCGACCTGGTGGCGTACGCGCACCGGCACGCCGCCCGCACCATCTGCGCCACCATCGACGCCCGCCGCGGCGAGGTGTTCGCCGCCCTGTACCGCCACGCGCCCGCCGGCATCCAGCGCACCACCCGCTACGCGGTGATGCGGCCCGACCGGCTCGCGGCGGAGCTGGAGGCCAGGCGCGAGGACGTGCTGATCTGCGGCGACGGCGTGCTGCGGCACGCCTCCCTGTTCGAGCGCATCTGCCCCGAGCTGGGCGGCTCGGCCCACGCGGCGCCGTCGGCGGCGTCCCTGGTCGAGCTGGCCCTGCCCCGCTTCCACCGCGAGCAGACCAGCCGGCCGCTCGACGTCACCCCGATGTACCTGCGCCGCCCGGACATCGATCCCTCGGTCGAGCGCCGCCTGGCCGCCGGCCGTCCCGGCCGCCCCGGCGGCGGTGCCGTGGCGGCGGAGGCCTGAGCGTGGCCACCCTGTACCCGCCCCGCCGAGGGCTCGACGGACCCGCCTCGCCGCTGGCGATCGAGCTGGTGCCGATGCGCCGCCGCCACGTCGGGCAGGTGCTCGACATCGAGCGGCGCGTCTACCCGCGCCCCTGGACGATGACCCTGTTCCTGTCCGAGATCGTGCAGCGCTCGACGCGCTACTACATCGTCGCCAAGGCCCACCGCCGCGTGGTCGGCTACGCCGGCCTGATGGTGTTCGGGGACGAGGCGCACGTCACCAACATCGCCGTCGACCCCGACCAGCACCGCCGCAAGGTGGCCTCGCGGCTGCTGTTCGCCCTGGTCAACGAGGCGCGCCGGCGCGGCGCCGGCGCCTGCACGCTGGAGGTCCGCGTCACCAACCACGCCGCCCAGGCCCTCTACCACCAGTTCGGCTTCGCCCCGGTGGGCATCCGCAAGAACTACTACGCCGAGACCGGCGAGGACGCCCTGATCATGTGGGCCGAGGGCCTGCAGACCCAGGCCTATACCGCGCGCCTCGCCGAGCTGGCCCAGCGCATCCCCGAGCCCAGGGAGGTCGGCTGACCATGCTGGTGCTCGGCATCGAGACCTCCTGCGACGAGACCGGCGTCGCGCTGGTCGAGGACGGCCGCCGGGTGCGCTCCAACGTCATCGCAGACCAGCAGACCCTGCACGCCCGTTACGGAGGGGTGGTGCCGGAGGTCGCCTCCCGCGCCCACGTCGACCTGCTCCACCCCGCGGTCGAGCAGGCCCTCGCCCTCGGCGGGGTGCGGCTGGAGGACGTCGACGCGTTCGCGGTCACCATCGGCCCGGGGCTGGCCGGCGCCCTGCTGGTCGGGGTGGCGGCGGCCAAGGCCTACGCGCTGGCGCTCGACCGCCCCCTGATCGGCGTGAACCACCTGGTCGCGCACGTCTACGCGAACGTCTTGGAGCACGGGCGCCTGCCGCTGCCGGCGCTGGTGTTCGTGGTCTCCGGCGGCCACACCAGCCTGCTGGTGATGGACGAGCACGGCGGCTTCCGCGGCCTCGGGCAGACGATCGACGACGCCGCCGGCGAGGCCTACGACAAGGTGGCGCGCGTGCTCGGCCTCGGCTACCCGGGCGGGCCCGCCATCGACCGCCTGGCCAGGGACGGCAACCCCGAGGCGGTGCGCTTCCCGCGGGCGCTGATCGACGACGGCTCCGACGACTTCTCCCTGTCGGGCCTGAAGACGGCGGTGCTGCGCCACGTGCGCGCGGCCGAGCAGGCCGGCGAGGAACTCGACGTCGCCGACGTGGCCGCCTCCTTCCAGGAGGCGGTGGTCGACGTTCAGGTCAGCAAGGTGGTGGGCGCGGCCAAGCGCGAGGGGCTCGGCACGGTGCTGCTGGCCGGCGGGGTGGCGGCCAACTCGCGGCTGCGCGGCCGCGTCACCGCCGCAGCGGCCGACCTGGGCATCAACGTGCTGGTGCCGTCGCCGGAGCTGTGCACCGACAACGGCGCCATGGTCGCCTCGGCCGGCTGGTTCGCCCTGGAGCGGGGCGAGCGCACTCCGCTGGACGTCGGCGCCGACCCCAACCTGCCGATCGCCCCGGGCATCGCCAGGCGTGCCCCTCGCCGCTCGACGGGCCGGCGCCGCCGCTGAGGTGCCCCGGGCGACTAGCACTCTCATGAGGCGAGTGCTAGCATCCGCCGCAGCGTCGTACCTGGCCCACCCGTGGGCCGAAACCCACAGGCAGTGTGCTCGGCGGGCTCGCGAGCGAGCCCGCGACACCGCTCGTGCGCCGCTCAGGCGGCACGCCGCACAAGGAGGAATGGATGAGCGTCAACCTGCAGCCGCTCGAGGACCGGATCGTGGTCAAGCCGGGCGAGGGCGAGGAGAAGACCGCCTCCGGGCTGGTCATTCCCGACACCGCCAAGGAGAAGCCCCAGGAGGGCGAGGTCATCGCGGTCGGCCCGGGCCGCTTCGAGGACGGCAACCGCGTCCCGCTCGACGTCAGTGTCGGCGACACCGTCATCTACTCCAAGTACGGGGGCACGGAGGTCAAGGTCGGCGGCGAGGAGTACCTGATCCTCTCCGCCCGTGACGTGCTCGCGATCGTCACCAAGTAGCCGAGGAAAGCCATGGCAAAGCAACTCATGTTCAGCTCCGACGCCCGGCGCAAGCTCGAGGCGGGCGTCGACCACCTGGCCAACGTGGTCAAGGTCACCCTCGGCCCCAAGGGCCGCAACGTGGTGCTCGACAAGAAGTGGGGCGCTCCCACGATCACCAACGACGGCGTGACCATCGCCAAGGAGGTCGAGCTCGAGGACCACTACGAGAACCTCGGCGCCCAGCTCGCCAAGGAGGTCGCGACCAAGACCAACGACGTCGCCGGTGACGGCACCACCACCGCCACCGTGCTCGCCCAGGCCCTGGTCCACGAGGGGCTGCGCAACGTCGCCGCCGGCGCCAACCCGATGAGCCTCAAGCGCGGCATCGAGCGCGCCGTCGAGGCGGTCGCCGAGAACATCCGCGACCAGGCCCGCGACATCGAGGGCAAGGAGGAGGTGGCCTCGGTGGCCACCATCTCCGCCCAGGACGCCGAGATCGGCCAGACCATCGCCGAGGCGATGGACAAGGTCGGCAAGGACGGGGTCATCACCGTCGACGAGTCGAACACCTTCGGCATCGAGCTCGAGTTCACCGAGGGCATGCAGTTCGACAAGGGCTACATCTCGCCCTACTTCGTCACCGACCAGGACCGCATGGAGGCGGTGCTCGAGGACCCCTACATCCTGATCGCCAACCAGAAGATCTCCTCGGTGCAGTCGCTGCTGCCGGTGCTCGAGAAGGTCATGCAGTCCGGGCGCCCGTTCCTGGTCATCGCCGAGGACGTCGAGGGCGAGGCCCTGGCCACCCTGGTGGTCAACAAGATCCGCGGCACCTTCAAGTCGGCCGCGGTCAAGGCTCCCGGCTTCGGCGACCGCCGCAAGGCGATGCTGGGCGACATCGCCACCCTCACCGGTGGCCAGGTGATCAGCGAGGAGGTCGGCCTCAAGCTCGACAACGTCGGCCTCGACCTGCTCGGCCGGGCGCGCCGGGTCACGGTGACCAAGGACGACACCACCGTCGTCGAGGGCGCCGGCTCGGACGCGGACATCAGGGGCCGCATCGCCCAGATCAAGCAGGAGATCGAGAACACCGACTCCGACTGGGACCGCGAGAAGCTGCAGGAGCGGCTCGCCAAGCTGGCCGGCGGCGTGGGCGTGATCCGCGTCGGCGCGGCCACCGAGGTCGAGCTCAAGGAGAAGAAGCACCGCATCGAGGACGCCGTCTCGGCCACCCGTGCGGCCATCGAGGAGGGCATCGTGCCCGGCGGCGGGGTCGCCCTGCTGCGCGCCCAGGCCGCGCTGGACAAGCTGGACCTGACCGGCGACGAGGCGACCGGTGCCAACATCGTACGCCGTGCGCTCGAGCTGCCGGCGTACTGGATCGCCCAGAACGCCGGCCACGAGGGCGCCGTGGTGGTCTCGCGGGTGCGCGACCTGAGCGACGCCCAGGGCTTCGACGCCGCCGGCGGCGAGTACACCGACCTGTTCAAGGCCGGCATCATCGACCCGGCCAAGGTGACCAGGTCGGCGGTGCAGAACGCCGCCTCGATCGCGGCCCTGCTGCTGACCACCGAGACGCTGGTGGTCGACAAGCCGGAGGAGAAGGACGCCACCCCCGCCGGTGGTCACGACCACGGCGGCGGCGGCTTCGGCATGTAGCACCCGGCTGAACGCCCGAGGACCCCGGCCTTCGAAGGCCGGGGTCCTCGCTCGTTCCGGCCGGATGTGCCGAAGGGGCTCCAGGACGGCCGCGCGCGCTCCGAAATCACCACATGGCGGCGTGCAGCCCGGCCCGACCAGGATTGGCCAAGATTCGGACAATTTGGTAGGGCTGCCCGGCCTCTGCGCGCATGTCGTAAGCTACGAACCCCCACTCCTCGGTCATTGCCGTCGGAGCCCTAGAGCCTGGAGGTCACCCTGTCAGCAGGGCGTTGGGGCGGTTCGGCGATCGTGCCGTTGGCGCTCGCCCTCTTGCTGGCGGCCTGCTCGGCCGGTCACGACGCCACCGCCGCGTCGTCCGGCCAGATCGGCGCGAGGCCGGCCGGGCCGACGATCGCCAGCCCGCTCCCGTCCGCCTCGCACAAGCGCTGCCTGAGCGGCGACGAGCTGCGCGACGAGGTGTGGTTCGACGCGCCCGACGGCGCCCACCTCGCCGGCGTGGTGCTGGGGCAGGGCAGGACCGGCGTGGTCCTCGCCCACCAGCGCTGGTTCAGCCTCTGCTCCTGGATGCCGTTCGCCCGCAGCCTCGCCCAGCAGGGCTTCCGGGTGCTCGCCTTCGACTTCCGCGGCTTCGGCATCTCCCCGCCGTTGTCCGGCAGGGCCGGCCGCAGCCTCGACCTCGACGTCGCCGGCGGCGTCGGCTACCTGCGCCGCCAGGGGGTCGACCGGGTGGTGCTGGTGGGCACGTCCATGGGCGCCACCTCCTCGCTGATGGTCGCGTCCCAGGACCAGCCGGCCGGGCAGGCCCCGGTGGCCGGGGTGGTCAGCATCTCCGGGCCGTCGCGCTTCTACGAGATGGACGCCGCCAAGGCGGTCGAGCACCTGCGCGTGCCGCTGCTGCTGATCGCCTCGGCCGAGGACGGCTCGTACGCCCGCGCGGCGCGGCTGCTGTACGCCAACGCCCACTCCCACTCCAAGCGCATGGTGATCGTGCCGGGCAAGGCGCACGGCATCGGCCTGCTGTCGAGCAGCACCAACGGCGCCCAGATCCGCGAGCTCATCACCACCTTCATCGAGGAGCACTCGACCCCGGTGGCGGCGCCGCGGTAGGGAGCTCTCACCGGAACAGCCGTCCCTCCAGGTAGGCGGCCCAGTAGCGGGCCTGGTCGCGGACGCCGGCCGGGAGGTGGCGGCTGGAGCTCGCGTCCCTGAGCAGCCAGGCGACCGTCTGCAGGTCGCCGCGCTCCATCGCCGGGTCGACCTCGGACGACCAGAAGCCGGCGGCGTCCCTCAGCTCGACGGGGGCGCCGGCGGACCGGCCGATCTCCCGTAGCAACCCGCACACGGCGTCGGCGTCGTCCCGCCCGATGGTCGGCTGGATCACCAGCCCGCTCCTCTGCTCGGCCATGTACCCGCTCCTCGTCGATGCCCTGCCCACCGCCCGGCCGTCGCCCGGCGGGCCGGTCGCACTCGCGGTGCGCCCTGTCGGTGCCCCGTGGCTCGGCAGCGGCGGGCACGGCCCGGCGCATCGCCGCGGGTGCTCTGGGGTGTGGCGCCGATGCTCGACCGGCCCTCGCGCTCGGTGCTCGAACGTATGTTCGAGCACCGAGCGGCCGTCGTCAAGCTGGCTGCTCGTCCTGTCGAAACGGACGACGGCGGCCTCGGCGGCGGGTGCCGGGCCGGCCCGGATCGGCGCGGCGAGGGAGCGGCCGGCACGTTCGAGGAGCGGCGGCCGCCGTGGGGTTGCACGGGGAGCGAGCGTGGGCGGGGCACAACTGGACAGGACGTTGGGTGAGGGCGAGCGGACCGCCCTGCACGGGTCGCCGGTGGCGGCCGCGGAGCTGCTCGCCGCGGCCCTGGACGAAGCCGTCGAGGCCGGCGACCGGGCCGCGACGGGCCGGGCCCGCTGGCTGCTCGGCGTCGCCGAGCAGGGTGCCGGGCACTGCGGCGCGGCGCTGCGCCTGCTCCACGCCGCCTGGGCGGAGGCCAAGGCCACGCCGCTGGCCGTGCACGTCGCCGCCAGCCTGGGCGAGACCTACCGGCAGCTCGGGGAGCACGCCACCGCCCGCACCTGGGACCAGCGGGCGCTCGACCTGGCCGAGGGTGAGGCGATCGTCTGGCCGCTGCTCGGCCTCGCCGCCGACGCGGTCGGGGCGGGGGACGCCGGCGAGGCCGGCAGGCGCCTCGCCGCCGCCGAGCCGGTGGCGGCCGACGGCGAATGGCAGGCCGAGGTCAGGACGGGCTGGGTGGCGGCGGCGCTGGCCCTGCTCGAGGAGCGGCCGCGCGACGCGGCCGAGGCGGCCGCGGGGGCCGTCGCCGCGGCCGAACGTGCCGGCGCCGCCCCCTACGTGGCCCGGGGCCTGCTCTTCCAGGGTGTGGCGCTGGCACAGGCCGGCGACCCGGAGGCCACCGCCACCCTGGCCCGCGCGGCCGGCCTGGCGGAGCTGCTCGGCGTCCTTCCGGTCGCCTGGCCGGCGCGCGCCCTGCTCGGCGCCCTGGCGTCCCGGTCGGGCCGTCCCGCCGAGGCCGCCGCGGAGCTGGCCGCCGCCCGCGGCCCGCTCGACACCATCGCCGCCGACCTCGACGAGGACACCCGCCCGCGCTGGCTCACCCGGCCCGCCGTCGCGGCGGTCCTCGAGGCGACGACCGCCGCGCGTGAAGGGTGAGCCAAGGGTGCGCTCAGGCGTCGGCCCGGCGGCGACGGCGCAGCGACGTGGCGACGCTGCCGGCGCCCACCAGGAGCACGACCGCGGAGGTGAGCGCGAGCGTCAGCGGGGTGCGCTGCCCGCCCGCCGGAGCGCTGGCGGACGGGCCGGCGGCGATCCCGGCCGCCGGGCTCGCCTGGGCGACGGCGGCCGGCCGTGGCGGCAGCAGCAGGGCGTCGACGTCCGCCGGGGCCGTGTACGGCGGCAGGCGCAGCCCGCTGCGCAGCGCCCGTCCGGGGCCGAAGCCCCAGTTCATCATGTGCGCGGCGTCGCCAGGAGGATCGGGGCTGTGCAGCACGACCGCGATCAGGGTGTGGCCTCCCCTGGTCGCGGCGGCGGCCAGGCAGCGGCCGGCGCCGTCGGTGAAGCCGGTCTTGACGCCGACCGCTCCCGGGTAGTCGCGCAGGAAGTTCGAGTGGGCGAAGAGGGTGTGGCGGTGCCCGTCAGGGGTCACGAAGGCGAGCCGCCTGGTGCGCACCATCCGCGCCAGCCACGGGTCGCGCAGCACCGCCCTGGCCAGGATCGCGAGGTCGAAGGCGCTGGAGACGTGCCCGGGGGCGTCCAGCCCGTCGGGGACGCGCCAGCGCGAGCGGCGCAGCCCGAGGCGCCTGGACTCGGCGTCCATGGCCTTGCTGAAGCGCGGCACCGAGCCGGCCGCGGTGTCGGCGAGGAGGACGGCCATGTCGTTGGCCGAGACGATCAGCGCGGCGGCGAGCGCCTGCTCGACCAGGATCTGCTGGCCGGGCTCGAGGGAGAGCTTGGTGGCCGGCCTGGCGGCGGCGTCCCTGCCGGCCACCGCCACCTGCCGCTGCGCCAGGCTGGCGTGCGCCACCAGCACGGTCAGCATCTTGGTCAGGCTCGCCGGTGGCCTGGGCACGTTCGGGTTACGGGCCCAGAGCACCTCGCCGCTGGCCGCGTCGACCAGGATCGCGTAGCGGGAGCCGACCTTCGGTCCGGCGGCCACGGAGGCCGCCCGCACGTCCGCGGCGGGCCGGCCGGCCGCCGACGCCGGGGGCGCGGCAGCCAGGATGGTGGTCAGGGCGAGCAGCAGCAGGGCGGCGGTGCGGCGGCGTCGCGGGATGGTGCGGGTTGGCGCGGGGTCAGGCCGGACTTTCATGAGGCGTAGGGGTCTCCATGCCTTTGCGGGCGGACGTCGGGAGGGGCAGTGTGTCATCGTCACCCCAGTCGGACAACCAGGCTTTTCCAGCCGGATTGGGGGCGGCGCGCCGCCAGGGCGCCACCCGATAAAATCGCGTGTCCTCAGGGAGGTGGGCCGGAGCCGCGCGCTGGACTGACCGAGGAGCGACGAGGGAGCCCCTGGGCGACCGAGGAGCGACGAGGGAAGCCAGCGCACAGAGCGGCGCAGGCCCACCGACCGTTTGAGCAAAGGAGCGAAGCGAATGCGCGTCACGGTCATTGGAGCCGGCCACGTCGGGCTCGTCACCGCCGTCAGCCTGGCTCGGATCGGCCACGAGG
Source organism: Actinomycetes bacterium (assembly GCA_036377075.1). Taxonomy (GTDB): domain Bacteria; phylum Actinomycetota; class CALGFH01; order CALGFH01; family CALGFH01; genus DASUZB01. The sequence goes on along the minus strand of DASUZB010000220.1, from coordinate 12,423 downwards.
TCCTCGCGGATGACGACGACCGGGCCAAGCTCGAGCTGTTGCGGCAGGGCAAGGCGTGGTTCTACGAGCCGCAGCTGCAGGAGCTGATGACCGAGGCGCTGGGCAGCGGCCGGCTCACGTTCACCTCGGACAAGGCCGCGGCCGTGCGCCACGGCGAAGTCATCTTCATCTGCGTCGGCACCCCGAGCCGCGAGGACGGCAGCCCCAACCTGCGCCTGGTCGAGGCCGTGGCCCGCGACGTCGCCCGCCACCTCCCGGTGGGCCAGTTCCGCCTGGTCTGCGAGAAGAGCACCGTGCCGGTCCAGACCGGCCAGCGGGTCGCCCAGGTGATGTCGCGCGAGGCGCCGCCGGGGGCCGACTACGAGGTCGCCTCCAACCCCGAGTTCCTGCGCGAGGGCACCGCCGTCGAGGACACCCTACGGCCCGACCGCATCGTGGTCGGCACCGACTCCGAGCGCGCCGCCGAACGCTTCCGCGAGCTGTACGCCCCGATCATCGAGGACACCGGCTGCGAGTTCCTGGCCACCGACCGCGCCACCGCCGAGCTCATCAAGCACGCCTCCAACGCGTTCCTGGCCACCAAGATCAGCTTCATCAACTCGGTGGCGGCGGTCTGCGAGCGTTCCGGGGCGGACGTCGAGCTGGTCGCCAGGGGCATGGGACTCGACCCCCGCATCGGCCCGAGGTTCCTCAGCGCCGGCGCCGGCTACGGCGGCAGCTGCTTCCCCAAGGACGTGGCCGCCTTCGCCCACCGCTCGCGGGAGCTGGGGGTGGACTTCGGCATCCTGCGCGAGGTCGCCAAGGTCAACCTCGAGGCGCGCCGCAACGTGGTCGAGAAGGTGCGCGACGCGCTCTGGCACCTGGAGGGCAAGCGCATCGGCGTGCTCGGCCTCGCCTTCAAGCCCGACACCGACGACCTGCGCGAGGCACCGGCGGTCGACGTGGTCCGCGGGCTGCTCGACGGCGGCGCCGAGGTGGTCGCCTACGACCCGGTCGCCGGCGAGCAGGCGCTCGCGCTCCTGCCCGGCCTGCAGCTGGCCGCGAAGGCCCACGAGGTCGCCGACGGTGCCCACGCGCTGGTCCTCATGACCGAGTGGGCCGAGTTCGCCGAGCTCGACCCCGCCCTCCTGAAGGGCCGCATGCGCTACCCGATCGTGGTCGACGCCCGCAACTTCTTCGACGTCAAGCGGTTCGTCGCCGAGGGCTTCACCGTCGCCGGCGTCGGCCGCCCGCTGGCCGGCCCGCCCGCCGACGCACGGAGCTGACCGTGCCTCGTGCCGTCATCACCGGAGGCGCCGGCTTCCTCGGCTCGCACCTGTGCCGCCGGCTGCTGGCCGAGGGGTTCGAGGTCGTCTGCATGGACAACCTCATCACCGGCCGTGCGGAGAACGTCGAGGACCTGATCGGGGAGCGCTTCCGCCTGGTCCACGTCGACGTCACCGACTACATCCACGTCTCCGGGCCGGTCGACGCGGTGCTTCACTTCGCCTCCCCGGCGAGCCCGATCGACTACCTGCGCTACCCGATCCAGACCCTGAAGGTCGGCGCGCTCGGTACCCACCGCGCCCTTGGCCTGGCCAAGGACAAGGGCGCCCGCTTCCTGCTCGCCTCGACCAGCGAGGTCTACGGCGACCCCAAGGTCCACCCCCAGCCGGAGAGCTACTGGGGCCACGTCAACCCGATCGGCCCCCGCGGCGTCTACGACGAGGCCAAGCGCTTCGCCGAGGCCCTCGCCACCGCCTACCAGCGCAGCCACGGCGTCGAGGTGCGCATCGTGCGGATCTTCAACACGTTCGGGCCGTTCATGAGGATCGATGACGGCCGGGCGTTCTGCACCTTCGCCGTGCAGGCGCTGCGCGGGGAGCCGCTCACCGTGCACGGGGACGGCAGCCAGACGCGCTCGCTGTGCTACGTGGAGGACATGGTCGAGGGGTTCTGGCGGCTGCTCTGGAGCGACGTCGAGGGGCCGGTGAACCTCGGCAACCCGCGCGAGGTGACCATCCTGGAGCTGGCGCGGATGGTGGCCGCGGCGGCGGGCGTCGGCGAGGTCAGGGTGGACTACCAGCCGCGGCCGGTCGACGACCCCGAGGTGCGGCGGCCGGACATCACCAGGGCGATGACCGAGCTGGGCTGGAAGCCGTCGGTCAGCCTGGAGGAGGGCATCGAGCGCACCCTTCCCTGGTTCAGCCAGGCGCTGGAGCGGGCGGCACGATGAGCGCGCACCGGACCAGGAGGGCGGCGTTCTTCGACGTCGACAAGACCCTGCTGCCCGGTTCCAGCCTGTACCTGCTGGCCCGCGGCATGTACAAGCGGGGCTACTACACCTGGCGCGACATCGCCGGGTTCGCCCTCGCCCAGCTCACCTTCCGGGTGACCGGCGCGGAGGGCAAGCGCGGCATGGAGGCCGCCCGCGAGTCGGCGCTGGCGTTCATCGAGGGCAAGTCCCAGGAGGACATCCTCCAGCTCGGCCACGACATCGTCGTCGAGGTGATCGGGCCGCGCATCTACCCTGGCATGCGCCGCGTGATCGACCTGCACCACGCCGACGGCGACAAGACCTACCTGGTCACCGCGGCCCCGCGCGAGCTGGCCGAGCGGATGGCCGCCTACCTGGGCATGGACGGCGCCCTCGGCACCGAGGCGGAGCTGGTCGACGGCAAGTACACCGGCCGCCTCCTCGGCCCGGTCCTGCACGGTCCCGCCAAGCTCGACGCCGTCACCAAGCTCGCCGCCGAGCAGGGCATCGACCTGCGCGACTGCAGCGCCTACTCGGACTCGTTCAACGACCGGCCGATGCTGGAAGGGGTCGGCCACCCGGTCGCGGTCAACCCCGACCGGCAGCTGCGCGAGCTCGCCCGCCAGCGCGGCTGGCCGGTGCAGGACTTCCGCAAGCACCGCCGCCTGTGGCTGGTGTGGCTGCCCGCCGGCGTCGCCGGTGGCACGGTCGCCGGGCTCACCGCCAGGATCGTCGCGCGCCAGCGCCGCCGCGACCGCCGGGAGCCAGGGCGGTCCTCGGGGCCGAAGGAAGGCCTGCGCGACCTCCTGGGACGGTAGCGCCGAGCGTCGTGGCGTGCCTGGCTGCTCAGTCCGGCTGGTCGTTCACCGGCAGGCCGCCCTCGCTCAGCACCTCGGCCACCTCGTCCTCGGTCAGCCCGCGGGTGGTGAGCGCCCTGCGGATGCGCCGGGCCGCCTCGGTCGGTGAGGTCCAGCCGTCACGGAGCGAGCCGGTCTCGTTCTCGGCCTCCAGCACGCCGTCCACGAATCCCTTGCCGTAGTCCCAGGTGACGTACCTGTCCACGTCGGGCTCGAAGGCCGGCTCGTGGACCCTCGGCTCGCCGTGCTCGAGGATGTGCTCGAGGTTCTCCCGCAGCAGGCTCCAGCCGAAGTAGTGGTCCTCCTCGCAGTCGGGGCAGGGGATCACCACGCCGCGGAAGCCACGCGGCTCCAGCGCCTCACGGAACTCGGCGAGGTCGGCCAGGTCCTCGAGCAGCGCCGCGCGTTCCTCCTCGTCGATCGGGGCGGAACTTGCGTCGTCGTCGTCGAATCCGAACGGATCGAGGGGATCGGACACTGGCACCTCGTGGGAAGAACGATCGTGCTGGCCGCCGGAAAACCGACGACCGCATGGCATGGTACAGGGAGTTGCAACGGCCTGGGACCCCAATCTTGTTCCTGTCGAAAGCCCTGCTCGACGCGCTGGAAAGCGGCCGTGCTACGCTCTGGTATGGACCGTGACCTGGACCTGTCGCCCGACGGGCGGGTCGCGCCGGCTCCCACTTCCCCGCCCCGTGCTGGCCGCTGCCGCGGCCCGCTTCCACCTATCGGCCGGGCGGGTCAGCCCCGGCCCTCGACACCGTCATCGGGAGGGACCATTGGCTGAGGTCGAGATCGGAATCGGCAAGAGCGGCCGCCGCGCCTACGGCCTTGACGACATCGCCATCGTGCCCAGCCGCCGCACCCGCGACCCTGACGACGTCGACATCTCCTGGGAGATCGACGCCTACCAGTTCAGCCTGCCGGTGCTCGCCTCGGCGATGGACGGGGTGGTCTCGCCCCGCATCGCCATCGAGCTGGGCCGCCTCGGCGGCCTGGGCGTGCTCAACCTGGAAGGCCTGTGGACGCGCTACGAGGACCCCGACCCCGTCTACCAGGAGATCGCCGGGCTCCCCTCCGACCAGGCGACCAAGCGCATGCAGGAGCTCTACGCGCAGCCGGTCAACCCGGAGCTGATCGGCCGCCGGGTCGAGGAGGTCAAGGCCGCCGGCGTGGTCGCCGCCGCCTCCCTCACCCCGCAGCGCGTCGCCCGCTACCACACCTACGCGCTGGAGGCCGGCCTGGACATCCTGGTCATCCAGGGCACGGTGGTCTCCGCCGAGCACGTCTCGGCGACCACCGAGCCGCTCAACCTCAAGACCTTTATCGCCCGCTACGACCTGCCGGTGATCGTCGGCGGCTGCGCCTCCTACGCGACCGCCCTGCACCTGATGCGCACCGGCGCGGCCGGTGTCCTGGTCGGGGTCGGTCCCGGCGCGGCCTGCACCACCCGCGGCGTGCTCGGCATCGGCGTGCCCCAGGCCACCGCGCTGGCCGACGCGGCCGGCGCGCGGGTGCGCCACCTGGAGGAGACCGGCCGCTACGTCCAGGTGATCGCCGACGGCGGCATGCGCACCGGCGGCGACGTGGCCAAGGCGATCGCCTGCGGCGCCGACGCGGTCATGCTCGGCTCGCCGCTCGCCCGGGCGGTCGAGGCGCCCGGCCGCGGCTACCACTGGGGCATGGCCACCTTCCACCCGGACCTGCCGCGGGGCACGCGCGTGCGGACCTCGTCGGTCGGCACGCTCAAGGAGGTCCTGCTGGGCCCGGCGCCGGTCAACGACGGCTCCATGAACCTGTTCGGGGCGCTGCGCACCTCCATGGCGACCTGCGGCTACGCCAGCGTCAGGGAGTTCCAGCGGGCGGAGGTGATGGTCGCGCCCGCGCTGCAGACCGAGGGCAAGCTGCTGCAGCGCAGCCAGGGCGTCGGCATGGGCTAGCGGAAGCGCTGTAGGGGGCGGCGGCGCGGGCGCCCGCGGCCCCATCGGCGCCGGCACCGCCGACCGGGTCAGGCCTGCGCGCCGTTCTGCTCGGCGCCGTTCGCGCTGGTCCGGCGGCGGCGGGTGACCACCTGCCGGTCCCAGCCGCGGTGGACCGAGCAGAAGCTGTCCGGGTTGTAGCGCGAGAGCTGGGTCTCGCAGCCGTCGGCGGCGCAGACCCGTGCCTCACCGAACGAGCGGACCTCCGGGTCCGCCCCGGGCGCGCGCCGGCGCGCCTTGGCGCCAGCCTCGCCCGCCTCGTCGGCGTCGACGCCCTCCGGTGCGATCGCGTCGTCCCCGTATGGCACGTGCGCGTCCCTCCAGCCCTCAGACCCGCCCCGCGCTGGGCGGGCGTCGATGGCGCAGCCGCCGTGTCCTGGAAAGAAAAGCGCACCACGCTTGACCGGCGTGGTGCGAGGTCCAGGCACCAGGTGGGGGGGCGGCGACGCCCCGGGTGGTCTGTCAACCGTACTCCCTCGGAGACGGGGCAGGCAAACGATCCGGGCATTTCACCGGATCTCGGGCAGGCGGAGACCGGCTGCTATGCTCACGCCATGAGCGCGCCGCCGGCCGGGCAGCACGACACCGTCCTGGTCCTCGACTTCGGGGCACAGTACGCCCAGCTGATCGCGCGCAGGGTGCGCGAGTGCCACGTCTACTCCGAGGTCGTCCCGTGCGACCTCGACCCGGCCGAGGTGCGCGCCAGCGGCGCCAGGGCGCTGATCCTCTCGGGCGGCCCCGCCTCGGTCTACGAGCCCGGCGCGCCCGCGCTCGACCCCCGCCTGCTCGAGCTCGGCCTGCCGGTGCTGGGGCTCTGCTACGGGCAGCAGGCCATGGCCCGGGTCCTCGGCGGCCGGGTGGAGCCGACCGGCGTGCGCGAGTACGGCCGCACCGCGCTCAGCGCCAGCGGCGACAGCGTGCTCTTCCGCGACCTCCCCGCCGACCAGACGGTGTGGATGAGCCACGGCGACACGGTGGCGGCGCCGCCGCCCGGCGCGCGGGTGGTCGCCTGGACCGAGGCCACCCCGGTGGCCGGCTTCGAAGATCCCGCCCGGGGCCTCTACGGGGTGCAGTTCCACCCGGAGGTGGCCCACACCCCCCGCGGCCTCGACCTGCTCAAGAACTTCCTCTACCAGGCGGCCGGCTGCCGGCCGAACTGGACCAGCGTCTCGATCATCGAGGAGCAGGAGGCGCTGGTCGCGGCGCGGGTGGGCGACGGCCGGGTGCTCGCGGCGCTGTCGGGCGGGGTCGACTCCTCGGTGGCGGCGCTGCTCGTCCACCGAGCCGTCGGCGACCGCCTCACCTGCGTGTTCGTCGACACCGGGCTGCTGCGCCACGGTGAAGCGGAGCAGGTCGAGGAGACCTTCCGCCGCGACTTCCAGGTCAACCTCGTCCACGTCAAGGCGGCCGACCGCTTCCTGGAGCGGCTCGCCGGGGTGACCGACCCCGAGGCCAAGCGCAAGGCGATCGGCAACGAGTTCATCCGGGTGTTCGAGGAGGTGGCCCGCGAGCACGGCGACGCGCGCTACCTGGTCCAGGGCACCCTGTACCCGGACGTGGTCGAGTCGGGTGGCCGGCGCAACGCCACCATCAAGACCCACCACAACGTCGGCGGCCTGCCCGAGCGCATGGACCTGGAGCTGGTGGAGCCGCTGCGGCTGCTGTTCAAGGACGAGGTGCGCCGCGTCGGGGTGGAGCTCGGCCTGCCGGAGGACGTGGTCGGGCGGCAGCCGTTCCCCGGCCCCGGCCTGGCGGTCCGCATCATCGGCGAGGTCACCGCCGAGCGCCTGGAGACCCTGCGCGCCGCCGACCGGATCGTGATCGAGGAGGTGCGCCGGGCCGCCCTCGACACCACCCTGTGGCAGTACTTCGGCGTGCTGCCCGCGGTGCGCACCGTGGGCGTGATGGGCGACGGCCGCACCTACGCCTACCCCCTGGTCGTCCGCGCGGTGACCAGCGAGGACGCCATGACGGCCGACTTCGCCCGGCTGCCGTGGGAGCTGCTCGAGCGCATCTCCACCCGCGTCGTCGGCGAGGTCCCCGGCGTCAACCGGGTCGCCTACGACGTCACCTCCAAGCCCCCCGCCACCATCGAGTGGGAGTAGGGCCGGCCTCGCTCAGGCGCCGTCCAGCCTGGTGACCAGGCGGTGCAGCATGCCGCTGACCCATTCCGGCTGGGTGAGCATGGCCAGGTGGCTGGCGGGCTCGCGCATCGTCGGCCAGCCCTGCCGCTCGGCTTCGTCGGCGACCTCCTTGTAGGCCTCGCTGAGCTGCAGGTAGCCGCAGTGCGGTGGCGGCCAGCTCTCGACCTCGGGCGCCTGCTCCTCGAAGTAGGCCAGCGGCACCCGCGGCAGCTCGGCGACGAAGCGGGCGCGCAGGTCGGCGTCGGGCAGCTCCGCGGCGATCGCCTCCGGCGTGAACCACTGGTCCCAGGGGGGCAGCCAGCCGCCGCTGGCCGCGTCGCGGAGCGCTGCGCCCAGCGCCGCCGGCGCGGTGTCGAACCAGCTCGCCCTCGGGTGCGGCAGGATCGCGTCCACGAACACGGCGGCCTCGACCTGCGCGCCGGTGGCCTCGGTGATCGCCGGCAGCAGCGCGCCGGCGCCGCTGTGGCCGACGAGGGCGACCGGCTCGGCCAGCGCCATCGGGTGCTCGTCGATCACCTGGCCGGCCCGGCGGGCGAGCCCGCGGTAGTACGGCTGGCTGGTCCCGACCGCCCCGTGCAGTGACGGCACCACCACGTGGTAGCCGAGGGCCTGCAGCCGATCCGCTACAAGCTCCCAGGTCAGCGGCCCGACCAGCGGGCTGTGCAGCAACACGAGTACCGGCGTGGTGGTCATGGCCCGATCCTGCCGCAGGACGGTGCCTACCGCCAGCGCGGAAGGCGGGTCGACAAGCGCGGCCGGCCGGGGCAGGGTGCGTGCATGGGCTGGCGGTTCACCGAAGACGTCGAGGAGTACGCGCGGGCCGCCGGGCCGCTGCTGGCGGCGCGGCCGGCTGAGCACACCGTCTCGCTGACGGTGATCGAGAACGCCCGGGCAAGGAACGCGGCGGCCGAGCGGGCGGAGCCGGAGGTGTTCGGCTGGTGGACCGATGCCACGGGGGCGGTGCGCGGGGCCGTCTCCCACACGCCCGGTTACCAGCTGCTGCTCGGCGAGGTGCCCGACGAGGCGATGCGGCCGCTGGCCAGCGAGCTCCTCACCCTGGGGCGGCGGCCGCCCGGCGTCACCGGGGTGACGCCGCTGGCGGTCGAGTTCGCCGCGGTCTGGTCGGCGCTGGCCGGTGAGCGGGCGGTGCTCGACGTCGCCATGCGCCTGTACCGGCTGGGCGAGCTGGTCCCGCCGGACCCCGCGCCTCCGGGGCGCGCCCGGCCGGCCACCGTGGACGACACCGACCTGCTGATCGACTGGATGCACCGGTTCGGCGAGGACGCGGGCATGCCGATGCACGACGTCCCCGACACGGTGGCGGACCGGCTGAGCCACGGCGGGCTCACCCTCTGGGAGGACCCGGAGGGCACCTCGGTGTCGCTCGCCGGCCGCACCAGGCCGGCCGCCGGGGTCGTCCGCATCGGCCCCGTCTACACCCCACCCGAGCGGCGGCGGCACGGCTGGGGCGCGGCTGTGACCGCCGCCGCGAGCCGCGCCACGCTCGACGAGGGCGCGCGCGAGGTCGTGCTCTTCACCGACCTCGCCAACCCGACTACGAACGAGATCTACCAGCGGCTCGGTTACCGCCCGGTCAGCGACCGCGCCGTGCTCGCCTTCGAGGCCGCCACACCTTGACGCCGAAGCCTCCACTCCACGGTGCAGGTGGTCCCGGCAGCGCGATCGTTGCGGTCAGCAGCCCGGACCTGGCGAATCAGCTCCTCCTGGTCCTGTGGAGGATCCAGGATGCACCTGGCCAGGACGCCAGCTCACCGCAGCGCCGCGCGGATCGCGGCGCCGAACGCCTGGGGCAGCGGGTCGCGGCAATCCAGCCGGCGGAAGTGGACGCTGTAGCTCCACGTGGTGGCGGTCGCGTCGTCGAGGTGGAAGGCCAGGAACACGCCGTCGTCGGCGCAGGCGGTCTGCTTCCCGACGCGGCTGCCGAGCAGCAGCGCGACCAGCCGGGCGACCTGCCGCCGGTCCCTGATCGCCGCCAGCGGTCGGCTGTGGTCGTCGTTGACGCCGATCCAGCGGACCTTGCCCCCGAGGTCGAGCAGGTCACCCCAGGTCCGGGCGCGGGGGTTCTCGACGGCCTCGAACAGCACCAGCTCGCGGTCGCGGCGCGCGCCCAGGCGGAAGCTCGGCCGGTAGCCCCTGACCGCGTACAGCGCGGTGCCCTCGTCCAGGTAGGCGGCATCGCCGTCCAGGTACCGCTTGTCCGGGTCCTCGACCATGTGGTCGGCGAGCTTGCACCGCACCACGGCGACCTGGGCGCCAAGGTCGCCCTCGCGCAGCGCCGGCCCGGTACCCCCGGTACCGGCGTGGTAGGTGGTCCCGCCGACCTGGACGAAGTCGAAGTAGTCCGCCGCCCCCTGGGGGAGGAGCCTCCGCCCCGAGGGGCAGTAAGTGGCGGACAGGTCGCGCGCCACCGAGCAGCCGCTCGCCAGCAACACGACAGCCACGGTGAGCACGACCAAACACCGCATCGCCCTCCCCCGGCTGCCGCTGTCGCTACCAATCTGACGCCGGCAACGCTCGCCAGGTTCCCCACCTCGGCGACCTGGCACGCCGTCACTGCATCCTGCCATCCCTGGTGAGCATCAAAAGCGCAGTTCAGCGCTTTATGCAACAGGCTGTCACGAGCCTGTTTCACGAAGCTGCGTGAACGGACCGGGAAGCTGGCGTCGGCTGGGACGCCGTGCGGGATGCGCCTGTGCCGCGCTGGTCGGGGAACGCGCTGACGGACGGCCGCAGCCACAGCGACGCCTGGGTCGGCTGCATCGTCTGCTCGACTACGGCCAGCAGCTCGGTGGTCAGGGTGTCCAGGTCGACCTGCTGGCGCAGCCTGGCGCTGAACCCCTCGATCGTGCGGGCGGCGTCGTAGCGGCGCCGGTTGAAGCGCCGGTCGACCGCCTGCTGGACGCGGCGGCGGGCCGGCTGGAACGCCGCGGCCACCGCCAGGGTGGCCCCGGCCACGACCAGGCTGGAGCTTCGGCCCAGGAGCTGGCCAAGCCCAAGGACCAGCCCGGCGTAGCCGCCACCGAGCAGCACGGTGAGCAGGCCGTAGGCGAGCGTGCGGCTGACGATGCGGTCCAGGTCGTACAGCCGGTAGCGCAGGACCGCCGCGCCGATCGCCAGCGGCAGGACCGCGAAGGAGACCCCCGCCACCCAACCGAGCAGGTCCGGGCTTGCGCCCATGGCAACCGCCGCGAGCAGCACCACGAACCCCAGCACCGCCGAGGCGGCCGCCAGCGCCACCCAGCGCAGCTGCTGGCGTTCGGTGCCGCGGGCGCGGCGGAAACGCACCACCAGCGACGCGGCGCCGACCACCACGGCGAGGTTGGCGACCGCGAAGGCCAGCTGGTAGGTGACGGACAGCGCCCCGCCCAGGCCGCGGAGGTCCAGCGGGTTCCCGGCCGCCCGGTAGGGCCGGCCGAAGGGCCGGGGGGCGAGCGTGATCGCCAGCAGGCTCACGGCCGGCGCGGCCGCGGTGGCCCTGGCCCACCAGCGCCAGCGGAGCGAGGGCAGCGACCCGGTGGGCGTGAGCAGCAGGACAAAGCCGAGGCAGGTCAGGGCCGTGATGACGGTGGCGGGAAAGGACAGGGCCACGGAGGGGGCGGCTGGCAGGGTGCCGGGGCGGGCCAGCAGCCCGTAGTCGGCGTACGCCGAGGCCACCCCGCTCGCGTTCAGCGACAGGCCCAGGGCCAGCAGCAGCCAGCCCACCGGGTGGCGGGGCCGGCGGCTGGCCAGCACCGCCCCGACCGTGGCCGCGCTCACCGCCGCCAGCACCAGGGCGGCGACGCCGGCGTCCAGCGGGGCCAGGTCGGGCCGGCCGGCCTGGCGCAGCAGGTGGTCCTGCCACCAGTTCACGGCCAGGCTGAGCATGGCCAGCGCCCACAGCGCCCACGCCAGAGCGGCCGGCCGCCGGCGTGCCCGTGCCGGCCGGCCAGCGGCGGTCACCGCCATGATCCTCGGCGCATCCAGGCCCCTCCGACTCCGGTCACCGTCCCGAGCATCGTCGCTCACGCGCCACTGTGGTCGGGTTGCGTCCCGGCAGCGTTACGGACGAGGGACCTACATGCGCCGTCGCCGGTCGGCCTGGTTCGCCGCGGGCGGTGCCGCGCTAGGGCCGGGGTCCCGGTGGCCGCTCGTCCTGCTCCTGCCTGGCGGGCACCGTCGCCTGGTCGAAGGCGTAGTACAAGGCCATCAGCGCGCACATGGCCACCGACAGCGGCGCCGAGACCCAGGACAGCGCGAAGGCGGCGGCGTAGACGATCAGGCCGGCCATGAAGCGCCGGCGGGTCGCGCGCACGACCTCGGGCGGAGGCAGCCGGTGCAGCAGGCGGTCGTCGTGGGTCACCCAGGCGAAGATGCCCGCGAACGCGATCCCCATCAGCAGCAGCACCCCGGCGTAGAGGGCGGCCGCCGTGCGCGCCGGCTCGCCCCCGCCCTCCAGGTTCTTGGCGACCACCGCCGTGGGGAACGGGATCAGCGCCGTCCACAGCAGCAGGTTGAGGTTGAGCACCAGCAGCGGCCCGTCGACGCGCAGCACCTGCCCGAAGAAGCGGTGGTGGTTGAGCCAGATCACGCCGATCGTCATGAAGCTCACCAGGTAGCCGACGTAGCTGGGCCACAGCGCCCAGAGCGCGTGCGAGAGCCGTTCCCCCTGGTGCAGCTCTGGCGCGCGGATGTCGATCACCAGCAGGGTGATCGCGATGGCGAACACGCCGTCGCTGAAGGCTTCGAGCCGGTTCTTCGTCACGCCTCCAACGTACCCTGGCCGCAGGGGAGGAGGGAGCGCCATGGAGGTTCGCAACCTGCGCTGGGTCGGCGTGCCGACCACCAACTACGAGGCGATGGTGGGCTTCCTGCGGGACGTGCTCGGCCTGCGGGTGAACTTCGAGGAGCCGGCGACGGTCGAGTTCTCCACCTCGGAGGGGGACCAGGTCCAGGTGATGGCGCCCGGCCACCCGTACTTCGAGTTCTTCGGCCGGCACGCCAGCGGGCCGGTGCCGCTGTTCGAGGTCGACGACGTCCGCGCGGCCCGCGAGGAGCTGGTGGCCGCCGGCGTCGAGGTCGTCGGGTCCCTCGACCAGGACGCCAACTGGGAGTGGGTCCACGTCCGCGCCCCCGACGGCCACCTCTACGAGCTGGCCAGCCGCCGTGTCGCCTGACGACCGGAGCGGCTACGCCTCGCGGACGACCGG
>DASUZB010000219.1:0-6109 GCA_036377075.1 Actinomycetes bacterium | reverse complement strand
CGGGCGTGCGCCTCGGCGGCGGGGATGCTCGCGGTCGCGTGGGTGCACCACGCCAGGCCCAGCTCGACCTCGACGCGCAGCGCCGCGTCATCGGCGTGCTCGGCCAACGCGGCGGCGAACACCTCGGCGCCGGCGCCGAAGCTCTCCCGGTGCGCGCGCACCCAGCCGAGGCGCGCCAGCGCGTACGCCCGTTCCCGGCCGGGCGGCGACTCGGCGACGATCTCCTCGAGCAGCGCCCGCGCCCGCTCGACCTCACCGGCCTCGAAGTGGCGCTCGGCCGCCTCGATGCCGCGGCACCGTGCCTGCTCGCGGTCGCCGGCCGGGCTGAGCCGGCGGGCCTGTTCCCAGAGCTCGGCGGCGGCGTCGGGCGCGAAGCGCGCCCGCGCCCTGCGGGCGGCCTCGTCGAGCGCGGCGGCGACCGCGGCGTCGGGCCGGTCGGCGGCGAGCGCGAGGTGCCTGCCGCGCTCCTCCGGGTCGTCGAGGACCCCGGCGAGCCGCGCGTGGAGCCGTCGCTGCTCCTCCGCCGGCAGCCGCGCGTGGGCCAGGGACGCGAGCAGCGGGTGGGCGAAGCGCACCCGCTCGCCGTCGAGCTCGACGATGCCGGCGGCGACCGCCGCCGCGAGCGCCTCCGCGCCACCGCCGGCCGCCTCGACCAGCGCCACGGTGGGGCGCGACAGGGCCGCCGCGACTCCGACCGCCTCGCGGGCGGGCCCGGCGAGCCGCGCGAGGCGGTCGCCGACGAGTTCCTGCAGGCTCGCGGGGACCGGCAGGTCGTCGGCGAGCCCGCCCTCCTCGCCGCGCTGCAGCACGGCGCGGCCGATCTCCAGCGCGAAGAACGGGTTGCCGCCGGACGTGCGGTGCAGGCGGTTGAGCGTCCGCCTCGGCAGCGGCGCGCCCAGGCGCGCGCCGAGGAGGCGGTCGAGCTCCTCCAGGTTCAGGCCCTCGATCCGGGCGCGGCGCAGCCGCCCTTCCGGCAGGGCACGCTCGAGGTCGAGCGGGACCGCCGCAGCGCCCTCGAGCCGCCAGGCGAGCAGCAGGCCGACCCGCTCGTCCTCGAGGCGGCGGACCGCGAAGGCGAGCGCGCTCGCCGTCGGGTGGTCGAGGCACTGGACGTCGTCGGCCGCGACCAGGACCGGCCCGCCCCGTGCCAGCGCGCGGAGCACGCCGAGCAGGCCGAGCGCCACCGCACGCGGCAGCGGCTGCCGCTCGCCCGGCTCCGCCCGCAGCAGCGCCACCTCGAGGGCGCGCCGCTGCGGTCCGGGCAGCTCCGCCAGGGCCGCTTCGGGCACCGCTTCCAGCAGGTCGCCGAGCGCCGCGTAGGCGAGCTGCGCCTCGGCGGCGGCCGGCCGGCAGGTGAGCACGCGGTACGAGCGGCTCCCGGCCGCGGCGACGGCGCGCTGCCACAGCGCGGTCTTGCCGATGCCGACCTCGCCCTCGAGCAGGAGCCCGGCCGGTCCGCTGCCGGCCGCGTCGAGGAACTCCTCGACCAGCCGGAGCTCGGCCCCACGGCCGACGATCGTGTGCGTCCCGGCGGACATTGGCGCAGCGCCTCCCCATCCCCGCCGTCCCCGCCGGGCCGGCGGCGACGTCCCAGGAGAGCACGGCGGGACGGTCGGTCGCCACCCGCCGCGCGGCGCTCGGCATGGCACGCCGACGTCAGGATGGTCGGAAGGTGCTGATATGTTGATGGCATGTGCGGTCGCTACAGCGCCTCGACCCAGCCCTCGCTCTGGGCCGAGCAGTTCCGCGCCGAGCCGGTCGGCGTCGAGGGCCACCAGCCGAGCTGGAACGTCGCCCCGGCGAGCGACGTGCTCGTCGTCCTCGCCGGCAGCGACGGCGCCCGCCAGCTCCGCGAGCTGCGCTGGGGGCTGGTGCCCAGGTGGGCCAAGGACCGCAAGATCGGCAACCGGATGATCAACCTGCGCGCCGAGACCGTGCGGGAGAAGAAGAGCTGGCAGACCGCCCTGGCCCACCGGCGCTGCATCATCCCGGCCGACGGCTTCTACGAGTGGCAGGACATGGGCAAGGGCCGCCGCAAGCAGCCGTTCTTCATCGCCGCCCGCGACGGCCAGCCACTGGCGCTCGCGGGCCTGTGGGCGGACTGGCGCGACCCGGACAGCGGCGAGCAGTTGTGGACGTGCACGATCCTGACCACCAGCGCCAACGAGCTGATGGGCTCGATACACCACCGCATGCCGGTGATCCTGCCCCCGGAGGCGTGGGACGCCTGGCTCGACTCCGACAACCGCGACGTCGAGCAGCTCACCGCGCTCCTCGACCCCGCCCCGGAGGAGCGCCTGGCGCTGTGGCCGGTGGACTTGGCCGTCGGCGACGTGCGCAACAACCGCCCGGAGCTGACCGAGCCGCTGGAGGGCCACGAGGCCCGCACCGCCGACGAGGCGTAGGCGTGCGAGTCGGCGCGTCACGCCACCTGTCGAGGACGACCGTGCTCGCCTGCGCCCTGCTGTTCGCCGCCGGGGTGGTCGCCGGCGTCTTCGCCTACCTGCAACGGTCGGCGGTCGTCGAGGCGCTGCTGCTGAACCTCGTGCTCATCCCGGCGGAGCACCGCTCGGATCTGGACTGATCGGGCACCGACCAGCATCGCGGTGGTGACCACGATCGTCACGTAACGCCGCTCGCGGCCCAGGGTGGTCGGCGGTGGGACGGCCTGGCAAGCTGGGCGCGTGATCCCGCTCGACCGCCTGCTGCCGTTCGCCGCGGCCGCCCTCGTCGTCCTCGTCATCCCCGGCCCGAGCGTCCTGTTCTCGGTCGGACGGGCCGTGGCATTGGGCCGAAGGGCGGGGCTGGCCGCGGTCGCGGGCAACGCGGCCGGCTCGTACCTGCAGGTGACCGCCGTCGCCCTTGGGATCGGCGCCGTCGTGGAGCGCTCCGCGCAGGCGTTCACCGTGCTGAAGCTCCTCGGCGCGTGCTACGTCGTCTACCTGGGCGTGCACGCCATCCGGCAGCGCCGCGCCCTGGCCCGGGCCTTGGACGCGGCGGTGGCCCCCCGCCGGACCCGCCGGATCGTGCTGGAAGGGTTCGCCGTGGGTGCCACCAACCCGAAGGGCGCGGTGTTCTTCGCCGCGGTCCTGCCGCAGTTCGCCGCGCCGGACAGGGGCCACGTTCCGCTGCAACTGTTGTCGCTGGGCCTGGTGTTCGTCGCCATCGCCCTGCTTTCGGACAGCACCTGGGCCATGGCCGCCGGGGCAGCCCGGAACTGGTTCGCGCGCTCGCCGCGGCGGCTGGAGGTGGTCGGAGGGACCGGCGGCCTGCTGATGATCGGGCTGGGCGTCCGCCTTGCACTCACCGGTCGCCGGGACTGAGGAGGCGTAACCGTGCGTGCTGCCCTCTTTGCAGGACCCCGCTCCATCGAAAGCCTCGAAAGGGAGAACGACATGCAGCTCACCAGGAGCTCCATCGAGACCACGGTTGGTGTGACCGGCCATGGCCGGTTGCCGGCGGTGGAATAGCCGTCGGAATGACCGGGGCTGCCAACCCGTCGGCGAGCCAATGTCAGACTCGCTTGCTTTGCGCTGTGGACTGGCAGGCCTCGAACCTGCGACCTAGCGGTTATGAGCCGCTTGCGCGGACCGACTGAGCTACAGCCCCGCGTCCATCTGGTGCCATCCGGTCATGAGTCGCAGCGCACCCATCCAGCAGGTCTGACGGGTCGGATCCTGGCTGCTCACGTTGGTGGGCGCGCCCAGCCAGTATCGTCCTGACCAGGCACATCATGGCTGGTGGAATGACCGAGAGAATGACCAGCCTCCCCGAACGTGATGTACCGAACCGCCTCGCCCTGCCCCGAGGGCGTATCGATCTGGCTGTCCTCGACGCCTGTAATGGCGACTGCACCCTTTTTCCGTCGAAGGTGGGCCTGCCGTGCCTGACCGATGGGTGAACCCGCAAGGTTGCGGATCGCAGCAGCCCAACCAGCCACCGGCCCAACCACCAGTATCGACGCCGCCGTCGCAGCCCGAGCAGCCGCCAGCATGGGGGCCACCGCAGGGCAAGCAGCTACCAACACCGTCCCAGTGGGGCGCACCACCTCCGCCACGGCCTGGCCCCGACCGCCCGTGGTACAGGAGGGAGCAGAGCGTCACCCCGCTGGCGATTCTGGCGCTGGTACACCTGCTCGGCCTGATGGGGTTGGTCGCCAAGCCACCGACCCCCGGGGGACTGCTCCTCGGGGGGGCGACCGCTGATCGGGTCTGTTGACCCAGGCGGCCAGGTGCACAGCGTGCGGAGGAAGGCGTCGTTCCCCGCGTCGCTCTGGGTTGCGGCGATCGCGGTGGTCGTCGTGCTGCTGCTGCTCGAGGCAGGTGGTGACGCCGGCGGCGGCCAGGCGGAGACTGACGCCTGGGTGCCGCTGGCATCCGCGGGGCTTCCCGGTGCCGGGGCGGAGACGACGGTCACGGAGCAGCCAGGCACGACCGGCCCGCCGACCACCGTGGCGGTGACCGTCACCGCCCCACCGACCACGGTCGCGCCGCCGGCCTCCACCGGCCCGCCGACCACCGGACCGCCGACGACCAGTCCGCCGACCACCGCGCCACGGTCCACCAGCCCACCCACCACCGCACCGCGGCCCGCCAGCCCACCACCCACCACCGCACCGCTCCCGACCAGGCCACCCACCACCGCGCCACGGCCCGCCAGCCCACCCACCACCGCGTCACGGCCCACCACCGAGCCGACCACCACCGCGCCACGGCCCACCACCGCGCCGGCGGTGACCGTCCCGAACACGCTGCCACCTGGCACCAGCCCACCGGGCCCTGGCGCCGGAGGCAGCGGCGCGGTCGGCCCAGCGCCGGCCGCTCCCAACCTGTGGCTCGTGCTGCCCGTGCTGCTGCTGACCACGGGCGTGTTCCTGTGGCTGTTTCGGCCGCCGCCCGGCTCGCCCTCGATCCGGTCGCTCGCCGTCCGCTGGCGCCGGCACGCCAGCCGGCGCCCAGGCACGCTGGGCCGGCCGGCCGCGCCGTCACCCTCGGCGCCGCAGCGCGACGGTGGCTGGAAGCCGCCGCTGCCCGGCGGGCTGGCCGCCGGGCGCACGGCGCACCGCTTCGGCATCGACGTCAGCGGGCTGCGGTCCGGTCCGCCACCGGGCAAGCCGGTCTTCACCGGCCGGGACGACCCGGACCTGACCGCCTGAAGCCAAGGCCTGGCTCGGCAGCGGCGCCCGACCTGCGCGCTGCCGAGCCGCTCGTCACGCACCTTGGAAGGCTAGCCGGCAGGGCCGGCCCGCGTGGGCTAGGCCCACCGCAGGCGCTCCCACGTCTGGGACAGGGATTCGCCCTTGCTGCTGCCACGCGGGAAACGACCGCTCCTGGGCAGGTGGGCGCGACCCTTCGATTACGAAGCAGCTGCTTCCAGTCGAACCGGACGGCGTCAGTCGGGTTCTCCCTGCTCACGTTGGATGCCGCATCGGTCTGGTGGGGTCCTGACGGAACCCCTCGGGGTCGACTGGATGACCGTGGGGATGACCATGGCGCATTCGATTCCGCATCGAATGGCACGTCCACCCCGCGGTCCCACCGACATCGGGCCTCGGGAAGATTTCGATCTGCTGCTCTGGGACTCGCTGCGCCTGCGGAGGTCGGCCAGCGATGCGGGTTGGAGTGCCGCGAGGCTGACGTCGGCCTTACGCCCGCGGCCCGCCAACCAAGCTGACCTAGCGCCGTTCGAGCGTGAGCAGCGGCTCAGAAAGCACCGGCGCTGGTGCGCCGGGATCTGCGGAAACGGCCTGCTCCAGGCGGCGGAAGCCGGCCTCCAGCTCGTCGGGACTGAGGTGAGCGAAGAACGAAAGGGTGCGCAGGCGCAGCCGTTCGAGCACGTCACCGCGGGTGCCGGAGGACGGCGCGGTGACCGTGCCGAAGCTGGCAACGCGCCAGCCGGCCGACGTGAATGTCGCGATGACCTCGTGCAGCGGCTGAAACAGCGAGGCGTCCACCTCAAAGCCGCGGGGGAAGTGCTCCAGCCACCACGGCCGGGGATGATGGTCGCTGAAATTCGCGCGCAGTAGCAGCCGCCCAGCGGGCCTGAGCACCCTGGCCAGCTCCCGGGCTGCCCGCGGCTTGTCCTGGACGTGGTGCCAGGACAAGAACAT
>DASUZB010000218.1:0-6286 GCA_036377075.1 Actinomycetes bacterium | reverse complement strand
CCGGGCAAGGGCCGCGCCCGGCCGGGACCCGCCGGTGCCTGCCCGCCTGGGCCCGCTAGCCGGCTCCGGCAGGCCGGCCGGTTCGCCGGCCGCCTGGAGCCACGCCCCGGTGGGCGCTGGCGCGTCGACCGCGAGCAGGCTGGCCAGCACGACCGGCCGTTCCCCGAGCAGCGGAGCCAGCGGCGCCGCCTCCCCCGGCAACGACCATCCGGGCGCCGCCTCGGCGGCTGCGTCCGTAGGGAGCGTCGCGGAGCCGTCGGCGGGCGCCGTGTGGGCGGCGGCCTGGATGGGGTCGGCGGCGGCGCCGTCCGGGCCAGCCGCGGCGGTAGCCGGCTCCGATCCGGCCGGTGTGGTGCCACCCGCCCCGCCGCGGCTGGCCGCTCTCGCCCGTCCGGAGGTCGCGGTCCCCCCGGCGCTCGTGGTGGGCGGCGCTCCGACGCCGGGCGGGCCGTCCGCGCCGCGCTGCACCGTGGGCCGCACGCCGCGCTCGCCCAGCAGGGGCACGAGCTCACCAGAAGCGCCCGGTGGCTCGGCGCCGAGCGATGGCGCGGCCCCCTCCGACGCGGCGGGCGATGCGGCCTGCTTGCCCGGCCCGTCGCGCCCGGCGGCGCTGCGCTGGAGCTTCGGCTGGCCGAGTCCGCCCCGCTCCCCCAGCAGCGGCGCGACCTGGAACCCACCGGCCGGGGACGCGGACGGGCCGCCAGGTGCCTCCCCGAGCGGCGCGACCACACCCGGCTCCGTAGCCTCCTCCCCGTGCGGGACCGCCGCCGGCGGCGGCGACCCGGCACCGACGGACGGACCGGTGCCACGGTCGGCGGGGCCCCCAGCCTCGGGCGGCGGGGCGGCGGCCCGTGGGGGCACGGCCTGGCCGCCCGGCTCCTCCGGCACGGCCCTGCCGCCGGACGACCTGGCCTGGCCCGCGGATGCCCAGGGCTGCGCGGCGGGCGGTGCCTGGCGGGCGGCGGGTGGCTCGCGGTGGCCCGTGGGCGTCGCGCGCTGCACCGTGCCCCCCGGGACGGGTGGGCCGAGGCCGACCCGGCGGGCCGGGCGCGCCTCCGGGCCTGCCGGCGCCGTGCCTGCGGGCGCCGTGCCTGGCTCCGGCGCGGTGGCCGGCAGGACGGCCGCGGCGCCGGAGGACGGTCGCGGTGCGCCCGGTTCCTGGCCAAGGGCACGCTGCACCGGCCGGTCGCCGAGCAGCGCGGTGGCTGGTCCGTCCGTGCTCGCGCCCGGTGGCGCGTCACCGGGTGGGCCGGCCACCGGGGCGGCCGCCGGCGACCCGCCACCAGCCACCCGCTCCCCCGCCGGCGGGCCATCCTGCACCGTGCGGTCGGGCGCCACCGGCATGCCGTGCGGGGAAGCTCCGGCAGGAGCCGCTCCCTCCGGCTCGTGGCCCGTAGCCACCGGCGGCAGGCTCAAGCTGGGCAGGTCCTGCGCCGGAGCGGTGACCAGCGTCGTCGCCAGGGGCGACACCAGGGCACCGCCGTGGTCGCCGCCCAGCCTGGCGGGCCCGCCGGCTTCCCACGGCGCTCCTTCGTCGCCCCTCGGCCCGGCCGGCGCGCGGCCGTGGGCCACCTCGCTGGAGGCTGGAGCGGCCGCCGGCGTGGCGAGGCCGAGGACGGTCCCGGCGGGCGCGGTGGCGTCGAGCCGGTGCCCCAGCGTGCCGAGGAACGCCGGCGCCTGCCGGGAGGCCAGGCCGGCCTCGAACGCGGCGGCCTGCACGGTCGTCGTCGGCGGCGGCAGCGTCCGCGGCATCGGCGGCAGTTCCCGCCAGGCGTGGAGCGGCCGGGTGGGGCCTGGCTCCGGCCCCCCGGTGGCCGGCCGCCGCTTGCCGACCAGGCGGTCCAGGAATCCCACCGCGGCTCACCTGCTCCGCGGCGCGAGCCGCTCCAGGCGGGCGACCTCGTCCACGAAGCGCCCGCGCAGCGGGTGCTCCAGGTCGAGGATCTCCCCGAGCGACCAGTGGAGGTGGTACGCCAGGTAGGCGGCCTCCTGGTAGAGGCGGTCGGCGGGGACGGTCACGATTCCCCCAGGCGACCACCGGCCAGGTCGACCGCGAACTCGTGGCCGCACGCCGGGCAGGCGACCGCGGCCCTGGTGTGGCCCTCCTGGTTGACCCGGCGGTAGAGGTCTTGCAGGAAGGCCAGGTCGGAGGCGAACAGGTTCTCGATCACGCCGGCGTGCACGTCGTCGACCGTGCCCAGCCGCGTCACCACCCTGGCGAGCAGGACCACGGTCAGGTACGCGGGGTTCTCGCGGACGCGGTCGTCGCGCAGCGGCACCAGCTCGTCGCGCGCCGTGGCCAGGCGCATGACCCCGTCGCGGTGCACCGTGCCCGCCGCGTCGACGTAGCCGCGCGGCAGCAGGAACGGGAACTCGGTGCGCAGCGCGTCGCCGGCGAGACGGTCCTCCCCCCCGGCAGGCGCCTCGCCGGCGACGCGTGCGGCCGTGGCCGCGTTCGGCCCGCGCCGCATCACTCGACTTCCATCATCTCGTAGGTGACCACGAGCTTCTCGGTGAGCACGCTGGTGTCGCCGGCCTTGAGGGTGCCGATCTCCAGGCTCTTGGGCCACGCGTTGGTCAGCTTGTAGCGCTTGATCGCGGAGCCCTCGAAGTCGTAGACGATGATCGCGCCGCCCTTGCGGGCGTCGCCCATCTTCCCGAAGTGCGAGTCCCTGGCCCACTTCTCGAAGCTCTGGTCGGCGGTGAGGCCGCGGGTCAGGGTGATCTCCCCCGCCTTGGGCCGCCCGGGCAGCTTCTTGATCATGTACTTGCCGTCGGGCGTGTTCTGCTTCAGCTCGATGACGTCCTGCTCCATCTTCAGGCCGCTGACCTCGGAGATCTGCTTGATCACGACGCCGTCGACCTCGAGTCCGAAGGAGTGGCCGACCGAGCTGTCGAGGTCCGGAAGGGGCATTGCGCGTCTACCTCCTCATCCACCCGGCGGGTGTCACTCGTTGACCAGGCTGGTGCCGCCGGAGAACTGGGCCAGGCGGAACACCACGAACTCGGCCGGCTTGACCGGCGCCACGCCGACCTCGCAGACGACCTGGCCCGCGTCGATGCCCTCGGCCGGGTTGGTCTCCTCGTCGCACTTCACGTAGAAGGCCTCGGCGGGGGTGAGCCCGAACAGGGCGCCCTTGCGCCACTCGTTGACGAGGAAGGCGGCGATGGTGCGGCGGATCTTGGCCCACAGGGCGTGGTCGTTCGGCTCGAACACCACCCACTGGGTGCCGTTGAGGATCGACTCCTCAAGGTAGTTGAACAGCCGGCGGACGCTGAGGTAGCGCCAGGCCGGGTCGCTGGACAGGGTGCGGGCGCCCCAGACGCGGATGCCGCGGCCGGGGAAGGCGCGCAGGCAGTTGATCCCGACCGGGTTGAGCAGGTCGTGCTCTGCCTTGGTGATCTGCAGCTCGAGCGCGAGGGCGCCGCGCACCACCTCGTTGGCGGGCGCCTTGTGGACCCCGCGGGTGTCGTCGTTGCGGCTCCAGATGCCGGCGACGTGGCCGCTCGGCGGCACGAAGCGGTTGCCGCCGCTGGCGGGGTCGAACACCTTCACCCAGGGCCAGTACATCGCGGCGTAGCGGGAGTCGTAGCCGGACTTGTCCTGGCGCCACTCCTTGATCTGCTGGGCGTTCAGGCCCGGCGGCGGGTCGAGGATGGCGATGCGGTCCCCCATCAGCTCGCAGTGGGTGATCATCGCCTGCTGCACCGCCTGCACCGCCTCGAGGTCGACCATGCCCTGCTGGTAGGCGGCGAGCAGGTCGGGGACGGAGACCATGGTGATCTCGTCGACCGCCTCGAGGCCGCCGAAGCCGGTGCGCTCGGCCGGGTCGCCGACGTAGTCCTCGGTGGTCAGGCGGGCCGGACGCGGATCGGAGGAGCCCCCGCTGAGCGCGATCGCGCCCTTCTCCGGCCGCGCCAGGGCGGAGCCGCTGCCGGCCTCCTCGATGCGGATCACCTTGGACTCGGCGTTGACCATGGTGACCACGTTCTGCCTGCCGCGCTTGACGGTGACGCCGTCGAACGTCTCCACCGTCTTGCCGTCGCGCTTGACGACCAGCTTGAAGCTGTCGTCGCCGGATCCCTCGCCGCCGGCGTCGGCGACCTCGACGGTGATGTCGTTGCCCTTGGGGCCGCCGTCCAGCGCGCGCACGCGGTAGCCGCCGAGGCTGGCCTGGGCGCTGGCGGGCAGCTCCTTCTTGCCGTCGCCCTTGGAGCCGTCCTCGCCGATCCTGACCACGTAGCAGTTGCCGCCGCCGTTGGCGAAGTAGGCGAACACGGCGTGGGCCAGGTAGGAGCCGGGCACGAACGCGCCGAACTGCTTGGTGAACTGGCTCCAGTTGCTCACCAGCGTCGGGGTGTTGAAGGGTCCCTCGGTCGCGAGGCCGACGAACGCGGCCACCGCGGTGCCCACGCCCTCGATCGGCCGGGACCCGGCCTCCACCTCCTCGACGTAGACCCCGGGTGACAGGTACGTGGGCATTCGCCGCCTCCTGGTTGTGCGGACTGTCCGTAGTGGAGCGTTGCTCGCGGGGCGGCCGGCGACAATGACCCGCCGGCCCTGCCTGGGGGAAGCCGTGCCTGCACCAAAGGGCACCACGGCCGGCCGGGCAGCTACCCGGCCGTCTCCTCCGCCTCCTCGTCCTCTTCCTGGCGCTGGACGAAGGCGCCCTGCACGGCCTCGTCCTCCTCGACCGCCTCCTCCTCGGCCTGGCGCTGCACGCCGGTGGCGCCGGCCGGGGCCGGAGTCGGGCCCGACGCGGCCTGCTCGGAGACCCGCGTGGCCTCCTGCTCGAAGCGGTCCGACGGGTGGCTGACGCTCACGCCGCCGCCGGTCGGGGTGCCGTCCACCGGTCCGCTGCGCTGCTGCACCACGTGGGTCAGCTCGTGGGCGAGCATGCGCCGCCCGCCCGGCGTCTCCGGCGCCCAGCTCGACGGCTGGAACACCACCTCGCTGCCGACCGTGTAGGCGTGCGCGCCGACCGACCGGGCCGACTCGCCCGCCGGGGCGTCGCTGTGGACCCGCACGTCGCCGAAGTCGTGCCCGAGGCGCTGCTCCATGTCGGAGCGGAGCTCCGGCTCGAGCGGGCGGCCGCCGCCGCGGCCGACCACGTCGAGGACCGGCGAGCGCTCCTCGTCGTCGCCGGACTCCGCGCGCTGCAGCACGGGGCGGCGGCCCTCCACCAGCGCGGCCACGCTGGCGTTGCCCGAGGCGCGCTGCAGGCGCAGGACGGTGGCGGGGTCGAGCGGGGCGCCGCGCGCCAGCGGTGCCTGCCCAGGCCGGGTGGCCGCCGGGTCGGCCTCGTCCTTGCGGGTGGCCGCCGGGCGGCGCGCCACCTCCAGCTCCTCGTCGTGCGCTCGCATGCATCCCTCCGATCTACGTGGTGACCAGTCCGTGGTAGGGGCCGAACTCGGTCTCGCGCGCGAGGCGGCCGAGCTTGCGGTACTCGCGGTGGACGGCGTGCACCACGTCGGCCATGGCGAGCGGCCGGTCGGCCTCGGCGGCGAGGTAGGCGGCGGCGAGGGCGACGCTGGCGATGCTGCCGCCGGACAGCTCGAAGGCGGCGGCGCAGAAGTCGAGGTCGACGTCGGGCCCGCGCGGCATGGCGCCGCCGAGGCAGCGGTCCCACAGGCGCCGCCTGGCCGCCTCGTCGGGCAGGGGGAAGTCGACGATCGCGTCCAGCCGCCTGGTGAACGCCTCGTCGAGGTTGGCGCGCAGGTTGGTGGCGAGCACCGCCAGCCCGCCGAACGACTCCATGCGCTGCAGCAGGTAGGCGATCTCCAGGTTGGCGTAGCGGTCGTGGGCGTCGCGCACCTCGGAACGCTTGCCGAAGATGGCGTCGGCCTCGTCGAACAGCAGCACGCCGTTGACGCCCTCGGCCTCGGCGAAGACCCGCTCGAGGTTCTTCTCGGTCTCGCCCACGTACTTGTCGACCACCGTGGCCAGGTTGACGGTGTAGAGGTCCAGGCCCAGCGAGGCCGCCACCACCTCGGCCGACATCGTCTTGCCGGTACCCGAGTCCCCGGCGAACAGTCCGGTGACGCCCCGGCCGCGGCCGCCACCCGGGCGCATCCGCCACTCGTCGAGCACCCGGTCACGGTGTCGGGCCCGGGCCGCCAGCTCGTGTAGGAGGCCGAGCACGGCCGGTGGCAGGACGAGATCGGACCAGCCGACGGCGGGCTC
This sequence comes from Actinomycetes bacterium, assembly GCA_036377075.1. Taxonomy (GTDB): domain Bacteria; phylum Actinomycetota; class CALGFH01; order CALGFH01; family CALGFH01; genus DASUZB01. Next base: position 102 of record DASUZB010000218.1, on the reverse strand, counting down.
GATCCGGCGGGCCAGCCGCTGTAGGCCGGCCGCGTTCTGCCCGCGCGCCCCGGCCCGCAGGTGCGCGACGCCGACGGGCGCGCCGTCGGCCAGCGCGGTGAG
>DASUZB010000217.1:0-15100 GCA_036377075.1 Actinomycetes bacterium | reverse complement strand
AGTCCAGCCAGCGCGCGGCTCCGGCCCACCTCCCTAAACCTAATGCACTGAGGCTCCAGGGTCATGCACTGGGGCTCCTGCGTCGCTCCGAGTCCAGCCGGCGCGGCTGCGGCCCACCTTCCTAAGGAGCGATCCAGGGATTGTAGTGCTTCCGCAGCTCAGGATTGCCCGGTAGGCGCCGCGACGCGCAGGAGCCGGCGAGTACGAAGCCCGGCCGGCCAGGCCCCCCGTCCGGCGTCCCCCCCGAACCGCCGACTCCTGGCCGACCGGGCACCCCGCCCACCGTGCGGCCGCCAACGGCGACGGCCGACCGGCGCGCGGGCCGCCGGTTACTCGGGCTCCTGCAGGCAGTCCTCGATGAACGCGAGCAGGTCCGGCTCCCCCTGGAAGGGCCTGCTGCGCCTGGTCGCGACGTGCTCCACCACGCCGCGCAGGCGCTGCGACTCGCCGCCGAGGTGACCCTCCGCCGGCGTCCACACGCGCACCAGGAACGTCTGCATGGCGCCATCCTCGACGGTCGGGTTCGGCCGGGCTTAAGGCGGGCTGAAAGCGGGCGGCCCGCCGGCCACGGCCGGCGCCGCCGCACGGCGACCACCCGGGAACGGCGCCGCCTCCACCCCGATCTCGGCCATGCGCTCGGTGTAGAGCCGGTAGCGGCGCCGCGCCTCGCCGTGCCTGCCGGCCTCGGACAGCACCCGGGCGAGGCCGAGGTGCGCCTCCTCGTCGTAGCCGTCGTGCTCCAGCACGCGCAGGTGGTAGCGGACCGCCCGGTCGTGCTCGCCGGCCTGGGCGGCGAGCCTGGCGAGGGTGCGGGCCACCGCGACGTACGCCTCCCTCGCCTCCTCGCGCAGCGGCACGGCCCAGTCCTCGTAGGGGTCGTCTTCGAGGAAGTCGCCCGCGTAGGCGGCCTCGGCGGCGGTCAGCAGGCCGACCGCGGCGTCGGCCCCGGCGGCCGCCAGGCCGGCATGCGCCGCCGCCAGGAACTCCTCGACGTCGACGGCGAGGTCGGCCAGCCACAGGACGTGCTTGTCGGCCGCGACGAAGCGGTCGGGGGCGAAGCGCCGCTCCGGGTCGAGCACGGCGCGGACCGTCGAGAGGGCCACCGAGAGCCGGTTGGAGAGCCGCTCCGGCGCCTCGCCCGGCCACAGGGTCTCCATGGCGAGCTCGCGGGTGGTCGGCCGGCCGCGCCTGGCGATCAGCAGCTTGAGCAGGTCGCGCGCCTTGCGCGAGCGCCACTCCTCGGCGCCGACGGGCGCGCCGGCGCGCAGCACCCGGAAGCCGCCGAGCGCCTGGACCTGCACCGGGGCCAGCGCCGGCGCGGCGACGGCGTGGAGCAGGCCGGCGCCGGCCTCGGCCCGCACCCGCACCCCGAGGGCGCGCAGCTGGCCCTCGGCCCGCTCGACGGCCCCGCCGTCCACGCCCTCGAGGCGGGCCACCGCGAGGGCGTTGCGCGCCTGCCCGACCTGGTTGCCGACCGCCGCCCAGATGGTGGCGGCCTCCCGCAGCCTGGGCAGCTCCCTGGCGGGCTCCGGCGCGGCCATGGCGCGCAGCTCCAGCGCGGTCACCATGCCGACGCGGTCGCGGCGGCCCCGCGCGGTCCTGGCCGCCGCCTCCGCCAGGCGCGCCGCCTGGCGGCGCTCGCCGCGCGCCAGCGCGACCCAGCCGGCGGCGAGCTGCGCGGCCACGTAGCTCATCCCCGGGCCGTGGCCGACGGCCTGATCGGCCAGCCTGCGGGCGCGGCGCGGCTCGTCGCCGGCGAGCACCTGCGCGAGGCCCGCCTGGGCGGGCACCAGGCCCTGCAGGTCACCGGAGCGCTCGGCGATCGCGACCGCCTCCTCGTAGGAGGCGCGCGCCAGGGCCAGGTCACCCCGCTCGCGGTAGACGTCGCCGAGCCCGGCGAGGGGGTAGGCGACCATGCTGCTGCCGATGCGCTGGAAGGTCGCCTTGGCCGCCTCGAAGTCGGCCACCGCCTCGTCCAGCCGCCCGAGGCCGAGGTGGGCCTCGCCGCGGTTGCTCAGCGCCAGGCCCAGCACCGGGGCGAAGCCGGCCAGCTCGGCCAGGCGCACGGCGATCTCCAGCTCGGCGAGCGCCTCGCCGAAGAAGCCCTCCTCGATCGCGCGCGAGCCCCGGTTGGTGCGGATGCGGGCGAGCTGCAGCACGTCGTGGGCGCGCTCGGCCGCCTCGAGCGCGCGCAGGTAGTTGGCGTCGTTGCCGGCCCGGTCGCCCTGGAGGGCTGAGAGCATCGCCATGGTGGTGTAGGCGGCGGCGAGTGCCTGCTGGTCGCCGCAGGCGTCGGCCGCCGCGAGCGCCCTGGTGGCGGCCGCGCGGCAGGCCTCGACCTCGCCGCGCAGCCAGTGCGCGGTCGAGGTCCAGGCGAGCAGCAGGGCCTCGTCGGCGCTCGAGCCGCCGTCGAGGCGGCCGCGTCCGTAGGTGGCGAGCGCCTCGTCGAGGTCGCCGCGGAAGTGGTGGATGAGGCCGAGCCGCCAGGCCAGCCCCGGATGCAGCCGGTCGGCGTCCCCGGCCGCGCGGCGGAAGCACTCCAGGGCGCCCTGCCAGTCGCCCTGCACCTGCCGCGCCTGGCCTTCGAGCTGCTCGACGGCCGCGCTGCGCAGCGGCGCCGGCAGGCGCGACGCCGCCGCGACCACCCCGGCGACCGCTCCCGCCGCCAGCATCGCCGGGCCGTGCTCGACCAGGTAGCCGGCGAGGGCGTCGTCGTCGCCGAGGGCCGCGGCCGCCTCGAGGGCCTCGCGCGGGTGGCCGTTGGCGGCGAACCAGCCGGCGGCGCCGCGGTACAGCTCGCCGCGTTCCTCCTCGGCCAGGGGCAGCGAGCTGAGGGCGAACTCGCGCACCAGCCCGCCGAGCACGAACCAGCCGTCGACGCCCGGCCGCGGCTCCAGGAACAGCCCGTCGCGCGCGAGCCGCGTCAGCAGGGTCGCCTCCGCCTCGACCCCGAGCGCCTGGCAGAGGCCGACGGTGAAGCGGCCGAACGGCGCCATGCGCCGGACCAGCTCGCGCACCGCCGGCTCCTCGCGCGCGAACGCCTCCTCGGCCAGGTAGGCGAAGATGCGCCCGCCCGGCCGGGCTGCGCCGGCCAGGCTCGCCAGCCGCTCGCCCGGCGCCAGGTGGCGCAGGGTCTCGGCGGCGAGGCAGGTCGCCGCCGGCCAGCCGCCGGTCATCTCGTGCAGCGGCCCGGCCAGGCGTTCGGCGCTCCCCTCCCCCGCCCGCCCCTCGCCCTCGGGGAGCACGGAGGCGAGCAGCGCCGCGGTCTCCTCCGGGGTGAAGGCGAGCCTCGCGCCGTCGACCTCCAGCACCTGGCCGCGGCCGCGCAGCCGCTCGACCGGGAAGGGCGGCTCCGCGCGCGAGCACAGGACCAGGTGGAAGCGTGGCGGGGCGTGGCGGCACAGCGCCTCCACCAGCCGGGCGGGCGGGCTGCCGGCGGCGACCTCCTGCACGTCGTCGAGGACCAGCACGAGGTCGCCGGCGACCTGCTGCTCGAGCACCTCGCCGAGGACCGCGGCGATGCCGTCGGCCCTGGCCCCCTCGTCGGCGTCCGGGCCGGGGCCGACGTCGACCGCGGCCGCGACGTCGGACGGCAGGCCGGGCAGCCGCAGGCGCAGCGCCTCGACCAGGCCGTGGACGAACACGGGCAGGGCGGCGTCCTCGCGCTCCAGGCCGTACCAGGCGGCGCGCACGGCAGCCGCCCAGCTGGCCAGGATGGTCGACTTGCCGTACCCGGGCCCGGCGACCACCGCCGTCAGGCGGCGCTGCAGCGCCTGGTCGAGGCGGGCCAGCAGCTCCGGGCGCGGCACCCAGGCGGCGGGCAGCGCCGGCGGGAGGACCTTGGTCGCCGGCGTGCGGACTCCCACGGCCACGGAGCCGGACTGGACCGGGCTGTTGGACACCGTAGGCCCCCCACTGCGCACCCCGTGGGCCGGGCGGGCCCCGTCAGAGACCGCAGGATTCTACTGCGAGCTACCGCAGGGGCTCGCCGTCGGGGCCGATGCCGGCGAACAGGTCGGTCTCCCGCCCGTCCGTGCCGACCAGCGAGCGCGCCAGGGTGTAGTCCTCCCACGGGTAGACGTCGGCGACGATCTCCTCCGGGATGGAGAACCAGAAGCTGTTGGGGTCGATCTGGGTGGCGTGCGCGATCAGCGCGTCGCGCCGCTGGGCCATGAAGCGGCGCACGTCGACCTGGGTGGTGACGTTCGGCTCGGGGTGCTCGTCCGAGTTCCACCGCTCCAGCCACTCGCCGAACGGGCTCTCCACGCCGTGCGCCACCGCGCCGGTGTGGATCGCCTCGAGCTGACGCCTGCTGAAGGCGGCGTGGTAGTAGAGCTTGAGGGGCTGGAACGGGGCGCCCGCGTCGGGGTAGCGGTCGGGGTCGCCGGCCGCCTCGAAGGCGGCCATCGAGACCTCGTGGGTGCGGATGTGGTCGGGGTGCGGGTAGCCGCCGCGCTCGTCGTAGGTGAGCACGACCTGCGGCCGCTCCTCGCGGATGATGCGGACCAGGCGCCCGGTGGCCTCGTCGAGGTCGGCGTTGGCGAACGCCTCCGGGTGGCCGTTGAACTCGGTGTCCGGCATGCCCGAGTCGCGGTAGCCGAGCCAGTAGTGGGCGCTGACGCGCAGGATCTCGAGCGCCTTGGCCAGCTCCTGGCGGCGCAGCTCGGGCATGCGCTCGAGGTTCCCTGGCTGGTCCATGGCCGGGTTGAGGATCTCGCCGGCCTCGCCACCGGTGCAGGTGACCACCACGGTGCGGACGTTCTCGTCGGCGTAACGGGCGAGGGTGCCCGCGCCCTTCGACGACTCGTCGTCGGGATGCGCGTGCACCGCGAGCAGGGTACGGGGCACGGTCGTCTGGCTCCTGCGGTGTGGGGATACGCGCAAGAGGGTAGCGGACCAACCCGACAGCCGCCGCCCCGGGCGCCCTCAGTGGCGGCGGGCGGTCACCGGGACCGGCGCCCCGGCCGCGCGAGGCGCGAGCCGGCGAGGCGGTGCAGCGCCCAGGCGATACCGAGCACGATCAGCACGTCGCCGACGCTGAAGACGTTGGCGAACGGCCAGGAGGCGGGCACGGCCAGGAGGTCGCCGAGGAAGGCGAGCCGGGGGTGGGCGAGCACCGCCGAGTTGCTGTAGCCGGCCGATCCGGCCGGGATCCCGGCGGCGCTGGCGGCGGCGGGCGAGGCCGGCATCACGCCGCCGTTGACGCTGATGGCGAGCAGGTTCGACAGGCCACCGAGGGCGACCAGGACCCTGCCTGGGAGCTGCGGGTTGACCGCCAGGAACAGCCCGGCCACCGGGTAGGAGAGCACCTGCAGGGCGATGCGGGCCTGCTCGGGCAGGCCAGCCAGGTAGATGCTGGCGGTCTGCAGCGCCAGGGCGAGCGGCAGCACCCAGGCGAGCCGGACGGGCACCTCGGCGAGGGCGGCGAGCCGCCCACCGGTGAGCGGCACCGTGAGGACGGCGAGCAGCACGCATGCAACCAGGAGCATCGTCGATCCACGCTCCGACCAGCGGGAGGTCCGCTATCGGTAGCATGCCCACGGATAGCAGCTTGATCCCTTTTAGGTATACTGACCGGGTACTGAGGACCGACCGGGCCCATCCGGGGGGGTGATGGGGCTTGGTAGCGGGTCGAGCCCGCAGCTCGTTGCGCCTGACCGCCTACCTGGCGGCCGTCGCCGCGGCCGGGCTGGCCGTGCTCGGCGTACTCGTCGCCCGCGACGGCGCCGGCGTCGCGCTGCGGCGGCCGGCGGTGTTCTGGCTGTTCGCCGCGTCGATCCTGGCGGTGCGCCTCCTGCCCGCCCCGGTCCGCCGGCGCCACCGCGAGGACCGCGACCTGGCCGCCGCGTCGGGCGCGTTCGCGCTCACCCTCGCGCTCGGCTGGGGCGCGAGCGCCGGCACGCTCGCCCTCGCCGTCGGCGCGCTCGGTGCCGGCCTGGTGCAACGGTCGACGCCGCTGCGCACCGCGTTCGCGCTCGGCCGCGGCACGCTCGCGGTTGCCGCCGCCGACGGGCTCTACCGGTTGCTCGGCGGCGGACCCCAGCTGGCAACCGCCGACCTGCCTGCCTGCGTGCTCGCCGCGGCCGCCTTCCTGCTGGTCGACGCGCTCGCCGAGGCCGGGCTCGCCGTCGCCGCCGGCCACCGCCGTGGCGCCGTCGCCGCGCCCGGGCGCGGCGCCGGGACGACCGCGCCGCGCCACCGCCTCGCCGCGCTGGTGCGGCGGTGGCGCTGGCTGCACGGCGCCGGTCCGCCCGCCTGGGCACCGCTGGCGCTGCTCGCCGCCACGCCGGTGATGCTGGTCGCCGCCAGGCACGGCAGCCTGCTGGTCTCGCTGCTGCTGCCGCCGACCGCCGCGCTGTGGCTGGCCTGCCGCGACGCCGCCGTTGCCGAGCAGCGGAGGGCCGCGGCCGCCGCGGCGGTGGTGGCCTCCAGGGCGGCAGCGGCCGAGCAGGACCGGCGGCTCGACGAGGAGGAGGAGCTGGTCCGCCGGCTCGAGGAACGCCAGCGCCGGCAGGCCGAGCTGCTCGCCACCGTCTCCCACGAGCTGCGCACGCCCCTGACCGCGGTGCTCGGCTCGCTGGCGACCCTCACCCGCCGCGGCCCGCAGCTCAGCCAGGCCGAGCGCGAGGCGTTCCTCGAGGTCGCCACCCGCCAGGGCGAGCGCCTCAAGCGCCTGGTCGAGCAGCTCCTGCTGGAGGTCCGCGTGGAGCAGGCCGCCCCGACGGCCGACGCCGGCAGCCTGGCCGAGGCGGGTGAGCTGGTGCGCCAGGCGGCGTGGACGGCGCAGCTCTGCCACCCGGACCGGGAGGTCCTCGTCGAGGTCGCCGGCGTGCTGCCCGTGCGGGCGGCGGCCGACGCCATCCTGGCGGTGCTCGGCAACCTGGTCGACAACGCCGCCAAGTACTCGCCGCGCGGGGAGCCGATCCGGCTCGAGGCCGCCGCCGTCGGCGAGATGGTGGTGCTCGCGGTCCAGGACGCCGGCCCGGGCGTCCCCGCCGGCGAGCGGGAGCACATCTTCCAGCGGTTCATCCAGCTCGAGGCGGGCACCGCCAACCGCGCCGGCGGCGTCGGGCTCGGCCTGCACATCGCCCGCGAGCTGGCCCGGGCGCAGGGTGGCGACCTGGTCGTCGCCGACGCCGGCGACGGCGGACCGGGCGCCCGCTTCGAGCTGCGCCTGCCGCGCGTGGGCGACCCTCCAGCCGTGGTCGAGCCTCCCGTTGGTCAGCCCGGCCGCAAGCAGGCCGCCGCGGTCGTCGCCTCCCCCTGATGACCAGCAGGAACAGCGCGGAGCAGCGATGACCCTTGGCGGGATGCGGCGCTCAGGGGTAGGGTTGGCCACAAGCGGGCGGCCTGCCCGCCTTCGCGCTTTCCGGCCCTTCGAGGACCTGCGCGGCGGCGGGCCTTGGAGTCGACCCCGTGCATCGTGATCCGGGTAGCCGGCCTCACCCTCAAGGGGAGGGTAAGGCCGGTGCTCGGCTTCGGCCGGCCAAGGAGGTCTCGACCGTGTCGCAGCCCAAGACCCAAGGCGTCACTTATCTCAGCCAGGAGGCCCACGACCGTCTGGCCGCCGAGCTGGAGTCCCTCAGGACGGAGGGGCGCGAGCGCGTCTCGCAGCAGATCGGCGCCGCACGTGAGCACGGGGACATCCGCGAGAACGCCGACTACGACGCCGCCAAGAACGAGCAGGGCATGATGGAGGCGCGCATCCGTCAGCTCGAGGAACTGCTGCGCTCGGCGGTGGTCGGCGAGGCACCCGAATCGGACACGGCCGCCCCGGGCATGGTGATCCACCTGGAGATCGACGGGGACAAGGAGACCTACCTGCTCGGCAGCCGCGAGGAGGCGGTCGACGGGATGGACGTCCTGAGCCTGAAGTCGGCGCTCGGCCGTGCCGTGATCGGCAAGCGCCCGGGCGAGCAGTTCAGCTACGTCACCCCCACCGGCAGGGAGCTGCCGGTCAAGCTGATCAAGGCCGAGCCGCGCCAGTAGCCTTGCCGCCGGCGCCGGAAATGCGGCGCCGGACCTTCCTGCATATAGGGCATCGCGCGCAGCCTGGACCCCGAGGGGCTGGAGCGGGTGCTCGGCGGCGCCCGCGCGGAGGCCGCAGCGACCCCGAGCGGTGGGCGCACGCCGCCGAGGCCTGGCAGACCCTCAGCTACCCCTGGCAGGTGGCCTACGCCCGCTGGCGGCAGGCCGAGGCGCTGCTCGCCCGGCGGGGCACCCGCGACGCCGCCCGCGCGGCGCTCTCCGAGGCGCGGACCCTGGCCGACGGGCTCGGTGCGCGGCTGCTCGCCGCCGAGGTCGACTCGCTCAGCCGCCGAGCGCGGATCGACCTGGACACCCCATCAGCCGTGGAGGAGCCGGACGCCCCGGCGCGGGAACCCGCGACCGTGACCGACGAGCTGGGCCTCACCGCCCGGGAGCGCGACGTGCTGGTGCTGCTCGCCGAGGGCCGCACCAACCGCCAGATCGCCGGGGCGCTGTTCATCAGCCCCAAGACCGCCGGCGTGCACGTCTCCAACATCCTGGCCAAGCTCGGCGTGGCCAACCGGGTCGAGGCCGCCGCCGTCGCCCACCGCCTCCACCTCACCGGCTGACCACGCGGGCCGCCAGCCCGAGGAGCACCCCGTCCAGGATGTCCGTTTCGCTCGCCATGATCCGGTCGAACCCGAACCAACGGCAGACCTCGTCCAGGACGACCGCGCCGGCGGCGATCACGTCCTCGCGCCCCTTGGCCATCACCGGCAGCGCGGCGCGCTCGGCGACGGTCAGCGCCAGCAGGCGTGCCGCCGTCGCCCCCACCTGGCCGGCCTCGACGGTGGCGTGGTGGATCGCGCGCGGGTCGTAGGCGGGCAGGCCGAGGCAGAGCGCCACCACCGTCGTGACCGTGCCGGCGACGCCGACCACCCTGCTCGCCGGGCTGGCGCGCGGCAGCGACCCAGTCCCCGGGTCGAGCACGCCGGCCAGCCGGGCGAGGTGAGCACGCACGTCGGCGCGCATGGCGGCCACCTCGTTGGCCGCCGGCGGGTCGGTGTGCAGGTGGCGCTCTGTCAGGCGGACGCAGCCGACGTCGAGGGAGACCATCGCCTCCGGCTTGCCGGACCGGCCGGGCACGCCGGTGATGAACTCGGTGGAGCCGCCGCCGATGTCGACCACCAGGGTGCGCTCGGCGCCGGGCAGGCCGGCCGTGGCCCCCACCCAGGTGGCGGCGGCCTCCTGCTCGCCGCTGAGCACCTCCGGCTCGACCCCGGTGCGAGCCACCACCCCGGCCACGAACTCCTCCCGGTTGCGGACGTCACGGGTGGCGCTGGTGGCCACCACCCGGATCGCCTCCACCTCGAGCGCCCGGCAGCGGTCGGCGTAGCCGCCGACCACCTCGAGCGTGCGGGCCAGCGCCGCCGGGTCGAAGCGCCGGGTCGCGTCGACGCCGCGCCCGAGCCGGGTGATCACCATGTCGCGGGCTTGCTCCTCGGCCACCTGGCCGTCGGTCACGTCCGCGACCAGCAGCCGGGTGGAGTTGGTCCCGACGTCGACGGCGGCCAGGCGCACGCGGCTCACCCGACCGCCGGCTCGGCGAGGGGGGCCAGGTCGGCGGCGTCCGCCGCCGCCGGCGGCGACCCGGTCGCCGGCGAGAGCTCGACGCAGGGGCCGGGGCAGTCCACCGGGTCGACCGCGCGCCGCACCACCCGCCCGACCGGGTCGGCGCCGGTGGCGACCTCGTGCGCGTACAGCACGTGCAGGCACTTGACGCGGCCAGGCAGCCCGCCGACCCCGGGGTCGCCCGGCAGCCGCTCCAGCGCGTCGCGCTGTGCCAGGTAGCCGGCGTGGGCCTCGGCGTGCGCGCGGGCCAGCTCGGCGTCGGCGGCGACCCGCTCCGAGAGGGCGGCGTTCCAGCCGGCGGCCTCGAGGCGGCCGACCGCCACCCTGGCGGCCGGGCAGGTCAGCCAGTACAGGGTCGGGAACGGGGTGCCGTCGGGCAGGCGCGGGACGGTGCGCACCACCGCGGGCAGGCCGAAGCGGCAGCGGGCGGCGACCGCCAAACCGCCGCGCGCCTGGCGTCCCAGCTGGGCCTCGACCAGGCGGCGCTCGGCGGGCGACGCCTCGGGCAGGCTGGCGGCCCAGCCGGGCGCGCGGCGCGGGTCGGGCGCGGCGAAGGCGACCGGTGACGGGCGCCAGGAGAGCTGCAACGGGTCGGGCAGGGCGGCCGGGTCAGGTCGGCGGGGAGCGCGCTTGGGGGTGCGGGGCAAGGAGGGTCGCAGCGCTAGCCGCGCCGGCCCTCCCGCTGGCGCTTCACGTCGACCAGGCGCTCCTCGCTCGAGCGCATGAAGCGCTTGAGCTTCTGCTCGAACTCGGGGTCCTTGCCCTTGCGCAGCCTGGGCCGCTCGGGTTGCCAGTCGGGCGCGGCCTGCTTGATCGAGAGGTCGATCTTGCCGTCGTCCTTGATGCCGACGACCTTGACGGTCACCGTGTCGTCGATGCGAAGGTGCTCCTCGACCGACCGTACGTAGTTCCGATCGATCTCGGAGATGTGCACGAGCCCGGTCTCTCCCGTCTCGAGCTTGATGAAGGCTCCGTAGGGGGCGAGGCGAGCAACGGTACCCGAGACGATGGCCCCGACCTCGGCACTCATACTGGCGACCGACTCCTTGAAGGCGAGAGTGAAACGAAAGGTTGACCCCGAGCCAGGCACGGCCGACTCTCCCTCATCGTAGGGATCGCCCCTCCTGGTCGTCAACAAACGAACTTAGCGAGACTTGCGTAGTACTTGGCCCTTCAGCACGTTCGCCCGAAGAGCTGCTGCGGGGCTTAGTGCAGCCAGCTGGTGGCGCGCTGCCAGAGGCGCTGGTACCACGACTTGGGGGGCGGGGGCGGCGCCGGCTTGGCCGCCGGCTCCTGCGGCGGCTCACCGTGCAGCTGCCAGACCTCCTCGCCGCGCTTGACCATGTTGTAGTCGCGCTTGGCGAGCTGCTCCACGTAGGCAGGGTCGTGGAGGCGCTGCTGCTCGCGCAGCAGGCGGTCGTTCTCTGCCTGCAGCGCGCGCTGCTTGGCGGCGAGCTGCTCGATGCGGCTGCGCTGCTGGACGTACTCCCGCAGCGGGTAGACGGCGGTGACCGCGAGGGCGAACAGCACCAGCAGGATCAGCACGCCGCGGGCGGTCAGGCCGAGCGGCGGGCGCAGCTCGCGCCGCTGCGGCCGGGACGCCGCCCGGCCGCCGCGGCCCGGCATGGTGGCCAGGCGTGGCACCCTCATCGGCTGCCGCCGGGCCAGGTGCGCGGGTAGGCGCGCCGCCCCGGGAAGCGGGCGCCGTCCCCCAGCACCTCCTCGATGCGCAGGAGCTGGTTGTACTTGGCGACCCGCTCGCTGCGGCTGGGCGCGCCGGTCTTGATCTGCCCGGAGCCCGCCGCGACCGCCAGGTCGGCGATGGTGGTGTCCTCGGTCTCGCCCGAGCGGTGGCTCACCACCGTGCTCCAGCCGCTGCGGTGGGCCAGCTCGACCGCGTCGAACGTCTCGGTCAGGGTGCCGATCTGGTTGACCTTGATGAGCACCGCGTTGGCGGCCCGCTCGGCGAGGCCGCGGCGGACGCGCTCGACGTTGGTGACGAACAGGTCGTCGCCGACCAGCTGCACCTGGTCGCCGAGCACGCCGGTCAGCGCCGTCCAGCCGGCCCAGTCCTCCTCGGCGAGGCCGTCCTCGATCGACACGATCGGGTAGCGGTCGCAGAAGCCGCTCCACAGCTCGACCATGCCGTCGGAGTCGAGCGTGCGGCCGTCGCCGGGGAGCTGGTAGCGGCCCTGGTCCCACAGCTCGCTGGTGGCCGGGTCGAGGGCGAGCGCGACCTCGCCGCCCGGCTCGTAGCCGGCCTTGCCGATCGCCTCGACCAGCAGCTCCAGCGCGGCCTCGTTGCCCGGCAGGTCGGGCGCGAAGCCGCCCTCGTCGCCGACGCCGGTGGACAGCCCGCGCGCCTTCAGCACGCCCTTGAGCGCGTGGTAGACCTCGACGCCCATGCGCAGCGCCTCGGAGAACGACGGCGCCCCCACGGGCACGATCATGAACTCCTGGAAGTCGACGTCGTTGTCGGCGTGCACGCCGCCGTTGAGCACGTTCATCATCGGCACCGGCAGCAGGTACGCCGCGATCCCGCCGAGGTGGCGGAAGAGCGGGACCTCGAGCGAGGCGGCGGCGGCCCTGGCGACCGCCATCGACACGCCGAGGGTGGCGTTCGCGCCCAGCTCGGACTTGTTCTCGGTGCCGTCCAGGTCGATCAGCTGCGCGTCGACCGCGCGCTGGTCGTAGGGGTCCTCGTCGAGCAGCCGCGGGGCGATCACCTCGTTGACGTTGCGCACCGCCTGCTGCACGCCCTTGCCGCCGTAGCGGTCGCCGCCGTCGCGCAGCTCGACCGCCTCGAAGCGGCCGGTCGAGGCCCCCGACGGCACGATCGCCCGGCCCAGCGCACCGTCCTCGAGCTGGACCTCGCACTCGAGGGTCGGGTTGCCGCGGGAGTCGAGGACCTCCCTGGCGAGGATGAGCTCGATGCCAACCATGGCCATGAAGATCCCTTCGCTGCTCGGCGGCGGAGACGGCGGTGAGAAGCGGGCCGTCCGCGAGGATATCACCGGGTCTTCGCCGCGCCGGGGACGTTTCCGCCGGTCCGGCGCGGTGCCGCCGACTCCGCGCGGTATGCTCGCCCGAAAGCCTCGAGAGGAGCACGATCGATGACGCAGGCAGCGCCGACCCGCCGCCGGGGCATGGCCGCGCGGTTGTGGCTGGCCGCGGTCGCGGTGGTGCTGCTCGGCGGCTGCCAGACGGCCAGCGGCTACATCGGCACCCTGATCGAGCTCGACCAGGCCGGCATCCACAACCCGAGCATCAGCAGCTCCGGCGACCAGGTGAGGCTCGCGTACGACTCGACGGCGTCGCCCGACGAGCTGACCGAGGAGGAGAACCGCGCGGCCGAGGTGATCTGGAGGCACCTGCCGCTGCGCTTCTCCAGCCTCGAGGTCGACCCGCGCCGCGGGCTCGACGTGCCGCCGCGCAACTACTCCCGCGGGGAGCTGGAGGGCCGCTTCGGCCCCCGCCCGGAAGGGCTCGACAAGGGCTCGGGCGACATCGAGCAGGACTTCCGCAACACCTGGCGCAACGTCGTCAGGGGCATCCTCATCGGCGTGACCACGCTGCTGCTGCTCGTGGTCCTGGTGATCGTGCTGGTGGTCCGCGCCGTCCGCCGGCGCGGGCCGGCGACCCCCCCGGCCGGCTGGCCCGCGGCCGCCACCCCCGGCCCGCCGCCGTCCTGGCAAGGCCAGCCGTGGGACGCCCAGGCGCCGGCCGGCCAGCAGGCCCCCCCGCCGCCGGCCCCCTGGCAGCCCGGGGCCGGCCAGCCGGGCGCGCCCGCGCCGCCGCCCCCGCCCGCCTGGCAGCCGGGCACCGGCCAACCGGCGTGGCAGCCTCCACCGGCGCAGCCGGCGTGGCAACCCCCGCCGGCCCCCACGCCGCCGACCCACGAGCCGACCAGGAAGCTCGACCAGCCCGACGAGCAGCCGGTCGACCAGACCAGGCAGCTCGACGAGGATGACGCCCAGGAGACCCGCCGCATCCCACCCGACGCGGCCCGCCGGCCCGCCGACGAGGCCGGGCCGGACGACGAGACCCGACCCCTCCGGGACCAGGAGCGCGGCGGGCCGACGCCGCCGCCGTAGCGCCGGCCGCGCGGCGGACGCCTCAGTCCCCTCGCCCGCGCGGCAGCAGGCGGAGGTTGGCCTCGGCCTCGGGGCCGTACACGGGATGGTCGGCGATCCAGCGGAAGACGGCGGTCGCGCCCTCGGCGTCACCGCTGGCGACCAGCAGCGCCACCAGGTTGGCGGCGGCGGCGGTCGCCTCCTCGGGGTGGCCGGAGTCGATCGCCCACTGGTAGAGCCGCCTCGCCTGGTCGGTCTCGCCGCGTTGCTCGTGCAGCAGGCCGAGGTTGCGGGCCGCGGCGGGGGCCTGGTCGCGGTGGCCGCTGTCCACCGCCCAGCGGTAGGCGGCCACCGCCCCGTCGAGGTCGCCCGCCTGCGCGAGCAGGAAGCCGAGGTTGTTGGCGGCCTTCGGCGCCTGGTCATGGTGGCCCGAGGCGATCGCCCGCCGGTAGGCGGCGGCCGCGCCGTCGTGGTCGCCACGGTCCTTGAGGAGCAGGCCCAGGTTCCTCGCGGCCTTCGGCGCCTGGTCGGGATCGTCGGAGGCGGCCGCCTCCCGGTAGGCGGCCTCGGCGCCCTCCAGGTCGCCGGCCGCCTCGAGCAGCAGGCCGAGGTCGGCGGTGGCGGGCTCCGGCCCGTCGGCGCGGTCCGGCATGGTGGTGGCGCCGCTCGTGCCGGCGGCGGTGGCGCCGTCCGGAGCGCCCTCGCCCTGCCGTGCCGCGGCCGGCGCGTCGCCCTCGACCCAGGTGCGGTGCAGCAGCTCCCCCACCGCGACCTTGGTGTCCCCGAGCCGCGGGTTCGCCGCCCCGTGGCCGAGCAGGCGCAGCAGCAGCTCCTGCGCGGACGGGCGCCGCTCCGGGTCCTTCCCGGTGGCCGCCTCGACCAGCTCGCGCAGGCTGTCGTCGAGGTCGCCGAGGTCGGCGCCGTCGTGCACGATGCGGTAGGCGACCGCCTCGAGCGGGCCGCCGCCGAACGGCGGCCGGCCGGTGCCGGCGAAGGCGACCACGCTGCCCCAGGCGAACACGTCGGCCGCCGCGCTCACCGGCCGGCCGGTGAACTGCTCCGGCGCCATGAACGCCGGCGTGCCCATGCGCTGGCCGGCCCTGGTGAGGCTGGTGGTCACGTCGCGGGCGCGGGCGATGCCGAAGTCGATCACCCGCGGCCCGACCTGCGACAGCAGCACGTTCGACGGCTTGAGGTCGCGGTGCACCACCCCGGCGGCGTGGATCGCGGAGAGCGCCGCGGCCATGCCGACGGCGAGGCCTTCCAGGCTGGACGCGGGCAGCGGTCCCCCCTCGGCGACCGCCTCCTTCAGGGTGGGCCCGGGGACGTACTCGGTCACCAGGTAGGGGGCCTCGCCGCCGAGCTCGGCCTCGATCACCTGGGCGGTGCAGAAGCGGGCGACCCGTTGGGCGGCCTGCACCTCGCGC
>DASUZB010000216.1:0-3858 GCA_036377075.1 Actinomycetes bacterium | reverse complement strand
GCACCCCCGCTACCAGACCTACCTGCAGGTCGAGCACTGGGCGAATGCGCTCAACCAGGGCCCGGCCGCGGCCCGCAACATGCTCGGGCGCTCGCTGTCCTACGCGCGGCTCCCCTCCTTCTACTCCGACCAGTACGACCTCGGGATGGAGTACTCGGGGCTGGCCACCACCTGGGACCGGGTGGTGGTCCGCGGCGACCTGGCCACCCGGCACGCCTCGCTGACCAACCTGCGCCAACTCCACGACCGCTGCGGCCAGAGCTCCTGGCTGACAACCGCACCCGCGGTGACGTCACCCGGCGACCACCGGCTGTGGCACCGGATCCGAAACCGATGTGTTCCCCCGGCCACCACGACCGACGAGAGAAGTGATGCCATGACCAAGCTCCAGCGCCTCTCCAACGAGCAGGGCCAGAGTCCCTGGCTCGACAACCTGACCCGGGGGTATCTCCGCGACGGCACGCTCGGCCGGCTCGTGGCCGACGGGATCCGGGGGGTGACGGCCAACCCAACGATCTTCGCCAAGGCCATCGAGGGCTCCGACGCCTACGACGAGCAGTTCGCGGCGCTCATCGCCGGGGGGCGTCCGGTGCTGGACGCCTACTGGGACCTGGTCGTGGACGACATCGGCGGCGCGCTGGGCGTGCTGCGACCGACCTTCGACTCCAGTGCCGGCACCGACGGGTTCGTGTCGATCGAGGTGGCACCCGAACTGGCTCGCGACACCGACGCCACCATCGCCGCCACCCGCCGGCTGCATGAGCGGATCGACCAGCCGAACCTGTTCGTGAAGATCCCGGCCACCGGCGAGGGCGTACCCGCCGTGCAGGCGATGATCGCCGAGGGACGCAGCATCAACATCACGCTGATCTTCTCCCTAGCCCGCTACGCCGAGGTGATCGACGCCTACCTCGCTGGGCTCGAGACCCTCGCCGAGGGAGGCGGTGACCTGGCGTCGGTGCACAGCGTGGCGTCGTTCTTCGTCAGCCGGGTCGACACCGAAGTCGACCGTCGCCTGGACGCCATCGGCACCAGCGACGCGCTGGCGCTGCGAGGCCAGGCCGCGGTCGCCCAGGCCAAGCTCGCCTACCGGCTGTTCGGTGACCGCTTTGCCGGCGACCGCTGGGAGCGGCTGGCGGCCCGGGGCGCCCAGGTGCAGCGACCGCTGTGGGCGTCGACGTCGACCAAGAACCGCTCCTATCCCGACACCCTCTATGTCGACAGCCTGATCGGGCCCGACACGGTCAACACCCTGCCCGAGGCGACCATTGCCGCCTTCGAGGACCACGGCACCATCGCCCGCACCATCGACAGCGGTGTCGCCCACGCCGAGGCGGTGTTGGCCAAGCTGGCCGAGGTCGGGGTGGACATGGACGACGTCGGCCGCACCCTCGAGGACCAGGGCCTGGGCAGCTTCCACCAGTCGTTCGCCCATGTCCTCCAGGCCCTGGAGAGCAAGGCGCGCCAGCTGGCGCCGCGCTGACATGGACTGGGCTGGCTGGGCGCTGTTCGGCCTCGTTGCCACCGCCGCCCTGACTGCGGTGATGATCATGGCCCAGCTGGCCGGGCTGACCAGGCTCGACCTGCCGCTGCTGCTCGGCACCATCGTCACCGAAGACCCCGACCGGGCTCGGGTCGCCGGGTTCTTCCTCCACCTGGTGATCGGACAGGGGTTCGCTCTGGGCTATGCCGCCTGCTTCTCGCTGCTGGGTCGAGCCACCTGGTGGCTGGGCGGGCTGCTCGGGCTGCTGCATGTCGCGGTCTCCCTCACCGTGTTCGTCCCGCTGCTTGAGGGCGTGCACCCGCGGATGGCGTCGCACCGGGCCGGTCGATCCTCCACCGCGGTGCTGGAGCCGCCCGGGCTGCTCGGCCTCAACTACGGCGGCCAGACCCCGGTCGTCACCATCGCCGCCCACCTCACCTACGGCGTCGCCCTCGGCGTGCTGCTCGGGGCTCGCTGACATGCGCAGACTGTTCCCGATTCCTCCGCTGTCGCCGGCGATGACGACAACCCAACGGGACGCCGTCAAGGGGGACCGGCCCATCGAGGACTACGGGCTGCTGGGTGACACCCGTACCGCAGCCCTTGTCGGCTCCGACGGCGCCATCGACTGGCTGTGCGTTCCCCGCTTCGACGGCCAACCGGTGTTCGGCCGCCTGGTCGGCGGGCCGGCGGCGGGCACCTTCCGCATGGGGCCAGCCGGAGCGGCCACGGTCATCGCCCGCCGCTACCGACCCCACACCGCTACCCTTGAAACAATCTGGGACACGCCGGGCGGGCGGCTCACCCTGACCGAGGGGATGATCGCCGACGTCACCGGTCGGCTGCTGCCGTCCAGCCTGCTGGTGCGCCGGCTTACCGCCACCGGCGGCCCGGTTGACGCCGTGATCGAGTTCGATCCCCGCCTCGGCGAACGCCACACGTCGCCGCGCATCGAGCACCGCGGCGACAACCTCGTGTGCAGCTGGTCAACCACCGCGCTCGCGCTGCGTGCATCGCCGCCGCTCCGCCTCCAAGCCGGACGACCGGTCAGGTTGCGGGTCGCGCCCGGTCAGCCCGTCACCCTCGCGCTCAGCGTCGCCGACCGCGAACCGCTGATCTACCTCGACCCCGAGGCAGCCTGGGCGGCACTGGCGGCCGATGAACACGGCTGGCAGACCTGGTGTGCCGAGATCGACGGCGACCTCCCGCACCGCGACGCGGTGGCCCGCAGCCTGCTCACCCTGCGGCTGCTGACCTACTCCCCATCGGGTGCGCCGGTCGCGGCCCCGACAACCTCGCTCCCGGAAGGCCCCGGCGGAATCCGCAACTGGGACTACCGCTACGCCTGGCCCCGCGACGCCAGCATCGGCATCGGCGCCTTCCTCGGCGTCGGCAAGTACGACGAAGCCCGCCACTTCCTCGCCTGGCTGCTCCACGCCAGCCGCCTGGACCGGCCCCGCCTCCCCGTCCTGCTCACCCTCCACGGCCGCCACCCAACCGCGGAACGGGAACTTGACGGCTGGCCCGGCTACGCCCACAGCCGCCCGGTCCGCGTCGGCAACGGCGCCGCCAACCAGCACCAGCTCGACGGCTACGGCTGGGTCCTCGACGCCGCCTGGCTGCTCACCCGCGCCCGCCACCGACTCGACGCCGAAACCTGGCGGGCCATGCGCGGCTTCGCCGACCAGGTCGCGAAACGGTGGCGCGAACCCGACGCCGGGATCTGGGAGATCCGCGGCGACGGCGCCCACCACGTGCACTCCAAGCTCATGGCCTGGCTGGCCCTCGACCGTGCCCTGCGCATCGCCTCCACCCGCCGCACCCCGGGCTCCCAGGTCGCTCGATGGCACGCCGAGCGCGAGGCGGTCGCCGCCGAGGTCATGTCCGCCGGCTTCAACCCCGAGCTCGGCAGCTACACCCGCAGCTACAGCTCCAACGACCTCGACGCCGCCGTGCTCGTCCTTCCCCTCCTGGACCTGGAACCGCGCGACTCGCCGCGGGTCCGGGCGACCATCGAGGCCGTGCGCAGCGAGCTCAGCGCCGGCGGCCCACTGCTGTACCGCTACCCACCCGGCCAAGACGGCCTGCCCGGCACCGAAGGCGCCTTCCGCCCCTGTTCGTTCTGGCTGGTCCAAGCCCTCGCCAGCACCGGCCGCGTCGACCAAGCGGCCCAGCTGTTCGCCGACCTCCTGGAACTGGCCAACCCGCTCGGCCTCCTGCCCGAGGAGATCAACCCCAAGAACCACGGCTACCTCGGCAACTACCCCCAAGCCCTCACCCACGCCGCACTCATCCAGGCCGCCCTGGCCATCCGCGACGCTCACCCCCGACTAAGCTGACCGATTGGGGCGCCAACACGGCCACCGCCTTCGCTC
>DASUZB010000215.1:0-6059 GCA_036377075.1 Actinomycetes bacterium | reverse complement strand
GGCCTTGATGGTGTGCATCCGGTTCTCGGCCTGATCCCACACGAGCGAGTACCTGGATTCGAAGACGTCATCGGTGACCTCCATGCCGTCCAGGCCGTACTGCTCGAAGATCTCCTCGCCGACCTTGGTCTCGCGGTTGTGAAAGGCCGGCAGACAGTGCAGGAACCTGACCTGCGGGTTGCCGGTCCGGTGGATCGCGTCCGCGTTGACCTGGTAGGGCTTGAGGAGCCGGATCCGCTCCTCCCAGACGCTCTTGTCCTCGCCCATCGAGACCCACACGTCGGTGTAGAGGTAGTCGACGCCGCGCACGCCCTCGTCCACGTCCTCGGTGAGGGTCAGCCTGGCGCCGTTCTCCTCGGCGATCCCGCGGCAGGTCTTGACCAGGTCCTCGGCAGGCCACAGGTGCTCGGGGGCGCACAGCCGGACGTCCATGCCGAGCTTGCAGCCGGCGACCATGAGCGAGTTGCCCATGTTGTTGCGGGCGTCACCCAGGTAGCAGTAGGCGATCTGGTGCAGGGGCTTGTCGCTGTGCTCGGACATGGTGAGGATGTCGGCCAGGATCTGGGTGGGGTGGAACTCGTCGGTCAGCCCGTTCCACACCGGGACGCCGGCGTGCCGGGCGAGGGTCTCGACCGTCTCCTGCCCGAAGCCCCGGTACTCGATGCCGTCGAAGGTACGACCCAGCACGCGGGCGGTGTCCTTCATGGACTCCTTGTGGCCGATCTGGGACCCGCTCGGCTCCAGGTAGGTGACGTGGGCGCCCTGGTCGTGGGCGGCGACTTCGAACGCCGTGCGCGTGCGCGTGGAGGTCTTCTCGAAGATCAGGGCGATGTTCTTGCCTGCCAGGTGCGGCCGCTCGTAGCCACCGTACTTGGCCGCCTTGAGCTCGGCCGAGAGCCGCACGAGGAACCGCAGCTCGTCGGGGGTGAAGTCGAGCTCCTTGAGGAAGCTCCGGTTGCGAAGGTTGAACGCCATGACGGTCCCTTTCTCCCGCTCCCTGCCAGTGCGGGCTCGGCGAGCCGGTTGGGACCCTGGGACGCGGGCGGCGGCGCGCCTTCTCCACACCCAGCCCACGCACCGGGCTGTCCACCTTGGGACATCTACCGCATTGATGATGGGAAGCGGGCATACGGCCTGCCTCATCTCTTGCGGGCGAGATCGCTGTTCAAGGCCGCTGTACGGCGTCTGACCGATAGGTGAACGCCCGGGAAGCCGCCTCACCGACCGCTATCTGGAACCGGGACCACTAGCCGCAGTCCTGGTCGATCTGCTGCCGCAACGCCGT
This sequence comes from Actinomycetes bacterium, assembly GCA_036377075.1. Lineage (GTDB taxonomy): Bacteria > Actinomycetota > CALGFH01 > CALGFH01 > CALGFH01 > DASUZB01. Next base: position 4,774 of record DASUZB010000215.1, on the reverse strand, counting down.
CCAGGCGGTGTCGATCCGCTTGAGGTCGCTGAGGATCGTCGGCACGGCCGACAACACGCTGTCGCCATCGATCCCGGCGATGGTGGTCCTGAGCGCTTGCACGGCACCGTCCATCTCGGTGAGCTGGCTGCCCCACTGACCGGTGGCGCTGCCCCTGAGCGAGGCCAGGTTGGCCTGGACCTTGTCCAGGGCGGCCTGGATCCCGGCCTTGCCGGCCGAGGGTGGGTCGATCTGGTCGAGCTCGGCCATCGAGGCCTTCAGGGCGGCCGCGTCGGCACAGGCCTGGGACGCCGCGGCCGTGGTCCCGCTCGCCCCGGTGGTGGTGGTGGTGGTGGCCGGGGCTGCGCCGCTGGAGTCGTCACCGGAGCCACCACAGGCGGTGACGATCCGGCAGATGATGGCGAGAGGCAGGAGCCTCACAGGAATGGGGGAACGCATGCTGACCTCCGGCTCGTCCGGCTGGACCTCGTTGGCAACTCTCCCGCGATCGTGCAGGCGGCGTGGGGGTGTGGTCTTCACCCGCGGCGGGTGATTTGCCCTGCACGGCAACGGCCTTTGCAGCTAGCCGGGATGACACCGTGCCGACGCGGCGCGAAGCTGACGGCGTGGTGGCGGAGACGGGTGAGCGGCCGGGCGTCTCGGCGAGGCGGTCGGCGGGCGTGCGGCTCTCGGAGCTGATGGCCGCGCTCTCCTTCTCGACCGACCTGGGGCTCGGCCAGCCGATGGAGCACGTGCTGCGCTCCTGTCTGATCGCGCTCCGGCTCGCCGACCGCCTCGACCTGGACGAGCGGCAGCGTGCCGAGACCTACTGGGTGACCCTGCTCGCCCTCGTCTGCACGGGCGAGTCGTTCGAGCTGGCCCAGCTGTTCGGCGACGACGTCGCGTTCCGCTCCGGCATGTACCACGTCGGGCCGTCGCAGCTCGCCCAGATGGTCTACGTGCTCGGGCAGGCCGGCTCCGACCGCGGGGCGGCGGTCCGCGCCCGCACGGCCGCCGGCATCGCCCTCCACGGCGGGAGGACGGTCGAGGCCAGGTTCCTCGCCCACTGCGCGGTCACCCGGCAGGTCGCGCGCCGGCTCGGCCTGCCTCCAGGGGTGGGCGAGGCGCTGTCGCACACCTTCGTCCGCTGGGACGGGAAGGGCGTCCCGCGCCGGATCGGTTCGGAGGGCGTGCCGATGTCGGTGCGGCTGATGCAGCTGGCCGACTTCGCCGAGGTGCACCACCGGCTGCACGGCGTCGAGGGCGCGGTCGGGATGGCCCGGCGTCACGCCGGCAAGCTGCTCTGGCCCGAGCTGGCGGCGACCTTCGCCGGGGCGGCCCCCGAGATCCTCCGGGACGTGGACGAGACGCCCTGGGACCGGGTGATCGCCGCGGAGCCGTCGCCCCGGCCGCCGCTGACCGAGGAGGAGCTCGACGCGGTGCTGGAGGTGGTCGCCGACATCGCGGACCTGAAGTCGCCGTGGTTCTCGGGACATTCGCGTGGCGTGGCCGACCTCGCGGCGGGTGCCGTGCGGGCCGCCGGCATGCCGGAGCGGGACGTGGTCACGATCCGGCGGGCCGGGCTGGTGCACGACATCGGGCGCACCGCGATCGCCAACAGCGTCTGGGACCGGCGCGAGCCGCTCACCGACGGCGACCGGGAGCGGGTGCGGCTGCACGCGTACTACACCGAGCGGATGCTGCGCCGACCGGTCGCGCTCGCCGGCCTGGCCGCGATCGCGTCGTCGCACCACGAGCGGCTCGACGGCTCCGGGTACCATCGCGCGGCCCGGGGCTCGGACATCCCCCTGCTGGGCCGCTACCTGGCGGCGGCCGACGTCTACCACGCGCTGCTGGAGGAGCGGCCGCACCGGCCGGCGCTGGAGCCGAAGGCCGCGGCCGCGGCCGCGACGCTGCGGGCCGAGGCCCGCAACGGCAAGCTCGACGGCGCCGCCGTCGACGTCGTGCTCGGGGTGTCGGGCCACCGGCGCTCGGGCCTGCCCGCGGCGCCGGCGGGGCTGACGCCACGCGAGGTCGAGGTGCTCGTCCTGGTGGCGCGGGGCGCCTCGACCCGGCAGGTGGCCCGCACCCTGAACATCACCCCCAAGACGGCGGGCAACCACATCGAGCGGATCTACGCCAAGATCGGCGCCTCCAGCCGCTCGACGGCGACGCTGTTCGCGCTGCGGCACGGCATGCTGGCCACGCTGGAGCCCGTGCAGCGCTGAGGCGAACTCCTCATGACGGGCGCGGCCCTCCCGCCTACGGTTGCCACCAGACCCCGAACGGTCGGGGCCCCAGGACTGGAGGTAGGGATGGAGGCATTCGCGAGGGCCTTCGAGGAGCCCGACGACACCACGCGGTTCCCCAACGGGTTCGAGCACCTGGTGAACGTCCGCGGCACGCCGGTGGGGCTGACCACGTTCCAGCCGGGGTGGCGCTGGTCCAACGACGTCCGTCCGCTGATGGGCACCGACAGCTGCCCCCTGCTCCACACCGGCTTCGTGCTGTCGGGGCGGCTGCACGTCCGGATGAACGACGGCTCGGCGCTCGACCTGGCGCCGGGCGAGGTGTTCGAGATCCCGCCCGGCCACGACGCCTGGGTCGTGGGCGATGACCCGTGCCGGCTGCTCGACTGGGGCGGCACGGTGCGCGGCGCGGCACCTTGAAGTCGTCCACGCCTTCGGCGAAGCTGAGATACTCCAGACCAGGCATCGACGCTGAAGGTGACCATGCACGAACCACATCGGGCTCCGGCCGTCGCGCCCCGCACGCGGTGATGGCGAGCCCGCGGGACGGCGGCCACCCGATCACGATCCTGTTCACCGACGTGCAGGGGTCGACCCAGCTCCGGGCCCGGCACGGTGACCGGGTCGCCGACGAGATCCTCCACGACCACGAGGCGATCGTCCGGCGGGCCATCGGGGCGCACGGCGGCGTCGAGGCGGCCTTCCTCGGCGACGGCTTTATGGCCACCTTCCCCTCGCCGGCGGCCGGCCTGCGCTGCGCCATCGCGATCCAGCAGGGCCTTCAGCGGTACGGGCGGGACCACCCGGACCGCCGCATCCGGGTCCGGATCGGGCTGCACCACGGCGAGGCCGTCGAGCGCGACGGCACCCTCTACGGTCAGGCCGTCCACGCCGCCTCCCGGGTCATGTCGGAGGCGGTCGGCGGCCAGATCCTCCTCACCGCGGCCGTGCGGGACGCGGTCGAGGCGACCGGGGCGTTCTTGTTCGTGGACCGCGGGCTCTACTGGCTGCGCGGGTTCTCCGACCGCTGGCGCCTGTACGAGGCCGAGTGGGGACGCGACGACGCCGGCGGCGCGATCGGGCCGGGCCAGACCCCGTTCGTCGGGCGCGAGCCGGAGCGGGCCGACCTGCGCCGGGCGGTCGAGGACGCGCGGGTCGGGCACGGCTCGCTCGTGCTGGTCTCGGGAGAGGCCGGGGTCGGCAAGTCCCGGCTGGTGCAGGAGATCGACGCCGAGGCGGACGCCCGCGGGCTCCGGGTCCTGACCGGTCACAGCGTCCAGGACGAGAGCTGGGCACCGTACCTGCCCTTCACCGAGATGATCGAGCAGGGCATGGTGACGCCGCGCAGCCCCGCCACCCTGCGCCAGGCACTGGGCGAGGCGGCCCCGGAGATCGCCCGGATCGCTCCCGCCCTGCGACTGGTCGTCCCCGAGATCCCGGCGCCGCTGGACCTGCCGCCCGAGCAGGCCCGGCGCTACCTGTGGCTCAGCATGCGCGAGTTCATCGGGCGGGCCGCCACCGAACGCCCCCTCCTGCTCGTCTTCGAGGACCTGCACTGGGCCGACGAGTCGACCCTGCTGCTGCTGGAGTATCTCGCCCCGCACCTGGCCGACATGCCGGTCATGCTCGTCGGCACCTTCCGGGACGACGAGGTCGAGCCGTCCTCGCCGCTGGCCCGCATCCTCAACCAGCTGGTGCGTGAGCGGCGGGTGACCCGGATCACCCTGCGCCCGCTGACCCGCGACGGCGTGGCCGCGCTGGTCGCCGGCCTGACCGGGCAACGGCCGCCGGCGGCCCTTGTCCGTGGCATCTATGCCCAGAGCGAGGGCAACCCGTTCTTCGCCGAGGAGCTCTACCTGCACCTGGCCGAGTCGGGGGTGCTGTTCGACGACAAGGGCCAGTTCCGCGGCGACCTGCGCGTCGAGGACCTGGAGGTGCCCTCCAGCGTCCGGATGGTCGTCGGGGAGCGGCTGGCCCGGCTGTCCGAGGCCACCCAGCGGGCGCTGGTCGCGGCCGCCGTGCGGGGCCGGGTGTTCGAGCTCGACCTGGTCGAGCGGGTGGCCGGCGAGCCCGGCGCCGACCTGCTCGACGCCTTCGACGAGGCCGAGCGGGCGCGGCTGATCATGCCCTCCAAGAACGAGGCGTCCAGCTACGCCTTCGTGCACGAGCTGATCCGCCAGACCCTGCTCGCCGACACCTCCACCGTCCGCCGGCGCCGGCTGCACCTGGCCATCGCCGACGCTCTCGAGCAGCTCCACGCCGGCGACCTGGAGACGCACGCCGCCGACCTGGCCTACCACCTGGCCCAGGGCGGGGCTGGCGGGCGGGACGGCCGGCTGGTGCGCTACCTGCGCATGGCCGGCGACCGGGCGATGGACACGGCCGCCTACGCCGAGGCGGCCGACCACTTCGCCCGGGCCGTGGCCCTGCTCGAGCGCGAAGCCGGCCCCGGTGAACGGGACCGGGAGACCCTGGCCGAGCTGGTCGAGCGCCTGGCCATGGCCCTGCGCAGCCAGGGCCGCTGGGACGAGGCCCTCAAGGTCATG
>DASUZB010000214.1:0-20560 GCA_036377075.1 Actinomycetes bacterium | reverse complement strand
GGCGGCGTGATCGCGCCGCACAGGTTGACCATGCCGTCGCAGCGCTCGGCGAGCCCCAGTGCCAAGGCGCCGAGGACCAGGTGGTCGGCCTCGCCGCCCGCGCTGCAGGAGAGCTCGACGTGCTGGGACGGTACGTAGCCGAGCGCGGCGGCCAGCGCCTGCCCCTCCCGTGGGTCGTCGTACTCGGCGAAGCCGTCGGCGAGGCGGACCTCGAGCGATCCCGACGGCGTCTCGGCGTGGTGGCCGACCAGCCCGAGCCGCGAGGGGGCCACGGCCGCCAGCCGCCACCGCAGGTCGCCGGCCTCGTCGTCGAGCGGCGCGGCGCCGACGGCGGCCAGCCACGCGGCGAGGTCCACCACCTCCGCCCAGGAGCGTCGGGTCATCAGCACCGCCGCGACCGGGCCCACCGTCACCGCCTCCCCCACTGCACCACCGCGGGCGGAGGCTACCACCCAGACCGGTGGACCCGGACAACGACGCAAGGACGCTAGGCTTGGCGCGGGAATCGAGCGAGCTGGGAGGCCGCCGTGACGTCAGCGAGCCCGTCGAGCGACGCGACCGTGCCGCGGACCGAGGACCTGTTCCGGCACCTGGACGACCTGCGCACCCACAGCTACGAGGGCGCCGGCCCGCGGGCGGAGCGGGACGAGGTCTTCCGCCGGGCGGCCGCGCTGCTCGACCCGGTGGTGACCGCGATCCTCGAGGAGGTCGACGCCAGGCTGCTCGACGGGACCGGTGAGGTGACCTCCGAGCCGGCGGGGAGCGACGGCCGCGACGGCCTGGTCGCCCGCTGGTCGCTGTCGTGGCCCGCCCAGCGGGAACGTGGCGCCGACCCGGTCGCGGTGGTGGCCTGGTTCGGCGCGTCGTTCAGCCACGGGCACCTGGCCGGCTCGAGCCTCGGCCACTGGCCGCTGCAGGTGGTCGATGCCGCCGACGCGGAGCGGCAGGCGCCGATCGTGCGCGCGATCGTCGAGGCGGAGCTGCACCAGCGCATCTTCGACGCGAGCTGGCGGGTGATCCCGGGCTACACCCGGCAGTACCCCGACGCCGCGCCTTGACGCCCTGACGCCCGCCCCGTTCCAATCGTCCACTACAAGGCAGCCGAGACGATAGGGTTGGCGGGCACCAGGGGAGGCGAGGATGACAGAGGGCCCGTCCGCCGGCGCGGACGTGACGGTGGAGGCCGCCCCGGCGAGCGCTCAGGCACAGGCCGCTCCGGCGAGCGCCGCGCCCGACCAACGGCCGCGGGACGAGGGCCTGTCCGGGTCGCTGCGGGCCTTCCTCGACGACCACCCCGAGGAGTCGGAGCTCCCCTCGGCGCAGGTCGTCCTCGATCTCCTCACCAGCCACCCGACCTACCTGGACGGGAAGTTCGAGCCGGGCGACTTCGGCGCCCGCGGCCCCAGGGCCACGGCCGCCGCCCACCTCCGCGAGGCGGCGCGGCTGTGGGACCCCGAAATCTCTCCGGTGCTCACCACCAGGCGCGTGATCCTCGCGCTGGCGATGCATCCCGACGTCGGCTGGCCGCTGCTGCAGTCCGGGGTGGTCGCGTCGCTGCTCGGCTCGTGGCAGCCGAAGGTCCGGTCCGGGCGGGAGCGGGGCAAGGTCGTCTGGGACCTGCTCAGCGACGCCGGCCGCGCCCTGGCCGTGGAGCAGCCGCTGCTGGCCGCGGCGCTGGGCGCCCCGGCCGAGTGGTCGGTGCCGCTGCCGGCGGAGGCGAGCGCGCTCGCCTGGGACCCGGCCGCCGACCGGCTTGCCTTCGTCGCCGACGGCGCCGTCCACGTGGCCCGCCGCGGCGGCTCCCCCCAGCGCGTCGCGGTGCTCGACCGGCGGGTGCTCTCCCTCGGCTGGGGCGGGCAGGGCATCCAGGCGCTCTGCCTGGAGGAGGACAAGGCCCAGTGGGTCCGGGTCGGCGACGGCGCGGTCCTGGGCGAGCAGTCCGGCGTCGATGCGGGCGTGCTGAGCGGCGACGGCTCGGCCGCGTGGCTGCTGACCAGCGACGCCCTGCTGCGCTGGGTTCCGGGCGGCACGCCGTCGCGCCTCGGGCCGCCCGCCCGGCCGGTCGCCGCCGACTGGACGGGCCAGCGCGGCGTCGTGGAGTGGCAGGGCGGCCTCCTGCTGCTGGCCACGGGCACCACCGCCGACCAGGAGACCTCGGGGCAGGGCTGGTCGGGCGACGTGGCGGCGGTGTCCACCTCGGACGAGCCGCGCGTGGAGCCGTGCGCACTGCTCACCGTGGGACGGCGACCGGCGGTGGCCTCGCTGGGGCGCCGTGGTGGCGGGGTGGCGGTCGGGTACACGCCGTTGCCCTCGCTCGCCCGGCTCGCCACCGGGCCGGGCAAGGTGACCGCCCTTGCCGCCGACCCGATCGGGACCCGCCTCGCGGTCGCCGTCGGCCGTGAGGTCCGCGTCTGGCCGCTACAGCGCGCGCTCCCGTCGGCCAGCACGGTGCCCTCCTACGACTCCGACCGCGCCGGCGCCGTCGACCTGCTCGGCGCCGACCGGGACGCGCGGGCGCTGGCCGCGCTGATCGCCTCCCGCGAGCTGAAGCCGCCGCTGGCGATCGGCCTGTTCGGCGCGTGGGGCGCCGGGAAATCGTTCGTCCTCGACGCCATCCGCAGCGCGCTCACCGAGCTGACCAAGCCCGGGCACGCCGAGGGGTACCTCGACAAGGTCAAGGTCGTCTCGTTCAACGCCTGGCAGTACGCCGAGGTCAACCTCTGGGCGAGCCTCGTCGACGAGGTGCTGAGGGTGATCGGACCCGTGGCTCCGGCGCAGCCGCCGGAGCAGGTGACGGAGGCCAGGAGGGCGGCGGACGCCGCCGAGGCCGCGGTGCAGGACGCCGCCGCGGAGATCGCCAAGGCGGACAAGGCACTGCGGGGCGCGCGCCGGCGCCGGACCTGGCACTGGCGTGCCGTCTGGGCGCTGGCCGCCGTCGTCGGGATCGCCGGCGCGGCCGCCGTCGCCGTGGTGGTGCTCGGCGCCTCGGCCAAGCTGGTCGCCGGCTACGGCGCCGCGCTGGCGTTGCTGACCTCGGCGTCGGGCGCGGTCGCGCAGCTGCGGCGCGTCGCCTCCCAGGGACGTGGGCTGCAGCAGGCCGGCGAGGAGGCGGTGGTGGCAGGCAGGAGGCTGGCCGGCGTGCTGGACGCGGACGAGGTCCGCGTCGCGACGACCGCGCTGCAGACGCGGCAGCACGAGTACGACCTGGCCCAGGAGCGGGCGGCCCAGCTACGGGCCGAGGCCGACCGGCTGCAGGAGCTGTCGGAGAGCCAGCACCTCGGCGCCGTCCTGCAGCGGATGTCCGCGCTCACCGAGTACCGCGACCAGCTGAGCGTCGTCACCCGCACGCGCGACCGGTTCAGGGCCATCGACACGGCCGTGACCCGGGCGCGCCAGCGCCGCGCGAAGCAGGGGGACGGGGCGCCGCCCCCCGAGGAGCCCGATTTCCAGCGCGTGCTGATCATGCTCGACGACCTCGACCGCTGCCCGGCGGAGCGGGTGGTCGGCGTGCTCGAGGCCGTCCACCTGCTGTTCGACTTCGAGATGTTCGTGGTGGTGATCGCGGTCGACACCCGCTGGCTGGACCAGTCGCTGCGGATCCGCTACCGGCAGCTCCTCGGCAAGGCTGGCAGCGCGGCACCCTCGGACTTCCTGGAGAAGATCATCCAGCTCCCCCTCCACCTCCCTCCCCTCGACGGGAACCTCGTCCGCGGCATGATGGCCGGGCTGACGGGCCGGGTCCTCGAGGGCGGCCCCCCGGCGCGGGGTGCGGCCGGACCGCACGACCAGGAGGGGCAGGGCGACGGCCAGCCCGGCCAGGGCGGCGCCACCGACGCCGTCCGCCTGGAGGCCGGCGAGCCACGACCACCGCGCCCGCCGCTGCCCGCCGAGGTGCTGCGCATCACCCAGCAGGAGGCGACCGCGATGTCCGTCGTGGCGCCGCTGGTGGGCACGACGCCCCGTACCGTCAAGCGTTTCGTCAACACCTACCGGCTGCTCAAGGCACGCGCGGTCGACCCCCTCGAGTTCGACGAGCCCCGCGACGGGATCGGTGACCACGAGGTGGTTGCCTTCCTGCTAGCCCTGGTGACCGGCCATCCCGCCCTCGCCGACCTCTTCCTGCCCGCGCTGGCGAGCCCGGGTCCGGGGCTCGGGGTGCAGGCCGTGCTCGACGGCCTCGTGCCGGGGCAGGTGGCCTCACCGGTCGGGATCTCCAGGCGGACGGTGAGCGAGTGGCTCACCGCCCAGGGCTTCGCCGACGTCCCAGCCCGGCGCTTCAGCGTCTGGGCCGCGGAGGTGGCGCGGTTCTCCTTCGTTCCCGCCACGTCCGTGCCGCCCCCGCCAGTTCCCTGAGGGCGGCTTGCCCGCCTACGGGCGGAAGCGGTACTGTATCGATCAAGTCTTGATCGATACAGTACCGTTGAAGTGCAAGGATGAAGTGCGAGGATGAGGTGCGAGGATGGGAAAGGGCGAAGGGCAGCGGGTGACGCTGCAGTCGATCGCCGACCTCGTCGGCGTCTCGCGGACCACCGTGTCCAACGCCTACGGCCGACCCGACCAGCTCAACCCGAAGCTGCGGGAGCGGATCCTCGCGGTCGCCGAGGAGCTGGGCTACTGCGGGCCCGACCCGGCCGGCCGCACGCTGCGGTCCGGGCACGCCGGCGCGGTCGGCGTGCTGCTCGGCGAGCGGCTCTCCTACGCCTTCACCGACCCCGCGGCGATGCGCTTCCTCGAGGGCGTCGGCCAGGTCGGCGACCGCGCCGGCGTCGGCCTGCTGCTGCTGCCCGCCACCACGCCGGCGGGGGGCGGTCCCAGCGCCGGCGCCGTCCAGGCGGCGGTGGCCGACGGCTTCCTGGTCTACTCGATGCCCGACGAGGCCGCCGCCGTCCGGGCGGTGGCGGCGCGGCGGCTGCCGACCGTGGTGGTGGACGAGCCGAGGCTCCCCGGCGCCTCGTTCGTCGGCATCGACGACCGCGCCGCCGCCCGCGGCGCCGCCGAGCACCTGCTCGGCCTCGGCCACCGGCGCTTCGGGGTGATCACCTTCCGGACCACCGCCGACGGCTACGACGGCCCGGTGGGGCCCGAGCGGCAGGCGGCCGCGACCTACAGCGTCACCAGGGACCGGCTGGGCGGCTACGCGGACGCGCTGCGCGCCGCGGGCCTGCGCTGGGAGGACGTCCCGGTCGAGGAGCGCGCGTCCAACTCGCCGGCCGGCGGGGCGGACGCGGCGCGGGCGCTGCTGGAACGCCCATCGCGGCCCACCGCCATCCTGGCCACCAGCGACGTCCTGGCGATCGGCGCCATGCGCGCCGTGGCCAGGGCGAGGCTGCCCGTGCCCGAGGCCGTCTCGGTCGTCGGCTTCGACGACACCCCCGACGCCGCGCTGGTCACCCCGGCGCTGACCAGCGTGCGGCAGCCGCTGCTCGACAAGGGCACCGTCGCCGGCCGCCTGCTGCTCGACCCCAGCCCGGGGACCCGGGCCGAGGAGGTCCTGCTGCCGACCGAGCTCGCCGTCCGCGCGTCGACCGGTCCACCCCCGTGAGCCCCGCCACCGACACCGTCCACGCCGACCGTCGCGTCCCAAGGAGGGCACCACCGTGACCGCACCGCCGCGCGAAGGGAACACCATGGAGCAGCTCGACATCGCGCTCGGGACCATGTTCTACGGCACCCGGGTGGACGAGCAGACCTCGTTCGACCTGCTGGACCGCTTCGTCGCGGCCGGCGGCAGGCTGATCGACACGGCCAACTGCTACGCCTTCTGGGTCGACCCCAGCGGGCGCGGGGGGCAGAGCGAGGCGGTCGTCGGCCGCTGGCTGGCGCGCCGCCACGGCGTGCGCGACCAGGTGGTGATCAGCACCAAGGTCGGCGCGGAGCCGACCGTGCCCGGGGTCTGGCCCGACAGCGCCGAGGGCCTGTCGGCCCGGGCGATCAAGGCCGCGGCGCAGGCCAGCCTCGGCCGGCTCGGCACCGACCGGCTCGACCTGTACTGGACGCACGTCGAGGACCGCACCGTGCCGCTGGAGGAGACCGTCGGCGCCCTCGCCGAGCTGGTCGCCGACGGCACCGTCGGCCGGCTCGGCGTGTCGAACCATCCCGTCTGGCGGGTGGAGCGGGCGCGCCAGCTCGCCCGCGCCAACGGCCAAGTCGGCTACAGCGCGATCCAGCTACGCCACTCCTACGTGCGGCCGCGTCCCGGCGCAACGCCCGACCCCAGCCACCGGCTCGTCAACGAAGAGGTGCTCGACTACGTACGCGGCGACGGCGAGCTGGCGCTGTGGGCCTACACGGCGCTGCTCGGCGGCGCCTACACCCGCCCGGACCGGCCGCTGCACGAGGCCTACGACCACCCGGGGACGACCCGGCGGCTCGCCGTGCTCAACCAGGTCGCCGGCGAGCTGGGCGTCTCCGCCAACCAGGTGGTGCTCGCCTGGCTGCTCGGCGGCGACCCGCCGGCGGTCCCGATCGTCGGGGTGAGCTCGGCGGCGCAGCTCGACGAGGCGTGCGCCGGCGCCGCGCTGGTCCTCCCCGAGGAGCAGCGGCGCCGCCTCGACGCCGTCACCTAGCAGCCGGTCAGTCGCGCTCGACCTCGACGCGCCGGAGGACCACGTCGTCGCGGGGGCGGTCGTTGCCGTCGCGCTCGCTGCGCGCGATCGCCTTCACCACCTCCATGCCCTCGACCACCTTGCCGAAGATGGTGTGCTTGCCGTCCAGCCAGGGCGTGGCGATCTCGGTGATGAAGAACTGCGAGCCGTTGGTGCTGGGCCCGGCGTTCGCCATCGCCAGGTAGCCGGGCCCGTCGAAGCGGTGCGGGCCGCCCACCTCGTCCTCGAAGGTGTAGCCGGGGCCGCCCCGACCGGTGCCGAGCGGGTCGCCGCCCTGGATCATGAACTCGGGGATGACCCGGTGGAGGATGGTCCCGTCGTACAGCGGGCGCTGCTGCTGCTGGTGGGTGCTCGGGTCGGTCCAGGCCCGCTCGCCGGTGGCGAGGCCGACGAAGTTCTCCACCGTCTTGGGGGCGGTGTCGGGGTACAGCTCGCAGCGGATGTCGCCCTTGCTGGTCCGCAAGGTGGCGTGGGTGGCGCTCATCGCTCTCTCGGTCCTTCCGGGTGGGACGCGTGGTTCGGGCCGTGAGGCTAGCATCAGCCAGGTCGTCCCGCGCACCGCAGGTGGCGGCACGGCCTCGCCGCGACCACGAGGAGGCAGGGAATGGAGATCGGCGTCGGACTGCCAGCGACCATCCGGGACGCCCAGGCGGAGCAGGTGCTCGGCTGGGCCCGCGCGGCCGAGGCGCACGGCTTCAGCTCGCTGGGCACGATCGACCGGCTGGTGTACGGCAACTGGGAGTCGTTGATCGCCCTCGCCGCCGCCGGAGCGGTGACCGAGCGGATCAAGCTGATGACCAGCATCGCGATCGTCCCCTACCGGGCCAACGCGGCGCTGTTCGCCAAGCAGGCCGCCACCATCGACCACCTCTCGAAGGGGCGGCTGGTGCTCGGGGTGGCGGTCGGCGGGCGCGAGGACGACTACAAGGCCTCGGGCGTGCCCTTCGGCGAGCGCGGCCGCCGCTTCGAGGCGATGCTCGACGAGATGCAGGCCGTCTGGGCCGGGGAGGCGCGCGGCTTCGCCGGCGCCATCGGCCCGAGGCCGCCGCGCGGCCGGCCGGCGCTGCTGGTGGGCGGCACGACCGAGAAGGCGTTCGAGCGGGCCGCCAGGTACGCCGACGGCTGGATCGCCGGCGGCGGCGGGGCGGGGATGTTCGCGCCCGGCGCCGAGGCGGCGCGCGCGGCCTGGTCCAAGCAGGGCCGCGAGGGCTCGCCGCGGCTGGCGGCGCTCGGCTACTTCGCCCTCGGGCCCGACGCGCGCGAGCACGCCGACCGCTACCTCCACGACTACTACGGCTTCCTCGGGCCGTGGGCCGACCGGATCGCCGAAGGCGCCCTGGTCGAGCCGCAGCGCATCCGCGACACCGTGGCGCAGTTCGAGCAGGCCGGCTGCGACGAGCTGGTCCTGTTCCCCTGCAACCCCGACCCGGCCCAGGTCGAGGCGCTCGCCGAAGCCGTCCGGTGAGCACCGCGGTGGCGCTGCCCGGCGCGGTGGCGGTGGTCACCGGCGGCGCCGGCGGCATCGGCCGGGCGCTGGCACGGCGCTTCGCGCGCGAGGGCGCGCGGGCGGTGGTCGTCGCCGACCTCGACGAGGCCGGCGCGCGGCGCGTCGCCGCCGAGCTGGACTGCCCCGTCGCGCTCCACGCCGGCGTGGACGTGACCGACGCGGCGGCGGTCGCCGCGCTGGTCGACCGCGTCGAGCGCGAGGCCGGCCCGATCGACCTGTGGTGCTCCAACGCCGGCGTGGCGGTCGGCGCGGACCTCGGCGGCGACGCGGACTGGGAGCGCTGCTGGCGGGTCCACGTGATGGCGCACGTCCACGTGGCGCGCGCGCTGCTGCCGCGCATGGCGGCCAGGGGGCGGGGGCACCTGCTGGTCACCGCCTCGGCCGCCGGGCTGCTCACCCAGCTGGACGCGGCCCCCTACACGGTGACCAAGCACGGCTCGGTGGCGCTGGCCGAGTGGCTGGCGATCCGCCACGGCGACGACGGCGTCACCGTCTCGTGCCTGTGCCCGCAGGGCGTGCGCACGGCGATGACCGCGCGGGAGGGCGCCGACTCCGCCGTGCTGGCCGCCGGGGCGCTGCTCGAGCCCGAGGACGTGGCCGACGCGGTCGTCGCGGCGCTGGCCGAGGGCCGCTTCCTGATCCTGCCCCACCCCGAGGTGGCGGAGTTCGAGCGGCGCCGGGCGGCCGACCGGGACCGCTGGCTCGCCGGCATGCGCCGGCTGCGTGCGCGGCTGCGGGTGGCGGGGACGCGGTGACGGCGGTGTGGCCCGCCCCGGACGCAACGGCGCCGCGCTCGCCGTGGGGGCGGCGGAGCGCGGCGCGGATGCCTTGGAAGGAGCGGGTCAGCCCAGCGCGGCGACGAGCTCGACCTCGACGGTGTCGCGGATCTTCAGGGCGCCCATGAAGCCCTTGTAGGGCTTGATGCCCCACCGGGTCTGCTGCACCTCCCCGCTCGCGGTGACGGTCCGGCCACCGTTCGCCTGGACCATGAGCCGCAGGGGCTGGGAGGCGCCGGCGAGCGTGAAGCTGCCGTCGATCATGGCCGTGCCGCCGTTGACCGCGACGCTCGTCGACTGGAATATCGCGCGCGGATGTTCGGCCGTCCTCAGCAGCTCGTCCGCATTCTGCTTGATCTCGTCGCGATCCTTGTCGGTCAGTGGCTTGACCCCTCCCACCCCCTCCCGAATCTCGAGGGAGCCCATGTCGGCCTCCACGGCCACCCGTGGCATGGAGCCGTCCGCTGGGAGGGCGACCATGCCCCGCCACCTGGTCACTTCGATGACCAGGTCGTGCCCGACCCTGGCGGCGACGCCCTCGCGGAAAGTCCGCAGTACGAGCCGCCCGTTGGCCGGGCCAATTTGGTACTCACCGGGGGATAGCATCATGGCTGCAAGCTTCCCGGCTCGGCGCCGAAACTTCAAATCGCCGGGAATCTGTAGATATTCGTAGGCGGCGGGCAGGGCCGATGCGGCTCTTCCCCCGGCGCGAATTTCCTCGTCCCGCGTGCCTGGCTCAGGCAACCGTCTCCAGCAGCAGCCGGGCGCGCAGGCGGGCGTCGATGTTGCCGCCCGAGACGACCGCGGCCACCGGCTGCGGGAACGCCCTGGAGGCGCGCAGCCAGAGCGCGGCCAGGCCGGCCGCGCCGGCCGGCTCGACCACCAGCCCGAGGTGCTCGAGGCAGTGGCGCATCGCCAGCCAGATCGCCGCGTCGGGCACGGTGAGCACCTCGTCGACCAGCTGCCGGCAGATCGCCAGCGTGCGCGTGCCCGGACGCTCGACCGCGATCCCGTCGGCCATCGTGGCCACCGGCGAGCTGGTCGCCGGCCGGCCGGAGCGGAACGAGGCGGCGAACGCCGCCGCCCCGTCGGCCTGGACGCCGACCACCCGCACCCCGGGCCTTTGCGCGTGCACGGCGCTGGCGACGCCGGCGAGCAGGCCGCCGCCGCCGACCGGGACCAGCACGGTGCCGAGCTCGGGCAGCTGCTCGAGCAGCTCCAGGCCGATGGTCCCCTGCCCGGCGATCACGTCGGGGTGGTCGAACGGGTGGACGAACACGCTCCCCCGCTCGGCGACGTGGCGCTGCGCCGCCGCCAGCGACTCGGTGACCGTCCCGGGGACCAGCTCGACCGTGGCGCCGAGCGCCTCGGTCGCCGCCACCTTGACCGCCGGCGCCCCGGCCGGCATGTAGACCACCGCGGGAACGCCGAAGTGGGCGGCGGCGAGGGCGACGCCCTGGGCGTGGTTGCCGGCGCTCGCCGCCACGATCCCGCGCCGCCGCGCCGCCGCGGGCAGCCGGGCGACGTGCACGAACGCCCCGCGCAGCTTGAAGGAGCCGGTCCGCTGCAGCAGCTCGCACTTGAGGTGGACTTGCCCACCCCCGCCCGGCGCCGGGCAGCTCAGCAGCGGGGTGGGGACGGCGACGCCGCGCAGCTGCTCGGCCGCCCGCCGGACGTCCTCGATGCCGATCCGGTCGGCGGCGGGGATCGCCGCGGCGGCAGGTCGGCAGGTCGAGCCGGGCGGGGCGGTTGGCGCCATGGCGTGCTCCTCCAAAGAAAAACCCCTCGTGCCCGGGGCACAGAGGGGTGGCGCGCTGGCTGGTATCGGTCAGCCGGCGCGCGTCTCGATAATCGAGCGGTGCGAAGTCACGGGCGGAGTGTTGCGCGCCGACGGCGCGCTGTCAACGCAAGCACGACGCGGTCGCGACGATTCGGATGTCGCTTGGGTTACAGCTTGCGGGCGGACCGCCTACTATGCTCCGACCGACCTGTCTGGGTAGGTATCGCCGCACGTGCGGGGGTGCCGTCGTGACGAAGGCGCGCGCATGACCACGGGCCGTCGAAGGATCCCCGAGATCCTCCCGATCCTGCTGCGCTGGGGGGCGTTCACGGTTGGGATCTCGGTCATGCCGGTGGTGTTCAACGCCCTGGCCGCGTACACGCGCGGCCAGCCGGTTCACTACGTCGACCTGGTCGCCAACGGCGAGCTGCTGCTGGTCTCGGTGGCGATCAGCGCGGCGGCGGTGGGCGAGCTGGCGGTCGGCATCGGGCCGTGGGCCAGCGGCAAGGTGCTGCTCATGGCGATGAGCCTGTTCACCAGCATCCTCGCGGCGTGGTGGTTCGCCGACGTCACCGCCGTGACCCGGGCGCACGACCCGGTCGACCAGCACGCGATCGCCGTCGGGTCGACGTGGGTGTTCGCGTCCGCGCTGGTCGTCGGAGCCTGCTGCATCTTCGCCTCGAGGATGACGCCATGATGTGGATTGCCGTGGTCGGCGCGTGCCTGGCGGCGACCGTCTCCGTGGTCGCGACGGCCCGCGCGTACGTGCGGCTCGAAGCGCCGCCGGCGGGTGACTGGGTGGTGACGACGCTGGCCCGCTCGGAGCTGTGCCGCAAGCTCGACCCGGCGACGGTGGAGCGGATCGCGGCGAGCACCTTCGTCCAGCGGTTCGGAGCCGGGGAGACGATCTTCGCCCAGGGCACGGTGGGCGACAGGATGTTCGTGGTCGGCGAGGGCGAGGTGAAGCTCGTCGTCCAGTCCGAGCGTGGGGAGGAGGTCGAGCTGGGCCGCCGCTCACCCCCCGAGTTCTTCGGCGAGTTCGCCATGCTCGACGGCCAGCCCCGCACCGCGTCGGCGGTCGCCACCCGGCCGGCGAGCCTGATCGTCCTGACCCGTGAGAGCCTGCACCAGCTCCTCAGCGAGCCTCAGGTCGTCGACGTCCTGCTCAAGGCCCTGGTCGACATGGTCAGGGAGGCGGATCGCAAGATCGCCGGCCAGCCACCGCTCGACCTGATGGGCAAGGTCGCCTGGGAGATCGTCAAGCAGGTCCAGCCGGAGCGGGAGGTCCTGAGTCGCTCGGCGATCGCGGAGCGCGTGGGCGAACCCGTCCAGCGGGTGAACCTGGTGCTGCGCTCCTTCGCCAACCTGGGCTTCCTCAGCGTCGACAACGACTCGGTGGTGGTCAGCAACCTGGCGGCGCTGCGGGAGCGAGCCGGCGCACGGCACGGCTGACCCCGCTCGGGCGGTGGGGCCGCGCGCGCTACCGCAGCCGGCCGACGCCGCCGTAGATGGGGACCGGGAGGCCGAAGGAGGCCTTGGTCTCCGCGTCCGGGCGCCAGCGGTCCACCTCGACCAGGCCGGGGTCGAGCAGGTCGAACCCCTCGAAGAACCGCTCGACCTCGGCGTGGCGGCGCAGCGCCAGCATCCCCTTGTAGATCTTGAGCGCCTCCACCGTCCGCTTCGGGTCGAACTCCCCGGTCGCGTGGGAGATCGCCAGGTAGCTGCCTGGTGGGAGCGCCTCCCGGAGCCGCTCGAGGATCGCGGCCGGGTCGTCCCGGTCGTGGACGAAGTGCAGGATCGCGACCAGCAGCAGCGCGATCGGCTGGTCGAAGTCGAGCACCTCGCGCAGCTCGGGGTTCTCCAGGATGCCGGCGGGGTCGCGCAGGTCGCCCTGGACGATGGTGACGTGCTCGCCGGCGAGCAGCGCGCGGCCGTGGCTCAGCACGATCGGGTCGTAGTCGACGTAGACGACGCGGGCGTCGGGCGCGACCGCCTGGGCGACCTCGTGGACGTTGCCCTGGGTGGGCAGGCCGGTGCCGATGTCGAGGAACTGGCGGATGCCGGCCTCGCCGGCCAGGAAGCGCACCACCCGCCGCAGGAACGACCGGTTGAGCTGCGCGTTGTCGCGCGACTCCGGCGCGAGCGCGAGGATCTGGTCGGCTATCTCACGGTCGGCCGGGAAGTTGTTCTTGCCGCCCAGGTAGTAGTCGTAGATCCGCGCCGGGTGCGGCTTGGTGGCGTTGATCCCGACGTCGCCGTCGCTCACGCGTCCTCCTCGAACGTGCGGACCTGGCCAGGCGGGACGGACGAACCGGGTCATGTCCACGCGCGTACATCATAACCCCTGGCTGTGAGAGCGCTCCCATCTCGTCGGCGGGCGGCGCCTGGGCCCGGCCGCACGGCAGGCGGAGCCTACCCCGCCGCGCTTACGCCCGCTTCATGCCGGAGCGGCTTTCCTGTGCCAAGGTTCTCGAGGTTTAGGGAGGCGGGCCATAGCCGCGCGCTGGACCGACCGAGGAGCGACGAAGGAGCCCCAGGCACTGGGTTTAGGGAGGTGGGCCGGAGCCGCGCGCTGGCTGGACTTCAGGAGCGAGGGAGGAGCCCCTGGCGACGACGGAGCGACGGGGGAAGCCAGCGCACGAAGCGGCGCAGGCCCACCGACCGTTTCTGTAAAGGAGCGAAGCGTGAACGAGGAACGGGTCGTCCAGCTCGTCGAACGGCTGCGGCAGCGCCGGGTGCTCGCCCACGTGGCGCGCGCCGGGGTGTTCCAGTTCGGCATCCGCGTGGTGATCCCCGACGGCCGCGAGGCGGTCTGGGACACCGACGGGGCCGCCGGCCTGGAGGCGCAGGTGCTGCAGGACGGCGTGCTGGTCGGCTACGTGCCGACCGTGCCCGGCTCGCAGGACTTCGACGACGACCAGGTGGTGGAGTGCATCGCCAACACCGACTACGACAAGCTCTAGCGGGGGGTCGCCGCGGCCGCCTGCCCGCCGCCGGCGGTGGCGAGCAGCCCGGGCCAGGCCGCGGTCGGTGACGGCGAGCAGCACAGGATGGCGACGTCGTCGGAGAGGTCGCCGCCGTTGGCGCCGTGCACGGCCGCCAGCAGGCCGTCGAGCACGGCGTCCAGCCCGTCGCCGGAGGCGAGCAGGCCCGCGACCGCCTCGACCAGCGCCCCGATCCCGAAGCGCTCCACCGAGCCGGGTGACTGGTGCCCTTCGACCAGCCCGTCGGTGTAGCACAGCAGCGTCCAGTCGGCGCCGACCTCGAGCGTCTTGGACTCCCACGCGTAGCCGTCGTCGTGGATGCCGAGGGCGGGGCCGCCCGGCACCTCCTCGACCCGCACCCGCCCGGCCGCGAGCAGCAGCGGCGGCGGGTGGCCGGCGGACGCGAGCGTGACCCGGCTGCGGTCGGGGCTGATCCAGGTGCAGAGGACGGTGGTGAACATCTCCTCCGAGGGCCGGTTGTAGGCCAGCACCCGGTCCAGCCCGCCGAGCACCGCGTCGGGCCCGTGGCCGGAGAGGACCAGCCCCTGCCAGGCGGCCCGCAGGGCGACGCCCACCGCCGCCTCGTCGGGGCCGTGCCCGGCGACGTCGCCGATCAGCGTGGCGACGGTGCCGTCGGCGAGCTCGAGGGCGTCGTAGAAGTCCGCGCCGAGCAGCGCCCGCTCCTGCCCGGGCTGGTAGCGGGTGCGCAGCTCCAGCCCCGAGTCGCCCAGCGAGAGCACCGGCAGCAGCCCGCTCTGCAGCCGGCGGGACGGCTCGGCCTGGGCGTGCGCCTCGGCCAGCTGCAGGTCGCGCTCCCCCAGCGTGCGGCCGGCCCGCTCCCGCTCCACCGTCAGCGCGGCCAGGATCAGGCCGGTCGCCATGACCGCCGCGGCGGACGTCTGGGTGAGCAGGAAGCTCTGGGTCTGGGTCGACTCGACGAACGGCCCGTGGCCGTGCGCCGTCAGCCACACCAGCACCGCCGAGACCACCAGGCTGGCGACCGCCGCGCCGGCCTGGCGGAAGCGGATCGCCGCCCACACCAGCACCGGGAAGACCAAGAAAGGCCGCGCCACCCGGTCGGTGAGGCCGACGCTGCAGACCACCACGAGGGTCGTCGCCAGCGCCACGGCCTCGAGCACCCTGACCGGCTCGGGCGGGCGCCAGCGGCGCCAGCCGGCGGCGAGCAGCAGCAGCGGCGCGACGGTCAGCATGCCGGAGGCGTCGCCCAGCCACCAGACCGCCCAGGCGGTCCGCAGGTCACCGCCGGACTCGGCGCCGCTCAGCCACAGGATCGCGACGCCGATGCTGGCGCTGACCGCCGTGCTCAGCAGCGCGGCCGGCCCCGCCAGGGCGAGGGCGTCGCGGACCCGGTCGATGGCGCGGCGGAAGCCGGCGCGGCGCAGCAGCCAGCCGCCGGTGACGGCCTCGATGGTGTTGCCGGTCGCGATCGCCGCCGCCACCCAGAGCGGCACCGGGGTCGACGCGTTGAACGCGAACGCCCCGAGGAAGACGCCGGGAGCCGCCCGGTTGCCGCGCAGCAGCACGGCGGCGAGCGCGATCCCGCTCGGCGGCCACACCGGCGCGATGCTGGTGTGCACGAAGCCGAGCCAGAAGGCCGCCTTCGCGGCGGCCACGTACGCCGCGGCGAGCACCACCGTCTCGGTGAGCATGCCCGTCCACCGCCGGACGGTGAGGTTGCCTGCTGGACCCTCGGGCATCGCCCGGTCCCCCCAGCCCTGACGCAAGCCTGGAGCCCGCTACCGGTTCAGCAGCCCTGGCCAGGTACCAACCACTATCTGTCCACCACCCATGGCGCGACCGCCGCCAACGTGCCCGTGACGGGTCGCCTGCGGGCACGCTACCACCCGCTCCGGGCGGGCGGAACTCGGGATCTGGAGGGGGACGGAAATGCGGCGGGCATGGGCGATATGCACGGCTCTTCCGCACTTCGAAGAGGCCCTTGACTGCCCCAATGGTAAACACCTATGGTACAAAACCTCGCGAATCAGTAATTCTCGCGACCATAACCGCAATGGCCAGAGAAGGCTATATCGCGGAAATGAACAATGGCAGGGGACCACGTCCAGGGCGGCCGGCACGACCCCCACCGGTCGCCCTGGACATGGACGGACAGACAGGTATACCTAGCCCATGAAGGTGTTCCGTGATCACCCGGCGGGACTATCCGAAACCCGCCCATGACGAACGGCCGTCGACGTGGTTATGCTGGTCGGCGTGGATTTGCCGAGCGTTGCGCGCTCCCCCAGCGACGTCCAGACCAGGGCCTCGTCCCCCACGGCCGTAATGGAGCTCGGCAGGGCGCGTCCGGCGCTGCCCTGTCCGACCTGACGGTGAGGACGGTGTAGTGGAAGGTCGCCATGTTACCAGGCCGCGACGCGGCCCCAGCCCGTACCTCTACGCCGGCATCGCCGCCATCGTGCTCGTGGTGGTGTTGGCGACCCGGTTCCTGTTCGGCGCCGAGGGCCGCCTCGGCCAGGCCACCCCCGGCCGGGACTGCGTCACCGTCACCGTGGCATCGTCGCCCGACAAGTTCCCCCTGATGCAGCAGCTCGCCGCCGAGTACACGGGCACCAAGCCGACCGTGGACGAGCGCTGCGTCAGCATCAACGTCACCTCCAAGGAGTCCGCCGCGGCCGGCGCGGCATTGGTCCACGACTGGAACAGCCCGGTCGACGGGCCCAGGCCGGAGGTGTGGTCGCCCAGCTCCACCGAGTGGGTCGGGCTGCTGCAGGCGCAGCGGGCGCTCAACCACCGCCCCAACATCATCCCGCCGGAGCTCCCCTGGGTGGCGACCTCGCCGGTGGTCATCGCCATGCCCCGTCCCATCGCCCAGGGGCTCGGCTGGCCCAACCGACAACCCACCTGGGTGCAGACGTACGGCCTGGCCCTGAAGGGCTGGGCCGCGGCCGGCAAGCCGCAGCTCGGCGACTTCCGCATGGGCACCAGCGACCCCTTCGTGTCCACCGCCGGGCTGGGGACGCTGGTCGGCTCGGCCTACGCGGCCGCCCAGTTCGTCTACCACAAGCCCACCCCGCTGAGCGTCTCGGTGCTGCGCAACGAGCTGGTCCAGCGGGCGCTGCTCGGCTTCGACCGAGGGGTGAAGGAGCGCGCCCAGTCCAGCGCCGAGCTGCTCAGCAAGCTGCAGCAGGCCGACCAGCAGAACCCCAAGTCGGTCCCGCTGGTGTTCTCCGCCCTGGCGGTCGAGGAGAAGTCGGTGCTCGACTACAACCAGGGCAACCCCGCCGGCGACCCCAACGCCGACGGGAACCAGCCCAAGCCGCGGGTGCCGCTGGTCGCCGTCTACCCCTCCGACGGCACCGTGCTGGCCGACCACCCCTACGTCGTGCTCAACGCCCCCTGGGTGGACGACGCCAAGCGGGTCGCGGCCGGCGGCTTCCTCGAGTACCTGCAGGATCCCGAGCGGCAGGCCAAGTTCCAGCAGGCCGGCTTCCGCAACCACAAGGGCGAGGCGGGACCGCTCGCCACCCAGCAGAACGGCCTGCTCGGCGGGCAGAAGCTCAACGCCCTGTCCACGCCCGAGCCGACCGTGATCGCGGCGCTGGTCAAGGGCTATTCGCAGAACCGCAGGAAGGGCAACCTCGTCTCCCTGATCGACGTCTCGGGGTCGATGCGGGAGCTGGTCCCCGGCACCAACGCGACGCGCATGGACCTGGCCAAGCGCGCCGCCCTCGGGGCGCTGCCGCTGCTGAGCGACGAGGGCACCTTCGCCCAGTGGATCTTCTCCACCAACCTCGACGGCAACAAGGACTACAAGCAGTTCCTGCCGATGGGGCCGATGGGCGAGGTGCTGCCCAGCGGCCGGACCCGGCGGGACACGATCACCGAGTTCGTGACCAAGCTGCAGCCGAGCCACGGGGACACGGGGCTGTACGACAGCACCTGGGCGGCGGTGCAGTACATGCACACGCAGTACAAGCCCGAGCGCCTCAACGCGGTGATCCTGATCACCGACGGCCACAACGACGACCCGGGCGGGGGCCTCAACCTCGACCAGCTCATCGCCAAGCTGCACACCCAGGGCAAGCAGGTGGTGCACATCGTGGCGATCGGCTACGGCCCGGAGGCCGACCAGCAGGCCCTGCAGAAGATCGCCGGCGCCTCGGCCGGCGTCGCCATCGAGGTGCGCGACCCGAGGGACATCCAGAAGGCGTTCATCGAGGCGCTGTCGCGCTTCTGAGCCGGCCTGCCACCCCTGTGTAGGCTGGGCGTCATGGAGTCGCCAGGGTTCGAGGTGCCGCCGGAGGCGGCGGGCTCGGCCACCGAGACCGCCGAGCCGCCGAGCTCGCTGCCGCGCGGGCCGCACGGCCTCCCGCGCGACGTGGTGGTGCGCTCGCAGCGCACCCGCATGCTGCGCGCGCTGGTCGAGGTGGTCGCCGAGAAGGGCTACGTGGCCACCACCGTCGCCGACGTGATCGGCCGCGCCGGCGTGTCCCGCACCACCTTCTACGAGCAGTTCAAGGACAAGGAGGACTGCTTCCTGATCGCCTTCCAGAAGGGCGGGCAGGCGCAGTACCTCAAGGTGATCGAGGCGGTGCGATCGGCCAGCGACCCGGTCGAGCAGCTCCGCCGCAACGTGCGCGCCTACCTGGCGGAGCTGACCGCCTTCCCGGCGTCGGCGCGCGCCTTCCTGCTGGAGGTGCCCGCCGCCGGGCTCCGCGCCCTGGCGATCCGCGACCAGATCGTGGACGGCTACGCCAGGCTGCTGGCGCACCTCTACGACCGCTTCCGCGAGCGCCAGGAGGACCTCCCCAAGCTGCCGGAGGAGGTCTTCCGCGCCGCCGTCGCGGCAGTCGACGACCTGGTCATCCGCTGGATGCGTGCCGGGCGGGTGAACGAGCTGGCCGAGCTGGAGCCGATCGCGGCCTACGTGGAGCTGGCCCTGTTCGGGCTGCCGCAGGCCGCCGCCTTCCTGCGCTGACGCGGCGCAAGCCCGCAGTTCGCACGACTTGACAGCCGATCGGCGCTGCGTAGTCTGTCCACGGAGTGGTAAACACGGAAGTACGCAACTCCTGGAAGGCGGCCGATGAGCGAGCCGGGCGAGATGACCAACGGGCGGGCGGACGCCATGGCCTCGGTCTCCGCCGAGGTCGAGTGGCACCTCGGCGAGGTCGCCAGGGCCATCCGCGGCGCGCCCGCGCCGATCTGCGAGGAGCTGCTGCGCACCGTCCTGACCGGCTTCGCCGACATCGTCCGCCAGCTGGTGCAGCGCCGCGAGGAGGCCCCGGCGGCGGCCCCGTTCCTCTTCGCCGACCAGGTCGTCTCCGAGGCCGCCCACATGTGGGAGTCCCGCATCCGCGAGGCCACCCGCAACGGCAGCGCCGACTGACCTGCCGCACGCCTCCCCCGCGCGTGCTACACAATGCACGCCATGACGATCCCGGTGCAGCGACGCATCGCCGAGGAGCTCGGCGTCGGGGAGCGCCAGGTCGCGGCGGCGGTGGAGCTGCTCGACGGCGGCGCGACCGTGCCGTTCGTCGCCCGCTACCGCAAGGAGGCGACCGGTGCCCTCGACGACGCCCAGCTGCGCACGCTCGAGGAACGGCTGCGCTACCTGCGCGAGCTGGAGGGGCGGCGCGCGGCGGTCCTCGACTCGATCCGTGCCCAGGGCAAGCTCGACGACGAGCTCGAGGCGCGCATCGCGGAGGCCGACTCCAAGGCGCGGCTCGAGGACATCTACCTGCCCTACCGGCCCAAGCGCCGCACCAAGGCGCAGCTCGCCAGGGAGGCCGGGCTCGAACCGCTCGCCGACGAGCTGCTCGCCGACCCGTCGCGCGAGCCGGGGGCGGCGGCGGCCGCCTTCGCCGACCCCGGCAAGGGCGTCGCCGACGCGGCGGCGGCACTGGACGGCGCCCGGGCGATCCTCGCCGAGCGCTTCGCCGAGGACGCCGACCTGATCGGCGCGCTGCGCGAGCGGATGTGGTCGCACGGCCGCCTGGTCTCGCGCGTGCGCGACGGCAGGCAGCAGGACGGCGCGAAGTTCGCCGACTACTTCGACGCCTCGGAGCCGTTCACCCGGCTGCCGTCGCACCGGGTGCTGGCGATCTTCCGTGGCGAGGCCGAGCAGGTCCTCGACCTCACCTTCGACCCCGACGACCAGGTGGAGGCGGGGCTGAACGCCTACGAGCGCCAGGTCGCGCAGCGCTTCGGGGTCGCCGACCGCGGCCGCCCGGGGGACGCCTGGCTGCTGGAGACGGTGCACTGGGCCTGGCGCACGCGCATCCTCGTCCACCTCGGCATCGACCTGCGGTCGCGCCTGTGGCAGGCCGCCGAGGACGAGGCGGTGCGGGTGTTCGCCGCCAACCTCCGTGACCTGCTGCTCGCCGCCCCGGCCGGCGCCCGCCCCACCATGGGCCTCGACCCCGGCTACCGCACCGGGGTGAAGGTCGCCGTGGTCGACGCGACCGGCAAGGTGGTGGCGACCGCGACGGTCCACCCGCACCAGCCCCAGCGGCGCTGGGACGAGGCGCTGGCCGTGCTCGCGCGCCTCGCCGGCGAGCACGGCGTCGAGCTGGTCGCGATCGGCAACGGCACCGCCTCACGCGAGACCGACAAGCTGGCCGGCGAGCTGCTCGCGCGAGGGCCGGCCCGCAAGCTCACCAAGGTGGTGGTGTCCGAGGCCGGCGCCTCGGTCTACTCCGCCTCCGCCTACGCCGCCGAGGAGCTGCCGGGGCTGGACGTGTCGCTGCGCGGCGCGGTGTCGATCGCGCGTCGGCTGCAGGACCCGTTGGCCGAGCTCGTCAAGATCGACCCGAGGTCGATCGGGGTCGGCCAGTACCAGCACGACCTCGCCGAGGCCAAGCTGGCCCGCTCCCTCGACGCGGTGGTGGAGGACTGCGTCAACGCGGTCGGCGTGGACGTCAACACCG
>DASUZB010000213.1:0-9074 GCA_036377075.1 Actinomycetes bacterium | reverse complement strand
CGTTCTGCGCGCAGACGCTGCTGCTACCTGGGTTGTCTCCGGCGCGCTGGTGGGCGCTGCGGGTGCCGTTCGGCATTCGCCTGGTGCTCGCCGCGGTGCTGGGGTGGCTGGTCGCCTGGCTGATCGGCCGCACCGCCTACGTCGTGGCGCTTGGCGGGACGATCGTCACCGCGCAGGACTTCGCGCCACTGCTGTACGCAACCGTCGCGGCGATCGTGTGCATGAGCCTGCTGCTCCCGCCGGTCGATGCCACGCAGGCAAACCGCGACACCGGCCAGCCAAGCGCGCGCCCGGCCGACGGGGCGACGCCATGACCAAGCGGCTGACCATCAGCATCGGCGCGGCGATCTGGCTGGTGGCCGGGACGGCGGGCGTCGCGCGGGCGGACAACTGCGGGGACATCACCGACTGCTTCCCGAGCGGTCGCAGCGTGCTCCTGGCGCTCGCGGCGGTACTGGTCGTCGTCGGCCTGGTGGCGCTGGCGGCCGGCGGCGGCGCCCTGCTCGCCGGGCTGTTCGGTGGCGGCTCGCTCGCGCTGGCCAGTGGCGGCGTGACCGCAAGCGCCGGGGCGGTGAGCGTGAGCGCCGCGGCCGGGCAGGTCGCCGCCGGTGCCGCGGCGATCACTTCGGGGGTGCTGCTGGCCGCCGCTGCCGAGGGTGGGTCGGGTGGCGGCGAGCCGCCCGCCGGCGGCGGCCCCCGGTACGAGCCGTCCCCCAAGCACGGCCCGACCCAGCGCGGCGACGTCGCCGGGGCTCCACGTAACGGCCAGGCGGCGCTGGACCGCTCCGTCCAGGTCAAGCCCACCTCCGCGCGCCGCGTCGGTGTCGACCCGGCCAACCAGGAGATCGTCGTGCTCGACGAGACCTACCCGGGCCAGCAGGTGTTCCACGGCCACGTCCGCGCCTGGAGCGAGCTGCGCCCTGAGATGCAGGCCGCGCTGCGGCGCGCTGGCCTGGTCGACGCCCGGGGGAGGATCATCGCGCCATGAGCCACCTGCGCTACGAGGAACCGGCACCGGCGACCCCCGCCGACGTGCTGGCGGCGCTGGAGCGCGGCGACCCGCGGGCGGCGGCGCGGGCCCTGGTCGGCGCCGCCTTCCACCACCCGGACGGGCAGGCCGTCCAGGACCTGTGCCTGCGGCTGCTCGACGGCCAGGACCGGCCCCTGGCCGCGGTCGCGGCGACCTGCCTTGGCCACCTCGCCCGCGTCCACCGCCAGCTCGACACCGAGGCCGTCCGGGCGGCCCTGGACCGCCAGCGCGGCGACCCACTGGTCGGCCCGCGGGCCGAGGACGCCCTCGACGACGTCGATACCTACCTGGGTACCTGACCAACGGACTGGGACCGACCGTCCATTGCTGATGCGCAAGCAAGATGCTAGCATTCTGCGACATGAAGACGCTCTACCTGCGGAACGTGCCGGACGACATCGTCGAGCGCCTCGAACGGCTGGCCGCCAGCGAAGGGACCTCGGTCAGCGCTGTCGCCATCCGCGAACTGGCGCAGAGCTCCCGCCGAGCCGACAACCCAGCGCTGCTCGGTGCCCTGCCCGACCTGGACGTCGCCCCGGCGGCGATCGTGGCCGACCTGGACGCCGAACGCGGCACGCGATGATCGTCGTCGACGCGTCCGCCGCCCTGGCGGCGCTGCTGAACGCCGGCGTCGCCCGCCGCGCCCTCGCCAACGAGCAGCTTCACGTCCCGCACCTGATCGACGCGGAGGTGGCCAGTGGCCTTCGGCGCCAGGTCGCCGGCGCGAAGATCGGTTCGGACGCCGGCTGGGCCGCACTCGATACCTGGCGCCACCTCGGTATGGTCCGGTATCCGGTCTTCGGGATCCTGGACCGCGTCTGGGGGCTTCGGGACAACCTCTCGGCCTACGACGCCACCTACGTCGCGCTCGCCGAGCAGCTGGGCTGCGCCCTGCTCACCGCCGACCAGCGCCTCGCCCGGGCGCCGGGCCTTCGCTGCCCGGTCACGGTGGTCCCACGCTGAGGCAACTCCGCAGGCGCATGCGCCGCCTCACGCCAACGGCAGAACCCGCTCACGTCCGGACCGGACGTTCCAACCCGCGCGGACCGACCCGCCTCCGCCATCGGCTCCGGCGACCGGCGAGAGCAGTAGTCCAGTCTGGTGGTCACTCCACCGCCTGTGCCGGGTTAGCGAGGTCGGCGAGCAGGTCGTCGAGGACCTGCTCTTCCTCGACCTTGACGCAGAGTTCCAGCATGGCCTGGGTCAGGGCGGGGTCCCAGGTGCTGGTGACGGGCCGGCCGCGTAGTGGTGGGCCGTCCCTATCGGCGGCCGAACGGTAGGCGCCGGTGTCCAGGCGCCAGGGCAGCGCCCCGAAACGGGCGACGATGCCGTTGGCGATGGTGATTCCGGGCCAGTCGAAGTCGCCGTGGTAGCGCAGCCGCGCGCCGGCGGCGCCGAGTTGGCGCAGCAGCACCGTGGCGGCGGCGCCCGGGTGGGCGTTGGCGCAGACCAGCGGTGCGCTGGCCTTGCCGAGCCGGTTGGCGGCCTCGGCCACCACGCTGGGGTTCTCGCACACGAACACGTCGCGTCCCTGCAAGGCTGACAGGTCGGGCGGGTCGCGCAGGAGTTGCCGTGCAGCGAGGTGCACCGGCTGGCCTGCTTCCGCCCAGAGCGTCAGCGCCTGTCCCGTGGCCGTCCGCGGGTCGCCCGGCAGGTTCAGGGCGAGCACCGGGTTGGTCAGCTCCCCGGCCAGGACGCCGACCGACGCCCACACGGTCCTGCGCCACTCGGCGCCGTCTCCCGGTGGGACTCTGCCGATGAGGGAGGCTGCGCGCAGGACCAGGGTCGCCAGCGGCTGGTCGGGGTCCAGCCGGTGCCCGCCGCCGGCCGCGGAGGCCGCCAGGACCGAGAGCGGCTGCCCGCGCGCCGGCAGGAGGTCCAGCACCGCGACCGCCTGCTCGACCAGCTCCTGCGCCCACGCTGGATTCCCACGCGCGAGCCGCCGCAGGAGGCCGGTGCCGCGAAGCCACTCGGCCCACGGGGTCAGGGCGGGCCGGCGCTGGGCCGCCTGCTCGGCGACGTCCAGCGCTGCGGACCAGCGGCGTTCGACAGCGGATCGCTCGGCGGCGCGGTCGGTGACCGGGCCGGCGAGTGCCTGGACGGCGGTGCCGAGGTCGGGGGCGAGGCCAGCGCCGCGCAGCACGGCCTCGACCGCGGGCAGGGCGACGCTCAGCGAGGCGCCCCTCCCGGCGGGACGGCCCAGCAGCCGCGCGACGGCGCGCCGCTGGGCCTCGCTCGCGCCCTCCAGGGTCACGGTCCCGTCAAGCGGCAGCCCCCGCTCGAGCCGTGCCCGGACGCGCTCGACCAGCCAGCGCAGATCCTCGCCGCCGACCAGCCGCCGCAGCCGGTCGAGGTCAACCTCCGCCGGCGGCCCGGCCTGGCGCTCCGGGCTCACCGGCGGCCTACCAAAGTGTCCCCGCAGGCCGGTGAGGCTCCACCCGCCACGCTCGCCCGCCGCCTACCACAGCACCGCCGATGGCCGACCTGGCCGAGGTGCGACGCACACCGGGCCGCCTGCCTGAGCGCTCCGCCGGCCGACCTCGGCGCCGCGCCACGCTCACCGTGCCGCCTACCACAGCGCCTGCGGTCGCCGCTCGCCGCCGCCGTCGTCGGGTGGCACCGTCACCCGCCTCGCCGGCGGCTCCACGCGGGTCCTGGCGCGGCCGTCCCACTCCCAGCGGGTGACGTGGACCGCGTCGATGCCCTCCCGCCGGCTGAGCTGGTGGATGGCGAGGCCGGGGACGGTGGGGTAGCAGCCCCACTCCCGCTCGCTGGTCATCACGAAGTCGAGGTCGAAGGTAGCCAGCAGCCCCATGCACTTGGCGCGGGCGTCGTCGTCGACGCCGGCGAACGCCTCGTCGAGCAGGACCAGGCGCGGCGCGGCCGGCTGCGCCGACCGGTAGTGCGCCGACGCCGCGGCGAACAGCGGCAGGGTCACGGTGAGCACCCGCTCGCCGCTGGAGGCCGGGCCGGCGGCGGAGCGCCAGCGGCCGTCCTGCCAGCGCTCGATGGTGAAGCGGTGCCATGCCCGGTAGTCGAGCGCGGCGGTGAGGTGCTCGAGCCAGGTGCCGCTGTCGTCGCGTGCCCGCTCGGCGGCGATCTGCTCCTGCAGGAACGCGCTGACGGCGGCGCGGTCCTCGACCGACCAGGCTTCGCTCGCCTGCCGCAGCAGCCGCCGGCGGGCCTCGGCGAGGCCCGGCGGCCCGTCGGGCAGCGGCTCCCAGCGGAAGCGCAGCCGCATGCCGGTGCTGGTGGGCCGCTCCTCCAGCTCGGCGTTCATCTGGCCGACCTGGTCCTCGGCGTCGGCGATCAGCTCCTGCAGGTGGCTGGCGACCTCGTTGACGAGGTGCTCCTCGAGCAGCTCCCGCTCCTTGGCGCTGAGCACCCGCTCGCGGTGGTCGATCTCCTCGCCGAGGAGGCCGGACAGCTCGTCCGGGGTGCGGCGCTGGCCTTGGAAGGCGACGGCAACCACGTAGCGGTCTTCGGCGAGGTCGGCGGTGGCCTCGTGGCCGTAGCGGCTGAGCGCGTCCGCCAGCTCCTTGAAGCCGTGGGTGAGCTCACGCTGGACGCGATCCCAGGCGGGGTCGTCGGATTCGACTTCGGCGAGGGCCTGCTCGACCCGGCGGGCGACCCGCACCGCCGGGTCGGGTGCCCAGGCAACCGACGGGTCGGGCAGGTCCAGCTCGGGCTGGGCGGTCGCGAGCAGGCCGGTGGCGGCGAACCGCTGGAAGGCCGTGGTCGCCCGCGACCGCCGTTCGGTGTCCCGTTCGAGGTTGGCGACCAGCTCCTGCTCACGGCCCGCCGCGTTGCCGAGCCGGCCGGTGAGGTTCAGGCACGCGTCACCGAGCCGCTTGGCCTCGCCTTCGAGGCGTCCGACCTCGGCCTTGGCCGCCTCCAGCCTGGCGCCGATCTCGGCGACGGTCGCGCCGAGTTGCGCACGGACCTCGTCCCGCCTGCGCTCGGCTGCGTGCGCTTCGGTGTCGGTGGCGTGCGCCTCCTCCGCTCGCCGCTGCGCCGCCTCCTCGGCCTCGCGCAGCTCCGCCTCGGCGGCGCGGCGGGCGCCGAGCCGGTCAGTGTGGCCGCGGACCTCGGGCCAGAGGCGCGCTACCGCGGTGCGGTAGGCGCCTACTGCGTCGCGCACCGCCTGGAGGGCCTCCGGCTCTGTGGGCAGCGCCAGGTCGGCGGCGGCCTGGTCGCGGTCCTCCTCGGCGCCGGCCGCGGCGGTGGCGGCCTCGGCCACCGCCGCCTCCTGAGCATCAGCCCACTTCTGGCACCGCTGCAGGTCCGTCGTGGCGCGCGAGGCGGCGGTGTGGGCGTCGCGTAGGGGCTGGTCGTCAGGGGTGCCTGCCAGTTCGGCCTCCAGGGCGCGCTGGCGCGCCTCCGCCGCCTCGCGGTACCGGTCGGCGGCGCCCACCGCCGACTTGGCCTCGGCGATCTCCTGGGCCAGCTCGGCCAGGCGCCGGCGGCGTGCGGCCTCGCGGGCGCCCCGGCCGATGAAGCGGGCCGCCGGCTTCGCCCAGGCACCCTGGGCGACGCCCAGGCGCCAGCCGCCGACCGGGTCCACCCACGCCCCCGCGCCGCCCGGGCCGAGCCCGATGCCGGTGAGCACCGCCGCGACGGTCGCGTCGCTCAGGGCGGCGGCCGGGGGGTCGTCCCGGTCGACCGCCGGCCGGAGCACGGCGCCGAGGTTCGGGGTCACTGCCACGCCCGCGGTCACCACCACGTCGTGGGTGCTGGGATCCAGCAGCCGGCCGTCCGGGGCGACCCAGGCGTCAAGCAGCCCGGCGGCCTCCAGCGCTGCCTCGAGGCCGGCCCGCTCGGCCTCGCCGACGCCCTCCCGGAAGTCGACCACCTGCCACAGTGGGGCGCCGGCGCGGCCGTCCCGCACGCCGGCAGCCCGCGTGTAGGGGGGCGGGGGCTGCTCGTGCTCGCCGCGTTCCAGCCGGTCGCGCTGCCGGACGAGTTCCGCCAGGGCCTCCTTGGCGGCGTGTAGCTGGGCAAGGGCCTCGGCGCGCGACTCGGCGAGGCGGTTGCGGGCGTCGGCGCCGGCGGCGGTGATGGCCGCGCGTGCCGGGTTCGCGCCGGCCAGCGTGTCGGTCCACTCCGCCAGGGCGGCGAGGACCCCGTCCTGGTCGGCAAGCCGCACCTCGGCGAGCCCGTCCGTGTAGGCGCGCCACTCCTCGACCAGGCCGCGGCCGGCGGCTGCAAGTGCCTGCTCGGCGGCGCGGCGGGCCTCGGCGGCCGCGTCCCGCTGGCCAGTGAGCTCGTCGAGCCGGTGGCGCTCTCCGGCCAGGCGGCTTGCGAGCCGGGCGGCCCGCTCCACCAGTGACCGCACATGACCAACCGCCTGCTCCCGCCGGCGGGCGAGCGCGGCTGCCGCTCCGCCGGCGCGGCCCAGGGCCGGCTCGTCGACGCCTCCGCTCGGGTCGCCAGGGCCGTCGGGAAGCGACAGCGGGGCGACCAGCAGCTCGTGGTCGCGGGCCGTGCCCGCCGCGACCGCCGCGGCGGCCGCCTCCTCGGCCGCCGTCAGCACTGCCTGCCGGCTCGCGCCGGCGGCCTCGGCGGCCCGAGTGCGGGCCTCCTGGCGCCGCTCGCGGACGCGCTCGGCATCGCCGGCATCCCGCCGGGCGCGATCGGCCGTACCGCGGGCGAGCTTGGCCAGCTCCTCGGCACGGCTCAGATCCTTGATCTCGGAGCGGCTGGCCAGCTCCTGGGCCGAGGCGCGCGCGGCAGCCAGGTCACGCTCGGTCCCGCGCAGCTCCTCCTCGGTGGTGCGCATCGCCGCGCTTGCCTCGGCGACTTCCTCCCGGACGGTCGCGAGCTGACGGTTGGTGGCCTCGTAGCTGGCCTGGGCGGAGCGCAGCTCGGCGGCCTGCCGGCGGGACGCGATGCGCGCGTAGTGGCGGTAGCGGTCGAGGAAGCGCTCGACGTGGGTTCGGGTGTCCGTCAGGCCACGCAGCTCGTCACGTTGCTGCTCGAGGTCGTGGAAGGACTCGGCGACGTCGGCGAGGACCGCCTGGTCGACCGGGGCCAGCGCCTGCGACAGCGCCCGCGAGAGCTTGGGCGCGTCCGGCCGCTTGGAGAGCTGCGGCTGGCGGAGCTGGACCAGCAGGTTCACCAGCGCGTCGTAGCGGTCCGGGCCCAGGTGGAAGAGGGCCTCGTCGACCGCGCGCCGGTACGCCTCGGCGGAGTCGTAGACGCGGCCGCGCTCGGCGAGCGCCTCGATGAGCCGCTCGCGGACCAGCGCCGTGCCCGCCGTGCTGACCAGGTGGAGGTCGGCGCCGACTCGCTGGCTGGTCACGAAGAACCAGCGCGCTGCGATGCCGCGGCCAGCCGCCGCCTTGAGGCCGCAGCCGAGCGTCAGGTATGCCGGGGTGCCTTCTTCGGTGAGGCGGCCGAACTCCAGCCAGGTGTAGCCGAGCCGCTCCTGATACCGACCGCCGAGCAGGAGGTTCCATTCCATCCGCTTGGCGGGGTCGGCGTCCGGCTCGACCCGGTGGGGCGCCAGCTCGCCGTCGAACAGGAACGGCAGGGTGAGCGCGAGCACCTTGGACTTGCCCGTGCCGTTGTTGCCGCGCAGCAGCAGGTGGCCGTCGCGGAAGCGGAACTCCTCGTCGTCGTAGAGGAACAGGTCGACCAGGCCGGCGCGCAGCGGCTGCCAGCGGTCCCGCGGCGGCAGCCCGTGGCCGTCGTCCTCGCGCCCCTGCCAGTGGCCGTCGGGGCGGTGGCTGTCGCCGGGCGGGTGTTGGCCGTTCCCGTAGTCGGCGCTCATGCCGGCGCCCCCTCTCCGAGGCCGCCCTGGACGGCGGGCTCGGCGTAGTCGAAGCGGGCGAGGCCCGGCAGTGGGGTCACGCCGCCGCCGTCCTGCCGTGCCAACCCGAGCGCCTCCAGCCGGTCGACCGCCAGCCGGCACAAGGCCGCGACGGCGCCCGGCTCGTCGCTGCCCTTGCGCCAGCGGGCGCGGTGCTCGACGGCGAGTTCGGCCAAGCGCTCTTGGAGCGCCACCAGCGGGACCGGCTCGCCTGGGCGTGCCCGCGCGTGCTCGGCCAGGTGCTTGGCGAGCAGGAGCGTGGCGTGCCCGTCGGTGCCCTCCTCGGGCATGGTCAGGTCGGTCGCCTCGCCCGTCGGGTCGAGCAGGGCCAGCCCCTCGGCGCGGACCTCGGCCACCATCCCAGTCGCGTCCGTCAGGCGCCGCACCAGGAAACCACGCTGGCTCGACAGGTAGGCCCGCTCGGCGTCGCTCAGCTCGTCGTAGTAGAGCGCGGGGTCGTCGAGCAGCCGGCGGGCGAGCTGATGGCGGATGGCGCGGTTGCGGCCCTCGTCGCTGTCGGGCACCAGCTCCTCGGTTACCGTGCCCAGCCGCGCCTCCAGGCCGGTCCCGGTCACGGTGGACGGGCCGCGCTGGGCGACCAGCAGGGTGG
Source organism: Actinomycetes bacterium (assembly GCA_036377075.1). Lineage (GTDB taxonomy): Bacteria > Actinomycetota > CALGFH01 > CALGFH01 > CALGFH01 > DASUZB01. The sequence continues at coordinate 623 of DASUZB010000213.1, read as the reverse complement.
CGAGGACCCGGCGGTTGACGTCGTAGAGGGCGTCCCCGCTGGCGGTGACGAACGACTGCTCGTCGCCGGCGACCTTGGTGAGCACCTGGGTCGCGAGCAGCAGCCGGGCGACGACCACCAGGTCGGCGCGCTCCTCGCGCGAGTCGAGCGTGAAGGAGAAGCCGGCGTCGGCGAGCGCGGGATCGGTCGCCAGCGCCAGCACCCGCTCGGCCAGCCAGCCAAGGGTGACCTGGGCGTCGGCCCGTTCCAGGGTGGCGAGCGCCAGGCAGGCGAGCACGTAGCGGCGGCGGCTGAACGGTACCTTGGCAGGCTCCGCGAGGGCCGGACGGGTGCGGTCGTCGAGCCGCCCGGGCAGCTTGCGGAGCCGCGCGAGTCCGGTGTCCACCTGCAGCGACCAGCCGACGTTGGCCGCCAGCCACTCGCGAAGCCAGCTGGCGTGCCTGCGGACCAGCGCGAACGCGGCGGGATCGGGCCCGGCGCGGGTGAGCAGCGGGTGCCGCAGCAGCGCGCGGAGGGCGCGCCGCCGCTCCTCGACCTGCTGCCGGTCGAGCACGTCGGCGAGTGGGGCGGTCATCGCTCGGCTCCGCTCGCGGCCAGCAGGGGCTCGCCGACCGGCCCGGCCT
>DASUZB010000212.1:0-10862 GCA_036377075.1 Actinomycetes bacterium | reverse complement strand
GGGCTCAACCTGGCGTATCTGTTCGATCAGGGGCTGCCGAGCGCGATCGTGGGCGATGCCACCCGCCTGCGGCAGATCCTGATCAACCTGCTGAACAACGCGATCAAGTTCACTGACACGGGCGAGGTGGTCCTCTCGGTGGACGGGAAGGCGCTCGAGCCGGGCGAGGAGGAGGTCGGGCGATCGCACAGGCTCCACTTTTCCGTCCGGGACAGCGGCATCGGCATCCCCAAGGACCGGCAGAGCCGCCTGTTCGAATCCTTCAGCCAGGTCGACGCCTCGACGACCCGCCGGTATGGCGGCACGGGCCTGGGCCTTGCGATCAGCAAGCGGCTGTGCGAGCTGATGGGCGGGACGATCTGGGTGGAGAGTGAGGTCGGAAAGGGCTCCACCTTCCACTTCACCATCCAGGCCGAACAGGCTCCCGGCCTTGCCCGCGCCGATCAGCAAGGACCGCCGCCCCAGCTCGATGGCCGGCGAGTGCTCATCGTGGACGACAACGCCACCAACCGCCGCATCCTGGTCGGGCAGGCGGAATCGTGGGGCATGCTGGCGCGCGACACCGCCTCCCCCGCCCAAGCGCTGGAGTGGATTCGCCGAGGCGATCCCTTCGACCTGGCGATCCTCGACATGCACATGCCGGAGATGGACGGCGTCACGCTGGCAGAGGAGATCGGCCGCCACCGCGACGCGCGTGCCTTGCCCCTCCTCCTGCTGACGTCGCTCGGATCCCGGGAAGAGGTCCGGGGAAGTGTGGAGTTCGCCGCCTCGCTGACAAAGCCGATCAAGCCGTCACAGCTGTACGACACGCTCATGAACGTCCTCGGTGCGACTCCAGCCGACGTTCGTGCGGCGTCCCGAGAAGGGCCGGGGCCGGTCGAGCGACTGGCCGAGCGTGTGCCCCTGCGGATCCTGGTGGCGGAGGACAACGTCGTCAACCAGCAGCTTGCGTTGCTTGTGCTGCAGAAGCTCGGCTATCGGGCCGAGGTGGCCGCGAACGGGCTGGAGGCACTCCAGGCGCTGGAACGGGAGCCCTATGACGTCGTGCTCATGGACGTGCAGATGCCGACGATGGACGGGCTGGAGGCCACCCGCCGCATCCACCAACGATGGCCAGAGGGACGACGGCCGCACGTCATCGCGGCGACCGCCAGCGCCATGCCGGAGGAGCGCGAGGCCTGTCTGGCCGCGGGGATGGACGACTACCTCAGCAAGCCGATCCGAGTTGACGAGCTGGCCGCCGCGCTACGCCGCTGCCGAACCAACGTCGCCCCACAGCCTCCGGTTCCGGCGGGCGGGTCCGGCGAGGGCGCGCAGGTACCACCAGAGCGGGAGCCGCAAGGGCAGCCTGCCATCGCCGGGGTGCTCGATCCGCCGGCGCTGGAGCGCCTCGTGGCGACCATCGGAGATGACCGTGGTCTCCTCACGGCGCTCATCGGCACGTTCTTGAGCGACGCGCCCCGGCTGGTCGAGGCCGCGAGGCGAGGGATGGAGCACGGCCAGGCCGACGAAGTCCGACGGGCGGCGCATACGCTGAAGTCCAACGGGGCCACCTTCGGGGCAACGAGCTTCTCGGAGCTGAGTCGCCGACTCGAGGCTCTGGCCAGGTCGGGAATCCTGGAGGGGGCGGACGAGCTCATCGCGCGGATCGACGCGGAGTACGAGCGGGTCAGGATCGCTCTGGAAACGGTGCGGGAGGGCCGACCGTGACCGCGGGTTCCGGGTGCGTGATGCTGACCACTCCAGCTGGCATGGCATGGGCCCGCTGTCTCATGGCGCAGCGGCTAGACTGGCGAGGTGGGTCGCGTCCTCGTCATCGGAGCCACCGGCCACGTCGGCACCTACCTCGTCCCGCGCCTGGTCCGAGGCGGACACGAGGTCCTGGCGCTGAGCCGGGGCGAGCGCGAGCCGTACCGGTCGGCGCCGGAATGGCGGTCGGTCCAGCGGGTCGCCGTCGACCGGGAGGCCGAGGACGCGGCCGGGACGTTCGGCGACCGGATCGCCGAGCTGCGTCCCGACGTCGTCGTGGACATGCTCTGTTTCAGTGCGGCGTCGGCGCAGCAACTGGTTGACGCCCTCCGGCCGACCCGGCCCCTGCTGGTGCACTGCGGCACCATCTGGGTGCATGGCCCGGCCGCACGGGTGCCGGTCACCGAGGACGAGCCGCGCACCGCGTATGGCGAGTACGGCACGGGCAAGGCGGCGATCGAGGCGCTGTTGCACCGGGAGACGGTCGCGGGCGGGGTGCCGAGCGTGGTGCTGCACCCTGGGCACATCAGCGGTCCGGGCTGGCCGGTCATCACCCCTGCCGGCAACCTGGACCCAGATGTCTGGCGGCGGCTGGCCACCGGCGAACCGCTCGCCCTGCCCCAGCTCGGGCTCGGCGTCCTGCACCACGTCCACGCCGACGACGTCGCGCAGGCCTTCGAACGGGCGCTGACCCGTCCGGCCGCGATCGGGTCGAGCTTCCACGTGGTCTCCGAGCAGGCCATGACGATGCGCGGACTGGCCGCCGGGGTTGCCGGGTGGTTCGGTCGCGAGCCGCTGCTCGACCTCGTCGACTGGTCGGAGTTCGAACGGCGGGTCGGCGCCGAGCACGCCGGCGTTACCCGCGACCACGCCGGCCGCAGCATCGCCGCGAGCATCGACCGGGCCCGCGACATCCTCGGATACACACCGCGGTACAGCTCGCTGGACGCCCTGCACGAGTCGCTTGGCTGGCTCGCGGCAGACGGCCAGGTCGATGTCGGTGGCCAGGACTTCTAGGTCCCAGCGGAGAGATGACCACGCTCGACATCCACTCAACCGTCTTCGCCATGTCAAAGCGAGGGTCCGAGAACCCGCTTCCGCCGTTGCGCCTTCTCGGTGACCTGCACGACGACGTCGACGGCACAGGGCTGGACGAGGAGATGGCCCGCAACATCGGTTACGGACACGTGAGCAGCGTGCTGCCCTACCGGCTGCAGGACGACTACGCACGCGAACTCGTGCCACAAGAGACCACCGTGGCGATCCTGGAGAACAGCTACCTGCGTGCGATGGTCCTTCTCGACCTTGGTGGCCGGCTCTGGTCCCTGGAGGACAAGGTCGGCGGTCGAGAGCTTCTCTACAACAACGACCGGATCCAGCTTGGCAACCTCGGATTGCGAAATGCCTGGTTCCCGGGCGGAGTCGAGTGGAATCTGGGGACCACGGGGCATACGGCATTGACGTGCTCGCCTGTCCATGCGGCTTCCCTCGGGTTCCCCGATGGCACTCCAGGCCTTCGCATCTACGAGTGGGAGCGTATGCGTGAGCTCGTCTACCAGGTGGACTTCAGGCTGGGAGCCAGGTCGCGCCGCCTTGCGGTCGACATCAAGGTGACCAACCCCAATGCCCACGCCGTGCCGGTCTACTGGTGGTCGAACGTGGCGGTCGCCAGCTCCCCCGGCACCCGGGTCGTGGTCCCCAGCCGCTCGGCGTTGGAGTTCACCTACGCGCGACGGCTCCGTCGCGTTCCCGTGCCGGGGCCCGCGGGGCCAGACCTCACCTATCCGCTTGCGGCGACGCGGACCGCCGACCACTTCTTCGAGCTGGACCCAGGGAGGCTTCCCTGGATCGCGGCGGTCGACGCGGCCGGCGTCGGGCTGCTGCAGGTGTCCTCCGCACGGCTCCATGGGCGGAAGCTGTTCAGCTGGGGAAACCGTCCTGGCGGGCGTCGCTGGCAGGAGTTCCTCACCGGTGCCACCGAGTCCTACTTCGAGATCCAGGGCGGCCTGACCAGGACCCAGCTCGAGCACGTTCCGCTCGGCCCAGGAGCCAGCTGGTCGTGGACCGAGGTCTACGGACCGGTCTCGGTCCCCGCGGACGCGGTCCACGGGGAGTGGGCCGACGCGGTCGGGTGCCTGGAGCCGGCGGTCGCCGAGGCGCAGGCCGAGTCCGTGCTCGGTGGGGGCGCACGGGCCGACGACGACCGGCAAGGTGAGCGGGTGCACGCCGGCTCGGGATGGGGAGCGCTGGAGTCGCTTCGGCGTGAGGTGGCGCGGGAGCCGCCCTCGCCCGTGATCGACCGCCTGTTCCCCCGGTCCAGCCTCGGGGACGACCAGGAGCCGTGGGTCACTCTGCTGGAAACGGGCGCGCCGCCGCCCGGGACGCCGCGCTCCTATGTGGTCGGCCGGTCCTGGTCCGGCCTGCTCGAAGGGGCGGCCGACTCGGCCGCATCGATGCTGCACCGGGGGGTCGTCCGGTGGAACGCGGGCCATCGGGAGGCCGCCGTCGAAGCCTGGCGGGCGGCGTGCGCGCTGGAGCCGGCCTCCTGGCTCGCGTTGCGCAACCTCGCGGCCGCGAGCGGCCTGACGGGAGCGCCCGGGCGGTCGGCCGAGCAGTACCTGCGGGCGCTGGACCTGATGCCCGACCTCCCGCAGCTCCGGGTCGAGGCGATCGAGGCGCTGATCGCGGCGGACCGCCTCCCGGAGGCGATCGCGCTCGCGCAGACGGCGCCGCCGTCGTCGTTCGCCGGGAGGTTCCGATTGCTGGAGGCGCGGGCCGCCGTGCTCCATGGTGACGCCGGGCGTGCCGAGTCCATCCTCGCCGGCGATCTGGAGATCGCCGACCTGCGGGAAGGCGAGGTCTCGCTCTCGGATCTCTGGCTCGCCGTCCATCGGGCACCTCCAGGGGCGGCGGGCGCCCAGCCGGACGTGCCCTTCGTCTACGACTTCCGGCTGGACAGCGGAGCCGCCCGACCCTGACCGAGCGCCTCCAGGACGCGGCGCACCTCGGCCGCCACGGCCTCGCGGGCCGTGCCGAGGTAGGTGCGGGTGTCGACCACCGACGGGTTGTCCTTGAGGCAGGTGCGCACGGCGGCGGTGAACGCCTTGCCGAGGCGCGTCGAGATGTTCACCTTGGTGATCCCCGCGGCGACCGCCCGGGTAAGGTCGGGGTCGGGCACGCCCGAGGAGCCGTGCAGGACGAGGGGGACCTCCACGCGGGCGCCGAGCCGTGCGATGAGCTCGAAGTCCAGCGCGGCGCCCTGGGTGAGCATGGCATGGGAGGTGCCGACGGCGACGGCGAGGGCGTCGACCTTGGTCGCGGCCACGAAGCTGGCCGCCTCCTCCGGGTCGGTGCGTGCCCCTGGCGCATGCACGCCATCCTTGCCGCCGACCTCGCCCAGCTCCGCTTCGACCCAGACGGCACGGGCGTGGCACTGGGCCACGACCTCGGCCGTGGCGGCGACATTCGCCTCGTAGGGCAGCCTGGACCCGTCGAACATCACCGATGTGAAGCCGAGCCCCACGGCCTCCTGCACCAGCTCCGGCGACTCGGCGTGGTCGAGGTGGACCGCCACGGGCGCGGTCGCGCGCCGGGCGATGGCAAGGGTCGCCAGGGCGACCGGCTCGAGCCCGCCGTGGTACCGGACCGTGTTCTGGCTGACCTGGAGGATCACCGGGGCGCCGGCCTGGGCGGCACCGGACACGATGGCCTGCCCGTGCTCGAGCTGGACCACGTTGAAGGCGCCGACGCCGCGGCGGTCGCGCGCCGCGGACGTCACGATGTCAGCGGTCGAGGCCAAGGGCATGGCGCTCCTCCACGAGGATCTGGGGGACGAACCGACGGTAGTCGCGCAGGTCGACGATCCCGGCCGTCGGTTGGAGCACGGCCGCGGCCGACAGTGCGACGGCATCGCGCAGCCGATCGGGCCATGGTGCGCTGGCGACTGCTCCGGCGACGAGCGCCGCCGCGGCGGCGTCGCCGGATCCGGTGGGGTTGCCGGCGAGCCGGGTCGGAGGCGCCGCCCGCCAGGATCCCTCCGGGGTGAACGCGGCCATCCCGGCCGCCCCGAGCGAGACCACGACGGCCTTCGCGCCCCGCCGCCTGAGCTCGGTGGCCGCCGCGGCGATGTCGGAGACGCCGGTGGTGTCGAGCAGCTCGCCCGCGTTCGGCTTCACGATGTCGGCCCCGGCCGCGGCGGCCTGGAGGAGGGCCGGACCGACGGTGTCGACCAGGACCGTGACCCGATGCGCGGCGGCCAGGCGCACGAGCCGGGCGCAGGCGGCGTCGTCGCTGCCGGGTGGCAGGCTTCCGGAGACGACCAGCGCCGTCGCCATCGGCAGCCTCGCGGCGAGCCTCGTTTCGAGGTCGTCCCAGCTCGTGGCGGGAACGCGAGGGCCCGCCTCGTTGAAGAGGGTCGCCTCGCCGTTGCTGGAGTCCACCACGGCGATGGACCGTCTCGTCGGTCCCTCGACCGCGATGAGCTCGTGGGCGAGCCCGCCGCGAGCGAGGTCGGACGTGACGGTGCCGGCCGTCGCGCCGCCGACGAACCCGAGGACCACGGTGTCGTGGCCCAGCGCGCGGAGGACGCGGGCGACGTTGACCCCCTTGCCGCCGGCCCGTTCCTCGACCCTTCGCACGCGGTGGCTCGACCCCGGCGTGAGCTGGTCGACCCGGTAGGTGATGTCGAGGGCGATGTTGGGTGTGACGGTGAGGATCATGGCGTCCGCCCGAGCGCCTCCCAGGCCAGGAGGGCGGCGCCGAGGACGCCGGCCTCGTCCTGCAGGGTGGCGGGCACCAGCCGCGGCTGCCGGACCACGCCGAGGTGGCGACCCAGTGCCTGGCGGATCGGCTCGAAGAGCAGCCTCCCGGATCGGGCCAGCCCGCCGCCGAGGAGGATCGCCTGCGGCGCGAGCACGACGGAGGTCCAGGCGAGCGCCAGCGCCAGCGCCGCCGTGGCGTCGGCCCAGACCCGCTGGGCGGCCGGGTCGCCGGCGGCCATCCGTTCCGCGACCTCCCTGGCGTCGGACACCGGTCGCCCGGAGGCGGCCGCGTAGCGGCGGCTGATCGCGGCGGCGGAGGCGACCGCCTCGACGCATCCATGCCCCCCGCAGGTGCACGGTTCCCCGTGGCCCAGGTCGACGTGACCGATCTCGCCCGCATAGCCGCCGCCGCTGACGAGCCTTCCCTGGATGACGATCCCGGCCGAGACGCCCGTGCCGATGGGGACGAAGACCAGGTCATCGAGTCCCCGGCCGGCGCCCAGGCGCCACTCGGCCAGGGTCCCGGCCCGGACGTCGTGGCCGAAGCCGACCGGCAACCCGGTCGCCCGCTCGACCAGGGATCGGACGGGTACGTCCCGCCAGCCGACGTTCTCCGAGTGCACCGCCAGGCCACGCCGTTCGTCGACGATGCCGGTGACCACCAGCCCGACGCCGTTGACGCCGGCGTTCCCGGGCGCCGCCGCGGTGAGCTCGTCGACCGTGGCCAGGATCGCCGCCAGGACCTCGCCGGGCCCGCGGTCGCGGGAGGGCGTCGGCCGGCGCAGCCGGGACGACACCCGACCGTCGCGGTCGACCACCGCTCCCTTGATCGTCGTCCCGCCGACGTCCAGGGCCGCGACGCAGTCGGTGGGGGACAGGGGGATCGCCTACTGGCCTGACCGAGATGGAAGGATCACCGATCGGCTGAGGTTGCGCGGCCGGTCCGGGTCGAGCCCCCTGGCCGCGGCGAGGGCGACGGCCAGCCGCTGCGCCTTCACCAGCTCGGCCATCGGGTCCCCGGTGGGGGTGAGCAGGAGCGCGCCGGTGGCCGTGACCTCCTCGGGCAGCGACGCCGGGGGATCGGAGAGGAACCACACCGCGCTCCTGGCGTCGGTGATGCTGACGGGGCCGTGCCGGTACTCCATGGCCGGATACGACTCCGCCCACGCCGAGCAGGCCTCGCGCAGCTTGAGCGCCGCCTCGTTCGCGAGCCCGACGGTCCACCCGGAGCCCAGGAACGTGAACTGTGTCCGTTCCAGCAGGCCGACCGGCAGCTCGGCCACCATGGCGTGGTCGGCCTGGGCGATGGCCGGCCCGAGGTCCTGATCCAGGCTCGCCCGGAGCAGGGCGAGCGTGGTGGTGGCGAACCGGGTCTGCACCACCGACCGTTCGTCGGCGAAGTCGAGCACGACCGTCTGGTCGGCGGCGCCGGTCACCGCGGAGGCGGGATCCCCGGTGACGGCCAGGGTCGGCTGCCGGCCCCGAGCCTGCTGGAGCAGGGTGAGGACCTCGGTCGTCGTCCCCGACCGGGTGATGGCGACCAGCCGGTCGTAGCCGCGCCCGCGGGGCATCTCGGAGGCGGCGAAGGCGTCCGTCTCGCCCCGGCCCTCGGACTCCCGGAGCGACGCGTAGGCCTGGGCCATGAACCAGGACGTGCCGCAGCCCACGACCGCGACCCGTTCACCGTCCCGGGGTAGCAGGCTCTGGGACCGCGCGGCGACCTCGACGGCACGCCGCCAGCAGGCCGGCTGCGACATCAGCTCGGCATGGACGAACGGTTGCCGGTCCATGCTATTTGAGCGTGCCGCTGGTCAGGCCGGCCTGCACCTGCCGGTAGAAGAGCAGGTAGACGACCACGACGGGAACCATGGCGATGGTCAGGGCGGCGAACAGCGCGCCCCAGTCGCCCTCGTAGCGCTGGCTGGCCAGCAGGGTGGCGATGCCCTGGGCGAGCACCGGCTTCTCGGGGGACAGGAACTGCGGGAGGACGAACTGGTTGAACTGGCCGATCACATTGAAGATGCCGATGCTCAGCAGGCCGGGCTTGGCCATCGGCAGCATCACCCGGAAGAAGACGCCGGCGTGCGAGCAGCCGTCCATGAAGGCGGCCTCGGCGACCGACGTGGGCAGCGTCTTGAAGAACGCGTGCATGAAGAACACCGTGAACGGCAGGGAGTAGGCGGTATAGACCAGGATCAGTCCCTGGTAGGTGGACAGCATGCCCAGGTTCTGCACCACGAAGAACAGCGGCACGATGGCCAGGAACACCGGGAACATCATCCCGGCGGCGAACAGGTAGAAGATGAGCCGGTTGCCGGGGAACTGGTACCGGGCCAGCACGTAGGCGGCCATCGACCCGAGCAGCATGGTCAGCACCACGCCGCCGGTGACGACGATGACGCTGTTGAGCAGGTACTCGCCGACGCCCTTGTCCCAGGCCGACGCGAAGTTCGACCACTGGAAGGTCTCGGGCAGCGACCACGGGGAGCCGAAGATCTCGCCCGAGGTCTTCACGGAGGCGAGCAGGGCCCACACGAACGGGACCAGCACCATCACCGACCAGCCGATCAGGACGACGTGGGAGAAGACGTTGACCCCGACGTCGCCGGCCCGGCCGGCCCTGCGGCCGTCGCCGGGCTGCCGTCGCGGCGCGGTGGTCGGGGCGCCCGCGTCGCCGGTGCGTGTCGTGACAGCCATGGCGGGTCGTTCAGTACTCGATCCGCTGGCGCCGGGTGGCGCGCAGCATGATGGCGGCGATGATCAGCGTGAAGAAGAACAGCACGACGCCCATGGCGGACGCGTAGCCGGCGCGGCCGAACTGGAAGCCGTTCTGGGCGATCTGGAGGGAGATCACCTGGGTGGCGTTGGCCGGTCCGCCCGGCCCGGGGGTCATCACCGCGACCAGGGCGTAGAGGTCGAGGGCGAGGATCGCCAGGTACACCCAGGAGGTCTGGATCGTGTCCCACAGCAGCGGGATCGTGACCCGGAAGAAGGTGGCCACCCGCCCGGCCCCGTCGATCAGCGCCGCCTCGTAGATGTCCCTGGGGATCGAGGACATGGCGGCGTTGAACAGCACCAGGTAGAACCCGACGCTGCCCCAGACCAGGACCCAGAGCACGCAGTACAGCGCCAGGTTGGGGTCGGCCAGCCAGCCCGAGCCCCCGAACCCGACGCGCCGCATGGCGCTGTTGACCAGGCCCGTCGGCGTCGGGTCGAGGATGACGGCCCAGATCACCGCGATCACCGGGACCGACAGGACCTGCGGCAGGAAGAAGGCCAGCTTGTAGAACCCGGACCCGCGCACGCCCCTGACGCCGACGCCGGAGCCCGCCCCGCCCACGTTCAGCAGGAAGGCGTAGAACAGGGCCAGCAGGATCACCGCCAGCGGCATGCCCGCCAGCAGCACCAGGTTGTTCCGCACCGCGCGCAGGAACAACGAGTCCTGCGTCAGCGTCTGGAAGTTCTGCAGCCCGATGAAGTCGAACTGTGGCGAGACGCCGGTCCAGTTCGTCAGCGAGTAGTAGAAGGCCTGGACGAACGGCGAGATCACGAAGACCGCGTACAGCGCCAGGGGCAGGACCAGGAACCCCACGATGAACCGGTACTGACCGTGTCGCATCGCACTCCTTCTCCGCGCCGGGGGCAGACCCGCCGGCTAGCTGCGCGTGCGCTTCTTGGTCTGCGGGTCCTTGGCGGTCTCGTCGGCCGCCTTCTGGCACGCGGCGCAGAACTCGTCGGCGGTGACGCGGCCGGCCGCCAGCTCACCGAAGGCCGTCTCGATCTTGGGCCGCATGGGCGAGTACCAGACGAAGAAGTAGTAGTTCCAGTTGTTGTCGCCGCCGGCCTTGACGAGCTCGCTGGCCGACGCCGCGGCCGGGGTGAGCTTGAGACCCTCGCCGGCGCCGGTGACGACGGTCGGGGCGGCGGTGAGCTCGGTGAACTTCGACGCCCCCTCCTTCGACAGCATGATCCGGAGGTACTCCTGGCCGCCGGGGGCGTTCTTGGCCTTGGCGGGCACGATGAACGCCTCGGCCGCGCTGACCCGGGTGCAGTCGAACGGCAGCTTGGAGCCGTCCATCAGGGGGGTCGGAGCGACCGTGGTGGCGAAGTCCTTGGGCGCGACCTTCTTCTGCTCGTTCTCCAGCCACGAGCCGGAGGGGATGAACGCCGCCTTGCCCTCGTTCCAGCGGGTCTGGGACTGGATGTGGTCCAGGCCCTCGGTGCCCTCGAGCATGTAGCCCTTGGACTTGATCTCCAATAGGGCCTCGGCGGCCATCTTGACCGACGGGTGCTTCCAGGCGTTCGGCTCGAGGCTGTCGATCGCGGTGACGACCTCCTTGCCGCCGTGCTTGA
>DASUZB010000211.1:0-3706 GCA_036377075.1 Actinomycetes bacterium | reverse complement strand
CGGCGCGGCGGGCGGCCTGCGCCGCCAGGGCGGCGGCCGCGGCCGAGACCCGCTCGGCCTCCGCGCCGGCGAGCGGCGCGCCCAGCTCGGAAACGCCATGCCGCTCCAGGAAGTGGGTGTCGGTCTCGCCGGCCAGGAACGCCGCGTGGCGCAGCACCCGCACCAACAGGTCCCGGTTGGTGACCAGCCCGTGGATCCGCGCGGTGGCGAGCGCCGCGGCCAGCAGCCCCGCCGCCTCGGCCCGGGTGGGCGCGTGCGCCACCACCTTGGCCAGCAGCGGGTCGTAGTGGACGCCGACCACCGAGCCGTCGCGCACGCCCGCGTCGATCCTCAGACCGGGACGTGGTTCGACGCGGAAGCGGTGCAGCCGGCCCGCGGCCGGCAGGAAGTCCCGCCGCGGGTCCTCGGCGTAGAGGCGGGCCTCGATCGCGTGGCCGGTGATGGTCGGCCGGCGCGCCTCGGCGGGCAGCGGCTCACCGTCGGCCACAAGCAGCTGCAGCCGCACCAGGTCGAGGCCGGTGACCGCCTCGGTCACCGGGTGCTCGACCTGGATGCGCGTGTTGACCTCGAGGAACCAGAACTCCCCCTCGGGGGTGAGCAGGAACTCGACCGTGCCGGCGCCGACGTAGCCGATCGCCTGGCCGACGGCGACCGCGGCCGCCGCCAGGCGCTCGCGCAGCTCCGCGTCGACCACGGGTGAGGGGCACTCCTCGACGAGCTTCTGGTGGCGGCGCTGGATGGAGCACTCGCGCTCGAAGAGCTGCACCACGCGCCCTTCCAGGTCGCCGAGGATCTGCACCTCGACGTGGCGCGGGCGCTCCACGTAGCGCTCCAGGAAGACGGCGTCGCCGCCGAACGCGGCGCCCGCCTGGCGCCGGGCCGCCGCCACCGCCTCGGCCAGCTCGCCCGGCTCGCGCACCAGCCGCATGCCCACCCCGCCGCCGCCGAGGGCCGCCTTGACCAGCACCGGCCAGCCGACCTCCTCGGCGACCGCGCGCAGGCCCGCCTCGTCGAGGTCGGTCACCTCGAGGCCCGGCAGCACCGGCACGCCGACCGCGGCCGCCAGCCGCTTGGCCTCCAGCTTGTCGCCCATGGCGGCGATCGCCTCTGGCGGCGGCCCCACGAAGGTGAGGCCGTGCTTGCGGCAGGCACGGGCGAAGTCGGCGTTCTCGGCCAGGAAGCCGTAGCCGGGGTGGACCGCGTCGGCGCCGGTCCGCTCGGCCGCCTCGATGATCGCCTCGCCGCGGAGGTAGGACTCGGCCGGGGTGGCGCCGCCGAGCGCGACCGCCTCGTCCGCCTCGGCCACGAACGGGGCGTCGGCGTCGGGGTCGGAGAAGACCGCCACGGTGGCGACGCCCATCGCGCGGCAGGTGCGCAGCACCCGGCTGGCGATCTCGCCCCGGTTGGCGACCAGCAGCTTGGCGATCACATGCGGAACACGCCGAACTCGCGCGTGCCCTTCACCTCCCCCGAGTGGCAGGCCGACAGGGCGATGCCGAGCACCGTGCGGGTGTCGCGCGGGTCGACGATGCCGTCGTCGTAGAGGAGGCCGGTGTTGAACAGCGCGGTCGACTCGCGCTCGATGTGCTCCTCGACGGCCTGGCGCATGGCCGCGTCGGCCTGCTCGTCGAACGGCCGGCCGCCGGCCTTGGCGGAGGCGCGGTTCAGGATCGACATCACGCCGGCGAGCTGCGCCGGCCCCATCACCGCGGTCTTCGACGCCGGCCAGGTGAACAGGAAACGCGGGTCGTAGGCGCGGCCGGCCATGCCGTAGCCGCCGGCCCCGTAGGAGGCGCCGCAGATCACGGTGAGGTGCGGCACCGACGAGTTGGACACCGCGTTGATCATCTTGGCGCCGTCCTTGATGATCCCGCGCTGCTCGAAGTCCTTGCCGACGATGTAGCCGGTGGTGTTCTGCAGGAACAGCAGCGGCGTGTCGAGCTGGTTGGCGAGCTGGATGAAGTGGGCGGCCTTGTTGGACTCCTCGCTGAACAGCACCGGCTGCTGGTTGGCGAGGACGCCGACCGGATAGCCGTGGACCCGCGCCCAGCCGGTGACCAGGTTGGCGCCGTAGAGGGGCTTGAACTCGTCGAAGCGGGAGCCGTCGACCACGCGGGCGAGGATGGCGCGCATGTCGGCCGGCTGCTTCAGGTCGACGGGCGCAAGGCCCAGCAACTCCTCGGGGTCGTAGCGCGGCTCGTCGGCGGGCGCGGTTGGTCCCGGGCCGAGCTTGCGCCAGTTGAGGCCGGCCAGCACCTGGCGGCCCAGGCGGATGCAGTCCAGCTCGTCCTCGGCCAGCAGGTCGGCCAGGCCGGAGGTGCGGGCGTGCATCTCGGCGCCGCCCAGCTCCTCCTCGTCGGCGTCCTCGCCGGTGGCCATCTTCACCAGCGGCGGGCCGCCGAGGAAGACCTTGGCGCGGCCCTTCACCATCACCGTGTGGTCGGACATGCCCGGGACGTAGGCACCGCCGGCGGTGGAGTTGCCGAACACCAGCGCCACCGTGGGGATGCCGGCCCGGGATAGGCGGGAGAGGTTGCGGAACACCGCCCCGCCGGGAATGAAAATCTCCGCCTGGGTGGGCAGGTCGGCCCCGCCCGACTCGATGAGCTGCACCAGCGGCAGCCGGTTGCGCTCGGCGATCTCCATGGCTCGCAGGCCCTTGCGCAGCCCGAACGGGTTGGTGGCGCCACCCCGCACGGTGGGGTCGCTGGCGGTGATGACGCACTCGACGCCGCTGACCACCCCGATGCCGTGGACGCCGCTCGCGCCGACGTGGAAGTCGCTGCCCCAGGCGGCCAGCGGCGACAGCTCGAGGAACGGGGCGTCGCGGTCGAGCAGCAGCTCGACCCGCTCGCGGGCGAGCAGCTTGCCGCGGGCGCGGTGGCGCGCGACGTACTTCTCGCCGCCGCCGGCGCGGGCGAGGGCGAGCTGCTCGTCGAGCTCGCGCAGCAGGGCGAGGTTGCCCTCCCGGTTGGCCCGGAAGGTCTCGGTGTCCCGGTCGACCACGCCGGAGAGCACGCCCATCCGCGCCGTCGCCACCTTCCGGTCCGGGCCCCGCCCACCTAACTTTACTCACCGGTAGCTAAGCACGCCGGGTCGCGCGGGCTCAACGGCTGGGGCCGCCGGCCTGAGCCGAGCGACCCGGCGCACGCCCGCGGGCGGCGTTGTTCCTCGTGGCATGGTGGCGTGCTTCGATAGCCACCGGGGTCGGGCAGGAGGTGAGGGCTTGGCGATGACCGACGGGCCGGGGAGCGAGGCGCTGCGGCTGCTCGACGGCCTGCTCTCCCCCGCCGGGCAGGAGGTGCTCGACGAGGTCATGGCCGCGCCGGCCGAGCCGGGCGCGGAGTTCGGCCTGGGCGAGCGGCTGCGGGCACGCTGGCCGGCGGACCTGGTCGCCGCCGCGCTCCTCCAGCGCGAGCTGCGCCTGGCGGCGAGGGCCAAGTTCCGCCTGGCCGATCGGATGCTGTTCACCAGGCCAGGGCTGGAGCAGGCCTCGGCCGAGGCGGTCGCGCGCCACCGCGCGCGCCGCTACCAGGGGCTGGCGGCCGTGGCCGACCTGTGCTGCGGCATCGGTGGGGACCTGGTCGCGCTGGCGCCCGGCCGCACCGTCCTCGCCGTCGACCTCGACCCGGTCCACCTGCGCAGGGCGGCCGCGAACGCGGCCGCGCACGGGGCACGCCGCGCCGGTGCGCCGGAGCGCGCCGGC
>DASUZB010000210.1:0-37408 GCA_036377075.1 Actinomycetes bacterium | reverse complement strand
GCCCGCCGCACCGTGGCCACGTCCAGCTTGCTGCCGACCCTGCCCGCGGTGACCTGGAACGGCTGCGGCCGGCCGTCGTCGCGCAGCGCGATCGCCTCGCCGTCGAGCACCAGCGCGCTGGCGGGCAGGGCGGCGACCGCCTCGACCACCTCGGGGACCCTGGCGGTCACGTCGTCCAGCGTGCGGGTGAACACCCGCACCTCGGCACCCCGCTTGTGCACCTGGACGCGGATGCCGTCGAGCTTCCACTCGACCGCGGCGGGCTTGGCGCGTTCGAGGGCCGCCTCGACGTTGCTGGCGGTCTGGGCGAGCATCGGCTGCAGCGGGCGGCCGACCTCGAGGCGGAAGGCGCGCAGGCCGTCGGCGCCGTCGCGCAGGGCGGCCTCGGCGACGGCGCCGAGGGCGCCGCGCAGCATCAGCGCGCGGCGGACCTGGACGCTGGGGACGCCGGCGGCGCGGGCGATGGCCTCGGCCATGACGCCGTCGAGGGCGCCCTGGCGCAGCTCACCGGAGAGCAGGCCGACGAGGAAGCGCTGCTCGGCGGCGGTGGCGCGGCCGAACAGCTCGGCGAGCAGCCGGCGCCGCTGGGCCTGGGAGCCGGGGCCGGCCTGGCGGCCGACCTCCTCGAAGGCCGCGTCGACCTGGGTGACGGTGAGCGAGGGGGTGGCGGCGGGCGGGTGCCGGTCGCGCAGCGTGGCGTAGCCGACGCCGATCTGGCGCTGGCGCAGCTCGCCGGAGAGGAAGGCGACGGCGACGGCGACCTCGGCCGGCTCGAGGCGGCCGAGGCAGCTGGCCAGGCTGGCGATCTTGGCGAGCCTGGCGGGCGTGGCCGCGACCGCCTCGGAGGTCGCGGCGATCTCGCTGAGCAGCATGGGACGAAGCTAGCACCGCGACGGTGGCGTCAGCCTTGCTGCTCGGCGAGGTACTCGTGGACGAGCTGGACGACGATGGCGCCGCCGCCGACGGCGGAGGCGACCCGCTTGACGGAGCGGTGGCGGACGTCGCCGGCGGCGAAGACGCCGGGGAGGCTCGTCTCGAACAGCATGGGCGGGCGGTCGAGCGGCCATGCGGGCGGCGGCCGGCCGTCGCGCAGCAGGTTGTGGCCGGTGAGGAGGTAGCCCTGGGGGTCGCGTTCGACGGTGCCGGCGAGCCAGTCGGTGCGTGGCTCGGCGCCGATCATCACGAACAGGGCGGCGGCGGGGACGGTCCGGGTGGTGCCGTCGCGGTTGTCGCGCAGGGTGAGGGCTTCGAGGTGGCCGCGGCCGTGGCCGTCGACGGCCTCGGTGTGCGGCAGGACGGTCACGTTGGGCAGGGCCTCGATCTCCTTGACGAGGTAGTCGGACATGGTGGCGGCGAGGCCGTCGCCGCGCACCAGGATGGTGACGGTGGCGGTCCAGCGGGCCAGGTGGACGGCGGCCTGGCCGGCGGAGTTGCCGCCGCCGACGACGTAGGCGTGCTGGCCTTCCATGGCGCGGGCCTCGGCGGTGGCGGCGCCGTAGAAGACGCCGGCGCCGCGCAGCGCCTCGAGGCTGGGAACGCCGAGGCGGCGCCAGGTGACGCCGCTGGCGATGACGACGGCCCTGGCGGTGACCTGGTCGCCGCCGGAGAGCGCGAGGACGCGGTCACGGCCGCTGGTGGTCAGGCCGGTCGCGTGCTGGCCGAGGACGAACTCCGTGCCGAACAGCCAGGCCTGCTCGGTTGCCCGGGTGGCGAGGTCCTCGCCGCTGACGCCGTGGGGGAAGCCGAGGTAGTTGCGGATCAGGGAGCTGGTGCTGGCCTGGCCGCCGAAGATGGTCGGCTCGACGAGCAGGGTGCGCAGGCCCTCGGAGGCGGCGTAGACGGCGGCGGCGAGGCCGGCGGGGCCACCGCCGACGACGGCAACGTCGTAGGCCTTCCCCTCGACGCGGCTGTGGAAGCCGAGCTGTTCGGCGATCTCGCCGACGGACGGGTCGGCGAGCACCCGCCCGGACCGGAAGACCAGCAGCGGCAGGGCGGTGGCGCCGGCTTCGGCGGCCTGGGCGAGCAGCGCCCTGCCGGTCTCGGAGCCGGGCTCGTGGAAGCCGTGCGGCAGGGCGATGCGGGTGAACAGGTCGCGCAGCTCGTGGGAGCGGGCCGCCCAGCGCTCGCCGACGATGCTGACCGCCTCGAAGCCGCTCGCGCGGCTGCCCTCCCAGTCGGCCAGGAACTGGCCGACCGGCTGGAACAGCCAGCGCTCCGGCACGCCCCACGGGTAGAACAGGTAGTAGTCGACCTGGCCGAGGGTCATCGCCCGCGCCAGCGGGTGGGCCAGGCCCCACTCGCCCCTGCCGACCAGCAGCACGCGCTTGGCGGCGGGGTGCAGCTCGTGGGCGCGGACCAGCAGCTCGGTGCCGTCCATCTCGGCCATGCTGGTCGCGGCGACCAGGAGGGCGACCTCGGCGCCGTCGTCGAGCCGTTCGAGGGCCGCCAGCGCCGAGGACGGGGAGGGCTCGGCGACGACCTGGTAGTCGCGGTCGAAGCGGCGGCGCAGCTCGCCGGCGAGTGCCTGCAGCCTGCGCTGGTCCTCGTCGACCAGGTAGAACAGCGGCTTGCCCATGCCCGTGCCTCCCCCGACCGGCGGCGTGCGGGGCACCCGCAGGGTGCCGCACCACAGACTACCGGGGAGCCTCCGGCGGGCGGCAACGCCCCGCGTGCCCGACGGCCGGGCCGGCCGCCATGGCGGGGAGCCCGTGACCGAGGCCTTGCCCGGCGGGGTGGGCGGGGCCGACCGTTGACAGCCCAGGTCGCGGCCAACAAGATCCTTGGCAGCTCGGGCTGCCTTCGCCGGGGTGGCTCGCGCCGGTAGCCGGCCTGCGCGAGGCCGATCTCAGGAGCGCGCGCCGTGGCGCGCGGAAGGGTGGGTGCAGCGATGACGCAGTCCGAGGCGAGGAGCGTGGGCGACCCAGCGACCGACGGCAACCGCGCGCCGGGCCTGCTGACCCTCGACGAGCTGCGGCTCGAGGTGGCGGCCGGGCGCGTCGACACGGTGCTGCTGGCGATCGTGGACATGCAGGGCCGCCTGCAGGGCAAACGGTTGGCGGCGACCCACTTCCTCGACGAGGTGGTCGAGCACAACGCGGAGGGCTGCAACTACCTGCTCGCGGTCGACGTGGACATGAACACCGTCGACGGCTACGCGATGAGCTCCTGGTCGCTGGGCTACGGCGACTTCGTCTTCCGCCCCGACATGGCCACCCTGCGCCGCATCCCCTGGCACGACGGCACCGCGCTGGTGATGTGCGACATCGAGTGGGAGGACGGCAGCCCGGTAGTCGCCTCGCCGCGGCACATCCTGCGCCGCCAGCTCGAACGGGTCGCCGAGCGGGGCTGGCAGGCGCTGGCAGGCACCGAGCTGGAGTTCATCGTCTTCCGCGACAGCTACGAGGAGGCCTGGCGCAAGGGCTACCGCGAGCTGACCCCGGCCAACAGCTACAACGTGGACTACTCGATGCTTGGCACCGCCCGGATCGAGCCGCTGCTGCGGCGCATCCGCAACGGCATGGCGGGCGCGGGCATGCGGGTCGAGTCGGCCAAGGGCGAGTGCAACGACGGCCAGCACGAGATCGCCTTCCGCTACGCCGACGCGCTGGCCACCGCGGACGGGCACGCCATCTACAAGAACGGGGCCAAGGAGATCGCCGCCCAGGAGGGCTACAGCCTCACCTTCATGTCGAAGTTCAACGAGCGCGAGGGCAACTCCTGCCACATCCACTTCAGCCTGCGGTCGGTCGACGGCGACCCGGTGATGGCGCAGCCTGGGCACGGCGCCCACGGCGACGGCGCGCCCGCCGGCCACGGCTACTCCGAGCTGCTGCGCCAGTTCCTCGCCGGCCAGCTCGCCTGCCTGCGGGACCTGACCCTGTTCCTGGCCCCCAACGTCAACTCCTACAAGCGCTTCGCGGCCGGCAGCTTCGCGCCGACCGCGGTCGCCTGGGGCCACGACAACCGCACCTGCTCGCTGCGGGTGGTCGGCCACGGCCACTCGCTGCGGCTGGAGAACCGCGTGCCCGGCGGCGACGTCAACCCCTACCTGGCGCTGGCGGCGATCGTCGCGGCGGGCCTGCACGGGGTGGACAAGGGGCTGGGGCTCGAGGACGAGTTCCTCGGCAACGCCTACGACTCCGACAAGCCGAGGGTGCCGCGGACCCTGCGGGAGGCGCGCGACGCGTTCGCCAACAGCGAGGTCGCCCAGCAGGCGTTCGGCAGCGAGGTGGTGGAGCACTACAGCAACATGGCCAGGGTCGAGCTGGACGCGTTCGACGCCGCCGTGACCGACTGGGAGCGCTACCGGGGGTTCGAGCGGATGTGAGCGGCCGGGCCACCACCGCGGTCCGCAACCCGGCCAGCGAGGCGGTGATCGAGCGGCTCCCGGCCGCCACCGCCGAGGACGCCGACGCCGCCGTCGCGCGGGCGGCGGCCGCCTTCGAGGGCTGGCGGGCGGTCTCCCCCGCCGACCGGGCGCGGCTGCTGCGCCGCCTGGCCGAGCTCGTCGACCGCGACCGCGAGGAGCTGGCGCGGCTGGAGATGCGCAACACCGGCAAGCCGATCGTCGACGCCCGCGCCGAGATGGCGATGGTGGCGGAGACCTTCGCCTACTACGCCGGCGCCCCGGAGCGGCTGCTGGGCGAGACGATCCCGGTCGCCGGCGGGGTGGACCTGACCTTCCGCGAGCCGCTGGGCGTGGTCGGGCTGATCGTGCCGTGGAACTTCCCGCTGCTGATCGCCTCCTGGAAGCTGGCGCCGGCGCTGGCCGCCGGCAACGCGGTGGTGCTCAAGCCGGCCGAGCTGACGCCGCTGACGGCGCTCGCCTTCGCCCGCCTGGCGGCCGAGGCCGGCGTGCCCGAAGGGGTGGTCAACGTCCTGCCCGGTCCGGGGCGGGTGGTCGGCCAGCGCCTGATCGAGCACCCCGGGGTGGCGAAGATCGCCTTCACCGGCTCGACCGAGGTGGGCCGGTCGGTGATGCGCGGCGCCGCCGGGACCATCAAGCGGGTCACGCTCGAGCTGGGCGGCAAGTCGGCCAACGTGGTGTTCGCCGACGCCGACCTGGAGGCGGCGGCCGCCGCCGCGCCCGCGGCGGTGTTCGGCAACGCCGGCCAGGACTGCTGCGCCCGCTCCCGCATCCTGGTGCAGGCCTCGGTGCTCGACGAGTTCCTGGCGCTGCTGGAGCCGGCGGTCGCGGGCCTCGCGGTCGGCGACCCGGCCGACGAGGGCACCCGCATGGGGCCGCTGATCTCGGCGGCGCAGCGGGAGGCGGTGGCCTCCTACGTGCCCGACGGCGCGCCGGTGGCGATCCGCGGGCACGCCCCGGACGGGCCGGGCTACTGGTACCCGCCGACGGTGCTCGCCCCGGTCGAGGAGGGTGACCGGGCGGTCACCGAGGAGATCTTCGGGCCGGTCGCGGTGGTGCTCCCCTTCGCCGACGAGGCCGAGGCGGTACGCCTGGCCAACGCGACCGTCTACGGCCTCTCCGGGTCGCTGTGGACCAGGGACGTGGCCCGCGCCATGCGGGTCGCGCGGGCGCTGGAGACCGGCACCCTGTCGGTCAACTCCAACACCTCGGTGCGGGTGCAGACGCCGTTCGGCGGCTTCAAGCAGTCCGGCATGGGCCGCGAGCTCGGCCCGCACGCGCTCGACCACTACACCGAGGTCAAGAACGTGTTCGTCGCGACAACTTGACTTGTTGACCTATCGACAAAGGGGCTGATCCACGTGCCGCTTCGCCTGCAGGACAAGGTCGCGGTCATCACCGGGGCGGCCAGCGGCATCGGCCGCGCCAGCGCGCGCCGCTTCGCCGCCGAGGGCGCCCGGGTCTGCGTGGTCGACCTCGCCGACGAGGCCGGCGAGCAGGTCGCCAAGGAGGTCGACGGCCTCTACCTGCACGCCGACGTCACCGACGCCGAGGCGGTGGCGGGCGCCTACGGCCGTGCCGCCGAGCGCTTCGGCGGCATCGACGTGCTGTTCAACAACGCCGGCATCAGCCCGCCCGACGACGTCTCGGTGCTGGACACCAGCGTGGAGGCGTGGCAGCGGGTGCAGGACGTCAACCTCCGGTCGGTGTTCCTGTGCTGCAAGCACGGCATCCCCCACCTGCTGGAGCGCGGCGGCGGCGCGGTGGTCAACACCGCCTCGTTCGTGGCGGTGATGGGCGCGGCCACCTCGCAGATCTCCTACACCGCCTCCAAGGGCGGGGTGCTGGCCCTCTCGCGCGAGCTCGGCGTCGAGTTCGCCCGCCGCGGCGTGCGCGTCAACGCGCTGTGCCCCGGCCCGGTCAACACCCCGATGCTGCAGGAGCTGTACGCCGCCGACCCGGAGCAGGCCGCCCGGCGCCTGGTGCACCTGCCGATGGGCCGCTTCGCCGAGGCCGAGGAGATCGCCGCGGCCGCCTGCTTCCTCGCCTCCGACGACGCCTCCTACATCACCGCCAGCACCTTCCTGGTGGACGGCGGCCTCTCGGCCGCCTACGTCACTGCCCTTTGAGCGGCTCCCAGTACGCCTCGACGGTGTAGCCGTCGGGGTCGAGGCACTTGACGCTCACGTAGGCGGGCTCGTCCCAGCGTTCCACCACGGTGACCCCGGCCCCGTCCAGGCGGGCGAGCAGCGAGCGCACCGCGTCCGCGTCGGGCAGGCGGAAGCCGAAGTGGAAGAAGCTCGGCAGGGCGCCCGGCTCACCGGCGTGCATGGCGAGGTCGAAGCCGTCGGCGTCGCGCAGGAGCAGGGTGCCGTCCTCGGCCCGCCACGAGCGCCCGGCGCCGAAGCCGAACCAGCGCTCGTAGAACGCGCGGGAGCGCTCCTCGTCGCGGACCACCAGGCCGAGGTGGGCCAGGCGCATGGTCACGACCTTGCCCCGGCCAGCTCGGCGCCCTGGCCGAGCAGCTCCTCGACCTGGCCGAGCAGCTCCTCGACGTCGGCGACCGGCCCGGCCACCTCCGGCGGCGGCGGCAGGGGCAGGGCCGGCGGCAGCAGGGTGCCGGTGAGGCGCTCGTAGGCGCGCCGGTACTCGACGTTGGGGGCGCGCTCGTACAGCTCGCGGTAGAGGGCGGCGGCGACCTGACGGTCGTCGTCCCAGGCCGGGCCGAGCCGGCCCAGCTCGTCGAGCACCGCCGCCCGCTCCGGCCCGGCGTTCCACTCCCGCTCGAGCGGCCGCAGCTCGCGCGCGGCGTCCTGGGGGGTGAGCCGGCCCGTCTCGACCCGCAGCCGCACCGAGAGCAACCGGGCGCGCAGCTCGGTGCCGCGCTCGCCGTGGCGGACCGCCACGGCCAGGGCCTCGTCGTTGAGCGGCTCGGCCTCGGCGTGGCGGCCGGTCGCGGCCAGCAGGTGCGCCAGGTTGCAGAGCCACTCGCAGAGGAACCGCGGCGCATCGAGCTTGCGGGCAAGCTCGATGGCACGCCCGTAGCGGCGCTCGCCGGTGGCTGCCTCCCCCTGGGCCAGGGCGGTCGCGGCCAGGCTGGCCACCCGGTTGGCGACGCTGGTCCAGTCCCCCAGCACGACCGCGATCCGCAGGGCGTGGGCGAAGCAGCGGGTGGCACGGCCCTCCTCGCCACGGTCGTGGTAGAGCTCGCCCATGTTGCCGATCACCACCGCCGCCGGCTGCTGGTAGCCGATCTCCTGCGCCACCGCCAGCGCCCGCTGGAAGCAGGCGACCGCGTTCACGTGGTCGCCCGTGGTGGCGTAGAAGTTACCGAGGTTGTTGGCCGCGTGGAGGATGGTGCGGCGGTCCCCGGCCGCGCCGGCGATCTGCAGCGAGCGGCTCAGGTACTCGAGGGCACCAGCCCGGTCGCCGGTGTAGGTGCAGATGAGCCCGAGGTGGTCGAGGGCGGCGCTGATGGCGGCGGGGTCGTCGGCGTCGCTGGCGATCGCCAGGTGGCGCTCGGCCACCTCGGTCGCTTCCTTGTAGGAGCCCTGCTGGACGAGCGCGTAGGTGAGGCGGTCCAGGCTGCGGGCCAGCCCAACCCGGTCGCCCAGCTGCTCGAACTGTTCCGCCGCCAGGGTGAGCCACGCGATCGCCCCGGCGTAGGACCGCGCGTACATGAACAGGTTGCCGAGCTCGCGCTGGCTGGCCGCGAGCAGCGAGCGGTCGTCGGTGGCCTGGGCGATCGACATCGCCCGGCGGTAGGCGTCCTCCGCCTCGACCCAGCGGCCCACCAGGTGCCAGACGCTGCCGAGGTCGAGCCGCACCCGGCCACTCTCCGCCTCCGGCAGCAGCGTCAACAGGCGCTGGTAGTACGCCACCGCCACGTCGTTGTCGAACGCGGCCCTGGCGGCGTCGGCGGCGGCGCGGAACCAGACGCGCTGCTTGTCCTTGCGCTGGGTGCGACCCCAGTGGTAGGCGAGCGTCTCGACGTACTGGGCGAGGCGGTCGGCGTAGACCCGCTCGATGTAGGCGCTGACGCCCTCGTGCAGCGCCTCCCGCGTGCGCAGCGTCAGGCTCTCGTAGGCGACCTCCTGGGTGATGACGTGGCGGAAGGCGTACTCGGGCTCGGGCCCGTCGTCGAGCAGCGGCGTCAGGCGCAGCTCGTCGAGGCGCTCGAGGTGCCTGGCAACCTCGTCGACCGGCCCGGCCGCGGGGTAGCAACCGGTGATCCACTCCGCCTGGAAGCGGCGACCGACCACGCTGGCCACCTTGAGGACGGCCTTCTCCGGCTCGCCGAGCTGGTCGATGCGGGCCATCACCACCCGTTGCACGCTGTCGGGCAGGTCGAGGTCGGCGGCGTCACCGCCCCGGGCGTGGATCAGGCTGACCAGCTCCTCCAGGTAGAACGGGTTGCCGCCGGCACGGGCGACCACCCTGGCGAGCGCGTCGGCGGGAGGCTCGGCGGCGGGACCGTAGAGCTGGCGCATGCGCTGGTGGGCGAGCTCCATGGCCGCGGCCGGCGGCAGCTCGTCGAGGGCCAGGTGGCGGAAGTGGGGAAGGCGGGCGACCGGCTCGAACGGGTCCGGTCCGCCGTCGATCGGCCGGGCGGTGAGCAGCAGGAGGGCTGGCCGGTCGGCCAGGTTGCGCGCCAGGAAGGCGAGCAGCGCGCGCGAGGGGGCGTCGATCCAGTGGCAGTCCTCCAGGACCAGCAGCACGGGCCCTTCCGCGGCGCGCTCGCGTAGCAGGTCGAGCAGGAGTGAGCGGAGCAGCTCGACCCGCGTGGAGGGGTCGAGCGGGCCGGTCAGCTCGCTGTCGCGCAGGGGGAGGTTGAGCACCGGGGTCAGGAGTGGCGCGTGCTCGCCAAGGCGGGCGACGAGGGCACTGCGCTGCTCGTCGGGGGACTGGAGGCGGTCGAGGCCGAGCAGGCCGTGCCAGATCGACCGCCAGACCCGGTAGCTGGTGTTGGTGCCGAGCGAGCGGCAGGCGCCCGACCATACGGCGACGCCCAGCCCGTGGGCGAGGGTGGCGGCTTCCGCGGCAAGGCGTGACTTGCCGATGCCCGGGTCGCCGGCCAGGCCGAGGACGCCGCCGTGCCCGGCGGCGAGCCGGCGCACCGTGGCGTGCAGGGCGGCGAGCTCCTCGTCACGGCCGACCAGCGTGGGCGCCCACCGCCGAGGCGGGTCGGCGTCGCGGACGCCCTCCACCGCCCAGGTGCTGACCGTTCCGCTCCTGCCCTTGACGGGAGCCGGGCGCATGGGGTGGCCGACCGCCGTCCCGGCCGCGCCCTGCCAGGTCGGCTCGTCGACCAGGAGCTGCCCTGGCGCTGCCGCCTCCATCAGGCGGGCGGCCAGGTTGACGGAGTCGCCGACGATCGCGTACTCGCGCCGGTCGTCGGTCCCAACCTCGCCGCACCACACGCAGCCGGTCGTGACGCCCGCCCGGAACGGGCCGCCAGGCAGTCCCAGCAGCTCCAGGCAGCAGCGCACGGCCCGCTCCTCGTGGTCCTCGTGGCGCACCGGCGCGCCAAACGCCACCACCAGCACGCTGCCCTTGTCGCCCAGGTCGACCTGGCGCAGGTGCCCGTCCCAACGCGCGATCGTGCGGACGGCCGCGGCCACGTAGCGCTGCAGCCGCGCCACCGCCCCGGCGTTCCGGGGCGCAGCCGCAGCGGCCTTGCGCCGCTGCGGCGAGGTACCCGCCGTGCCGCCGCCGAACAGGTCCGGCAGGGCGACGAAGGCGACGGTCACCGTCCGGTGCTCGTTGACCAAGCCGCTCTGGCCGCGGCGGACGCGCTCCGCGATGGCCGGGTGCAGGAAGGCGGCCAGGCGATCGTCGGTCGGGTCGGCCTGAGCGGCCGGCCGGCGCGGCGCCGGCCGGCGGAGCCGGCGGGCGAGCCCGCCAACGACGATGGCCGTCCCGCGCCGCTCGCCGGCCTCGACCCCGATGGCAGCGGCGAGCGCACCGTCCACGGCGACCTCGCCGGGGCCGGCGTGGCGCACCGCGGCCGCCGCGCGGTCGACGGCGTCGCCAGCGACCAGGTGCTCGAGCCGCACGGCCTGGTCACCCACGACGGCGAGCAGCACCCGGCCCGCGCCGACTCCAGCCCGCGTCGCCAGCGCGAAGGTCCCGGCCCTGGTGGTCACCGCGTGGAAGTCGCCCATCGCCGCCCGCAGGTCCAGGGCGCACTGGGCAGCGCGGCGGGCGGCGGTGGCCGGCGGACGCTCCCCCACCGGGAACACGACGGTGACGGCGTCCCCCGCGAACTTCGCGACCGTACCGCCGTACCCACCGACCAGCCCGGCGATGCGGTTGAACACGGCGTTGAGCAGGTCGCTCAATTCCTCGGCGCCGTAGGGGCCGCTGGCGGCGAGGGAGGCACTCATCGGCGTGAAGCCCGCGATGTCAGCGATGAGGACGGCGGCGTCCGCCCGCAGGGCGAACGGTGGGGCCTCGCGGTCGCGGCCCGCCAGCAACCGCAGGGCGTACTCGGGGACGTACGGCCGGAACGCCATCGCGCACCTCGACGCTGTACGACTGATATATAGGCATCATTGCGCAATGGTTCGCTGATGGGACTCTGGCTACCGTATCGCACCAGACGACCAGCGCGAACTCGAAAACCGGTCTCGACGTCTGGAGCGCGCATGAGTTACCAGAGTACGAGCAATCTCGGCATCGAGGTCCTGCGCGCCGCCCGGGACGGTGTGCGGCTGCGACTCGTGGCCCACCTCCCTGCCGGCGACAGCCCACCGGCATACCCGCGCCCCGACCTCCCCCAGATCCTACAGGCCGCCTCTCCCCCGCCAGAGCGGGTCGACGGCCGCCGTTGGTACGAGCCCATCCGCGACTCGCACGACCGGCCGCTCTTCGCCGACGAGGGCGATCCCGACGCCTGGAAGCAGGGCATCCGCTTCACCGACGACGTCACCCCGCTCGGCCCGCCCGCCGCGGAGACGATCGTGCTCGACCAGCAGGTGACCCTCGCCTTCCAGTGGGCAAGAGAGATCAGCTACACGCACACCGGGGGCCACTACCCGAACGGCTTCATCGCCGCCCCGTACACCCAGCCCCAGCAGGACGAGTGGCTCGGGGTCGACTTCTACGGCGAGTTCGAGCTCGCCTGGCGGCACGCGCTCGAGCCCAACGCGTGGGTGGCGATCAGCTTCGAGCGGTTCGAACCGGGCCGCCGCAGCGTCGAGTTCCTCACCCGGGTGACCGACGCCTGGCTGTTCCGGCCGCCGAGCGGCGTGCCCTGGTGGGAGCAGCCGTACCCGAAAGGGGCGTCGAGCTGACTCACGGCCTGCCCTACCGGCCGTCCCCCGACGGCCACGGCGCGCTGGCGCCCCTGGGACTTGCGGCCGCCGCGCATGCGCCCGCCGCCGGCCGCGGCCGTTTCGGGCGCATGTTCCCCAACCTGCGACCCTACGAGCCGGACGACGGGCTGCTCGAACGGCTGGCCGCCAGGATGGCCGACGACCGCGGCGGCGACCATCCCGACCTGCCCGCCGGCTACACCTACTTCGGGCAGTTCGTCGACCACGACGTCACCTACGACCCGACCTCCAGCCTGCGGCGGCCCAGCGACCCGGAGCGGCTGGAGGATTTCCGCAGCCCGCGGCTCGACCTCGACGCCGTCTACGGCAGCGGCCCGCGCGACGTCCCCTACCTGTACGACGCGCAGGCCGAGCCCGCCGGCGCGCTGCTGCTGGTCGGTGACAGCCGCGCCCAGTTCGGGGAGGGGTCCGCCGTCGAGGACCTGCCGCGCAACGCGCGCCAGCGCGCGCTCGCCGGCGACCCGCGCAACGACGAGAACGCCATCGTCGCCCAGCTCCACCTGGCGTTCCTGAAGTTCCACAACCGGGTCGCGCGGGCGCTGGCCGCCGGTGAGCACGCCGCCCACTGGTCCGGACAGTCGGACGAGCTCTTCGAGGAGGCCAGGCGCATCGTCCGCTGGCACTACCAGTGGCTGGTGGTCGAGGACTTCCTCCCGCGGATCGTGCCAGAGGGGATGGTCGCCGGGCTGCTCGGCGTCGCCGGGCAAGGCGGCGGTCGGGTGGTGCGGCGCTTCGACCCACGGCCACGCCACTACGACCCGGGCGGCGACCCCTTCGTGCCGGTGGAGTTCTCGGGCGCGGCCTTCCGCTTCGGCCACAGCCTGGTGCGGCCCTCCTACCAGCTCAACGAGACCAGCGGCGCCCTGCCCGTGCTGACCGCCCACCCCGACCCGGACCCCGCGTCAGCAACCCACCTGGGCGGGTTCCGCGCCCTGCCGGCGGCCCTGGTGATCGACTGGGCGCGCTTCTTCGAGCTGCCCGGCGCGGCGCCACAGCACGCCAGGCAGCTCGACACGCACCTCAGCTGGCCACTGGCGCGCCTGCCCGCCGACGTCGCCCCACCAGGCGCGTCAGGCCGCTCGCTGGCCTGGCTCAACCTGGCCCGCGGCCAGCGCCTCGGCCTGCCTTCCGGCCAGGCCGTCGCCAGGGCGATGGGCCGGACGCCGCTGGACGACGAGGTGCTCCGCCTCGCCGGAGCGCCGGCGCCGCTGTGGTTCTACGTCCTGACCGAGGCCGAGACCCTCGGCGAGGGCCGGCGCCTCGGCCCGGTCGGCGGCCGCATCGTCGCCGAGGTCCTGCTCGGCCTCGCCGCCGCCGACCCCGAGTCCTTCCTCTCGGTCGACCCCGCCTGGACGCCGTTCCTCGGCGCCACGCCCGACCACTTCACCGTGGCCGACCTGGTCGCCTACGCCAACGGTTAGTCGCCGAACAGCTTGCGGTTGCCGTGCGACATCGGCGTACGAGATCACCCGTGTCAACGCCGGCTCCCTACGGCCAGCCGGCGCCCGGGGTGGGCGCCGGGGCGGTCAGGACCTGGCCGGTCCGGGCGCTGAAGTCGATGTCGTCCATGCCGTGCCACTCGGCGGCGAGCATGAACAGCGTGCGGCCGTCGGGGCCGCCGAGCATGCAGGCGAAGCAGCCGCGGTCGAGCTGGATGGTCTCGAGCACCTCGCCGCCCTCGCGGACGCGGACGCAGCGCTTGTTGGGGACGTCGGCGTACCAGGCGGCGCCGTCGGCGTCCAGGCAGATGCCGTCGGGGGACCCGCCGGCGAGGTCGGCCCAGACGCGCCGGTTCGACAGGCCGCCGTCGGCCCGGATATCGAACGCCGTGAGCCGGTTGCCGTGGGACTCGGCGACGATCAGCGTGGCGTCGTCGGGCGTCACCGCCATGCCGTTGCCGAAGGCGAGGCCGTCGGCGACCTGGCGGGCCGCGCCGTCCGGGGTGACCAGCACGACGACGCCGCCGTTGACGTAGGCGTTGCCGCGGCCGTCGACCACCAGCTCGTTGAACATGGAGTCCAGGCCGCCGAGGTCGGCGTGGGTCACCAGCGAGCCGTCGGGCTCCTGCCGCAGCAGCAGCGCCTCCGGCCCCGACACGGCCAGCAGGCGACCGTCGGGCAGCCAGTCGATCGAGTACGGGATGGTGGTCGGCACGTGGGCCACCACCTCGTGGTTGCCGTCCAGGTCGACGGCGACGACCTCCTGCGTGCCCCAGTTGGCCAGCCACAGGCGGCCGTCGTGCCAGCGTGGCGACTCACCGATGGCCAGTCCGGTCAGCAGGATCGTGGGCTCGGGCATCGACGGCTCCTCGGCTCGGGGGCGCCCGGTGGGCGCCGCTCGTCATACCTGTAGAAGCCGGCGGGCCGGTTTCGACATGACCGGGCCGGGTGGGCACGGCCCACCGCCGGGTCCACCCGCCGCCGCCACTCCCTCATAGGTACGGCCGTTGCGACCGCTTGCCGGCGACGTAGTCGGCGCGGGCCCGCCTGGTCGACTCGAGCTCGGCGACCTCGGCCACCGGCACGTCCCACCAGGAGCCCGAGTCGGGCGCCGCGGCCATCGGGTCGGTCTCGACGTGCACCACCGTGGTGCGCGACGAGGCGCGCGACTTGTCCAGCGCCGCGCGCAGCTCGGCGGCGGTGCCCGCGCGCAGCACGTCGGCGCCGAGGCTGGCGGCGTTGGCGGCCAGGTCGACCGGGAGCACGCTGCCGTCGAGCTGGCCGCTCAGCGGGTTGCGGTAACGGTAGCTGGTGCCGAAGCGCTGCGAGCCGACCGACTCCGAGAGCGCGCCGATCGACTGGAAGCCGTGGTTCTGGACCAGCACGACGTTGAGCTTGACGCCCTCCTGCACGGCGGTGACCAGTTCCTGCGCCATCATCAGGTAGGAGCCGTCGCCCACCAGGACGAACACCTCGCGGTCGGGCGCGGCCAGCTTGACGCCGAGGCCGCCGGCGATCTCGTAGCCCATGCAGGAGTAGCCGTACTCGACGTGGTAGCCCTTGGGGTCGCGGGTGCGCCACAGCTTGTGCAGGTCGCCCGGCATGCTGCCGGCGGCGCAGACGACCACGTCGCGCGGGCCGGCGGCGGCGTTGACCGCGCCGATCACCTCCGACTGGGCGAGCCGCGGCCCGAGGCCGAGGGCGTAGGCGCGCTCCACCGTGCGGTCCCACTCCATCGCCAGGGCGCGCGCCCGCTCCCGCCACGGCGCCGGGGCGGACCAGCCGGCGAGCCCGGCAGCCAGCGCCTCGAGCCCGGCGCGGGCGTCGGCGACCAGCGGCACCCCGGCCAGCTTGACCGCGTCCGCGCCGGCCACGTTGAGGTTGACGAAGCGCACCCCCGGGTCCTGGAAGGCGCTGCGCGAGGCGGTGGTGAAGTCGCTCCACCTGGTGCCGACGCCGACCACCACGTCGGCCTCGCGGGCGAGCGCGTTAGCGGCGGTGGTGCCGGTCGCGCCGACCGCCCCGACCGAGCAGCGGTGGTCGTAGGGCAGCGAACCCTTGCCCGCCTGGGTCTCGGCGACCGGGATGCCGGCCGCCTCGGCCAGGGCGCGCAGCGCCGCGGTCGCCTCCGCGTAGATCACCCCGCCGCCGGCGACCAGCAGCGGCCGGCGCGCCTCGCGCAGCACGGTGAGCGCCTCCGCCAGCGCCTCCGGCTCGGGGGGTGGCCGGCGCACCCGCCAGACGCGCCGCTCGAACAGCTCCTCGGGGAAGTCGAACGCCTCCGCCTGCACGTCCTGGGGCAGCGCCAGGGTCACCGCGCCGGTCTCGGCCGGGTCGGTGAGCACCCGCATCGCCGCCAGCAGGCTCGGGGCGAGCTGCTCGGGCCGGTTGACGCGGTCCCAGAACTTCGAGACCGGCTTGAAGCAGTCGTTGACCGAGACGTCGTAGGAGCGGGCGTCCTCCAGCTCCTGCAGCACCGGGCTGGCGACCCGGGTGGCGAACAGGTCGCCGGGGAGCAGCAGCACCGGCAGCCGGTTGATGGTGGCCAGGGCGGCGCCGGTGACCATGTTGGTCGCGCCCGGCCCGATCGAGCTGGTGCAGGCGAAGGTCGACAGGCGATTGCGCATGCGCGCGTAGGCGGCGGCGGTGTGCACCATCGCCTGCTCGTTGCGGGCCTGGCGGTAGCGCAGCTGGTCGCCGGCCTCCAGCAGCGCCTGCCCGATGCCGGCGACGTTGCCGTGGCCGAAGATGCCGAAGCAGCCGGCGAACAGGCGCTGCTGGGTGCCGTCGCGCTCGCTGTACTGGTTGACCAGGAACTGGACCAGCGCCTGGGCGACGGTGAGCCGTCGGGTGCCAGCCATCACGCCTCCCTTCCCGATGAGCTCGTCATGGGCAGCCGCGGGTCGACCGGGGTGCCGGCCCAGGTGCCGCGGACCCAGGCGTGGGCGGGGTCGTCGCAGAAGCGCCACGCCCGCTCCGGCCCGGGGCCGGCCATGACGTTGAGGTAGTACATGTCGTAGCCGGGCGCGGCCGCGGACGGCCCGTGCCAGCCGTACGGCACCAGCACCACGTCGCCGCCGCGCACCTCCGCGCGGACGTCGATGCGCCGGTCCGGCCCGGAGCCGTAGACGCGGTGGAAGCCGAGGCCGTCGCCGCCCTGCGGGCTGCGCGCGATCTCGAAGTAGTAGATCTCTTCGAGCTCGACTTCGCCGTCGCGGCGCTCGTCGTGCTTGTGGGGCGGGTAGGAGGACCAGTTGCCGCCGGGGGTGAGCACCTCGACGGCGATCAGCCGGTCGGCCTCGAACGCCTCCGGCGTGCAGAAGTTGTTGACCTGGCGGCTGGCCTGGCCGGCGCCGCGCAGCTCGACCGGGACGTCCTCGGCGGCGCCGTAGCGGGCGGGCAGCCGCCGCCGCGCCCGCGCCGACGGCAGCGCGAAGCGGCCGCCGCCCGCCGAGGCGACCTCCACGCGCGCGTCGCGCGGCACGTAGGCGAAGTCGCTGACGCGGTCGAAGACGCTGGCACGGCCCCGCAGCTCGAAGCGCTCGCCGTCGCAGTCGACCACGCAGCCGCCGGCCAGCGGCAGGACCAGCAGCTCGTCCTCGCCGCTGGCGAGGACCTCCCGCCGCCCGGGAGCGAGCCGCAGCACGCGCAGGCCGCTGAAGGCCCAGCCGGCCTGCTCCGGGGTGACCACCGCGGCGAACGCGCCGTCGGCGCTGCTCCCCCGCGGCTGGTGCTGCTTGCCGTTCACGTGACCTCCTCCCGGAGAAGCGCCGCGGCCGCGTCGACCACCGCGGCGACGTCGTCGTCGGGCGGGTACAGCAGCGCCCGGCCGACCACCAGGCCGTGGACCGTCGGCAGCGCCAGCGCCTTGCGCCAGCCCGCGAAGGCGGCCTCCTGCGCGTCGCCGACCTCGCCGCCGAGCAGCAACGCCGGCAGGGTGGTGGCGGCCATGACCCGCTCCATCTGGGCGACCACCGGCACCTTCAGCCAGGTGCGGGCGGAGGTGGTGCCGAGGCCGGCGGCGACGGTGACGGCGCGGATCATCGCCTCCGGGGTGAGCTCGGGGCGCAGGCGGCCGTCGACGCGGTGGACGATGAACGGCTCCACCAGCGCCAGCAGGTCCGCTCCCGCCAGCGCGGCGACGGCGCGGCCGCAGGCCTCGACGGTGGTCGCGGTCGCCGGGTCGTCGGGGTCGATCCGCAGCAGCATCTTGCCGCCCTGGAAGCCGGCGGCGGCGATGGCGGCGGCGTCGTAGGCGGTGAAGCGGTCGTCGACCTCGAAGACGGTGCCGGCCAGGCCGCCCCGGTTCATCGAGCCGAGCACCACCTTGCCGTCGAGGGCGCCGAGCAGCAGCAGGTCCTCGAGGACGTCGGGGGTGCCCAGGACGCCGCCGACGCCGGGCCGCGACAGCGCCACGCAGAGCCGGTCGAGCAGCCCGGCGCGGTCGGCCATGGCCAGCGGGCGCCTGCCGGCGCGCAGCGCGCCCCGCGCCGGGTGGTCGGCCGCGACGACCAGCAGCTTGCCGTCGCGGTCGAGCAGCGAGGCGGGCTGCCGCCGCGCGGCCGCCGCCTCGGCGATCGCCTCGGGCCGCCGGGCGCGGGCCTCGACGACCGCGCGGTAGCGGTCCTCACGCACCGGGGATCTCCTGCATGAGGGCCTCGACCTCGGCGCTGTCGGGCATGGCGTCGGCGCAGGCCAGCCGCGAGGCGACGATCGCGCCGGCGGCGTTGGCGAAGCGCATCACCCGTTCCAGCTCCCAGCCGGCCAGCAGGCCGTGGCAGAGCGCCCCGCCGAAGGCGTCGCCGGCGCCGATGCCGTTGACCACCTCGACCGGCAGCGGCGGGACCCGGACCTCGGTGTGGGCGTCGGCGGCCAGCACGCCCTCGGGGCCCTGCTTCACGACCACCACCTCGACGCCGTGGTCGCGCAGGGCGTCGGCGGCCGCCTTCGGCTCGCGCAGGCCGACCGCGGTGTGGCACTCGTCGAGGTTGCCGACCGCGACGTTGACGTGCCCGAGCGCCTGTTGCACCCAGCGCCGCGCCTCCTCGCGGGAGGGCCAGAAGATCGGGCGGTAGTCGAGGTCGAGCACGGTCAGGCCCGACTTCCCCCTGGCCTCGAGGGCCGCCAGGGTGGCGCCGCGGCTCGGCTCGGCGCACAGGCCGGTGACGGTCACCCAGAAGATCCGCGCCGCCCTGATCGCGTCGAGGTCGAGCTCGTCGGCGCGGATCTCCAGGTCCGGTGCCTTGGGCCAGCGGTAGAAGTAGATCGGGAAGTGGTCGGGCGGGAAGATCTCGCAGAAGGTCACCGGCGTCGGCAGGCCCGGCACCGCGCTGACCCAGCGGTCGTCGACGCCGAAGCGGCGCAGCGCGTCGTGGAGGTACTGGCCGAAGGGGTCCTCGCCGGTGCGGGTGATCACCGCGCTGCGGCGGCCGTGGCGGGCCGCCGCCACCGCCACGTTGGTGGCGCTGCCGCCGAGGTACTTGCCGAACGTCTCGACCTCGCGCAGGGACACGCCGACCTGCAGCGGGTAGACGTCAACGCCGATGCGCCCCATGGTGAGGACGTCGAACGCCGCGGCGTTCATGCCGCCAGCCCCGCGAGGAAGTCGAGGCTGGCGCGCACGTCGGCGATGGGACCCGCGCCGGGCGCGGGCTCCTCGTCGAGCATGGTGTCCTGCTCGAGCACGTACCAGCCGCGGTAGCCGGCGGCATCGAGGCCGGCGACCACGCCGGCGACGTCGAGGTCGCCCTGGCCCAGGGGCCGGAACATGCCCTGCCTGACCGCCTCGGCGTAGCCGCGCTCGCCGCGCCGCACCGCCCCGGCGAGCGCGCCGTCGACGTCCTTGAGGTGGGCGTGGGCGACGCGGTCGCCGGCCTTGGCCGCCAGCTCGACCGGGTCGCCGCCGCCGACCAGCAGGTGCCCGGTGTCCAGGCACAGCCGGATGGCGCAGCCGCCCAGCACGCGGTGCACCTCGTCGGGGCGTTCCACCACCGTGCCGACGTGGGGGTGCAGGGTCGCCACCACGCCGCGCGCGGCCGCGGCCGCCGCCACCCGGTCGAGGTTGGCCAGCAGCGAGCGCCACTGGCCGTCGTCGAGCCGCACGCGCCGGTCGTAGCCGTCCTGGCCGCCGACGGCGGCCAGCACCAACGTGCCGGCCCCGAGCACCGCGTACGCGTCGAGCAGCGGCGCGAGCCTGGCCAGCAGCTCGTCGCCGTCGCGGTCGTGCAGCACCAGCGGGACGAAGCCGCCGACCGCGGCGATCCCGTACGCATCGAGCAGGCCGGCGGCCTCGCGCGGGTCGCCCGGCAGGAAGCCGGCGGGGCCGAGCTCGGTGGCGGCCAGGCCGAGGGCGCGCACCTCGCCGAGCACCCGGTCGGGGGCGAGCTGGTGGCCCCAGCCCGGCACCTCGCAGACGCCCCACGAGATCGGCGCGCCGGCGACGCGCATCAGCGCACCTCGCTGACGCGGACGGGCCGGCCCTCGGCGCGCGAGCGCTCGGCGGCCTCGGCGACGTAGAGGGCCTCCAGCGCCTCCTCCGCCGGGCAGGGGTTGGGGATCCGGCCGAGCGCGTGGTCGAGGAACTCGCCCAGCTCGGCGACGTAGGCGCGGCGGAAGCGCTCGAAGAAGCTCGCGTAGGGCTGCCCCGGCGGCCAGCGCACGCCCGGCTCGGCGGAGCGCAGCGGGGCGCGCTCGTCCAGCCCGGCGACCAGCGCGCCCTCGCTGCCGGCGACCTCGAGGCGGGCGTCGTAGCCGCCGCCGTTGTAGCGGCCGCCGGTGACCACCCCGAGGGTGCCGTCGTCGAGGGTGAGCAGCACCGCCGAGGTGTCCACGTCGCCGGCGCGGGCGAAGAAGCCGTCGCCGCGGTTGGCGCCGGCGGCGTAGACGGTCTCGACCTCGCGGCCGGTGACGAAGCGGATGGCGTCGAAGTCGTGGATGTGGCAGTCGCGGTAGATGCCGCCGGAGGTGCGGATGTAGGCCTCGGGCGGCGGCGCCGGGTCGGCGGTGGTGGCGCGCAGGGTGTGCAGCCAGCCGAGCCTGCCGCAGCGGACCGCCTCGCGGACGGCGCGGTAGCCGGCGTCGAAGCGGCGCTGGAAGCCGACCTGGAGGGAGGTCCCGGCGGCGGCGACCCGGTCGAGCACCTGGCGGGTGCCGGCCACGTCGGCGGCCAGCGGCTTCTCGCAGAACACCGGCAGCCCGGCCGCCGCGCCGCGCTGCACCAGCTCGGCGTGGGCGCCGGTGGCGGCCGCGACGACCAGCGCGTCGACCGCGCCGGAGAACAGCTCGTCCAGGCCGGTGACGGTGGCGCCGAGCTTGTCGGCGACCTCGCGCGCCCTGGCGACGTCGGCGTCGGCGATGCGGAGCTGGGTGACCTGGGGGTTGCCGGCCAGGGTCTCGGCGTGAAGGACGCCGATCCGGCCGACTCCGACGAGCCCCACCCGCATGCCCGCCTCCGTGCGTGACGGCACCTGTTCACCGTGGGAGGCTCGTTGTACGCTCATATAGGAATACTGTCAATATTTTGTACTGACATACTTACATCTGTACCCCGACCGACGCCCCGCCGGCAGGTGCGAGAGGAGGCCGAGATGCTCTCCCCGGCGTCCATCCCGGTGGACCGGAGCAGCCCGGTGCCGCTCTACTACCAGGTGGCCCAGGAGCTCGAGCGGGCCATCCAGTCCGGCGAGCTCGCCCCCGGCAGCCGCCTGGACAACGAGATCGCCCTCGCCGACCGGCTCGGGCTCTCCCGCCCGACCGTGCGCAAGGCGATCGAGTACCTGGTCGACCGCGGCTACCTGGTGCGCAAGCGCGGCATCGGCACCCAGGTGGTGCACCCGAAGGTGCGCCGCCCGGTCGAGCTCACCAGCCTCTGGGACGACCTCAGCACCAGCGGCCAGGACCCGCGCACCACGGTGCGCTCGCTGCGCACCGTGGCCGCGCCCGACGCGGTCGCCCACGCGCTGCGGGTCGAGCCGGGCAGCCCGGTGGTGGCGCTCGAGCGGCTGCGCTACGCCGGCGACGAGCCGCTGGCGATCATGCGCAACCACCTGCCCGCCGGGCTGGTCGAGCTCACCGCGGACGCGCTGGAGCTTGGCGGCCTCTACCAGCTGATGCGCGCGGCCGGCATCCGGCTGCACATGGCCTCGCAGACGATCGGGGCGCGGTCGGCCAGCGCCGCCGAGGCGCGGCTGCTCGAGGTCCGCGCCGGCGAGCCGCTGCTGACCATGCAGCGCACCACCTACGACGACGGCGGCCGCGCGGTCGAGCTCGGCGACCACCTCTACCGTGCCTCGCGCTACTCCTTCGAGGTCGTGCTGGTGACCCGCTGACCAGTCAGGGCCGGCCGTAGGCGGCGAGGAAGGCGCGGACCCCCGCGTCGGCGAGGCGCTCGAGCTCGGCGCTGCCGAAGGCCTCGCCGTCGCCGCAGAGCATCGCCCTGTCCAGCGCCATCCCCAGGACCAGGAAGGCGAAGTGGCCGGCGGCGAGCTGCGGGTCGTCCACGTGCAGCAGCCCGCGCTCGTCGAGCCGCCCGAACGCCGCGGCCAGCGCGGCGATGGTCCGCTCTGGCGCCCGCTCGTAGTAGGCGCGCGCCAGCGCCGGGAAGCGGGCGCACTCCCCCACCAGCAGCCGGCGCATCTGCAGCACCTGCGGCTGCATCACCGCCGCGACGTAGCGGCGGCCGAGCGCGACCAGGTCGCGCTCCAGGTCGTCGCTGTCTGGCAGGGTGCGGACCACCTCGTCGACGAACTCGCCGGCCACGCCGGTGACGCCCAGGACGATGTCGGTGAACAGCCGCTCCTTGTCGGCGAAGTGCTTGTAGACCGTCTGCTTGGAGACCGCGGCCAGCGCCGCGACCTCGTCCATGCTGGTGCCCAGGTAACCGTTGCGCAGGAACAGCGTGGTCGCCGCCTCCATGATGTCCCTGCGCTTGCGCGCCGAGCGGCCCTCCGCGACCTGCTGCGTCATGGGTCCTCCTCTCCGCCGGTCAGATAGTACTGGACAGTCCAGTACCGTGCCTAGTGGCGAGGACCTGTGTCCCCGAGCGCCGGTACCATTCGGCACCGACCGGGCAGTCGCACGTCGGGGCTGGCAGGCAGCGGGAGGGCCGATGGCGGGCAAGGGCGCGAAGGCGCCGCGCTGGTCGTGGGCGCAGGTCTGCGCCAGGCGGCTGGAGCGGCACGGGCTGGCCGTCCCGTCGCCGGACGCCGGGCCCGCCGACGTGGCCGGCGCCATCTGCGGCGCGCACGCCCAGGTGCTGTCCGCCGCCGAGCTCTCGATCGGGCTGCGGCTCGCCGGCGCCACGCGCGCCGACGTCCGCGAGGCGTTGTGGACCGAGCGCAGCCTGGTGAAGGCGTACGGACCGCGCGGCACGGTGCACCTGCTGCCGACCAGGGACCTGCCGATGTGGACCGGCGCGCTGGCCGCGGTGCCGCAGACCGGCAGCGCCTTCCCCGAGGACGTGCGGCTGACGCCCGAGCAGACCGACGAGGTGGTCGAGGCGGTCGCGGCCGCCCTGGACGACGCGGAGCTGACCGTCGACGAGCTGGGCGACGCGGTCGTCGCCGCCACCGGGCCGTGGGCCGGGGAACGGGTCATGCCCGCGTTCCAGGACCTGTGGCCACGCTGGCGCCAGGCGGTCGGCGCGGCGGCGCGGCGCGGCGCGCTGTGCTTCGGCCCCAACCGGGGCCGCAAGGTCACCTACACCAGCCCGCGCCGCTGGCTGCCCGGGTTCCGGCCCGCCGGGGAGGCCGCCGCCGCCGCCGAGCTGCTGCGCCGCTACCTCGCCGCCTACGGGCCGGCCACGCCGCGGCACTTCGCCAAGTGGCTGGGCGCGCCGCCGCGCTGGGCGGCGGAGCGGTTCGGCGCGCTCGCCGGCGAGCTCGAACAGGTCGAGGTCGGCGCCGAGGCGGCGTGGCTGCTCGCCGAGGACGCCACGCCCCCGGCCGGGGCGCCCCGCGGCGTCAGGCTGCTGCCCTACTTCGACGCCTACGCGGTCGGCGGCCAGCCGCGCGAGCTGCTCTTCCCCGGCCGCGCCGCCGAGCGCGCCCTGGTCCCCAGCGGCCAGGCGGGAAACTACCCGGTGCTGCTGCTCGCCGGGACGGTCGCCGGGGTCTGGCACCAGCGCCGCTCGGGCCGCACGCTGCAGGTCACCGTCGAGCCGCTCGCGCCGCTCGGCGCGGCCCGGCGCCGCGAGCTCGACGAGCAGGTGGAGCGCGTCGGGGAGGTGCTCGAAGGCACGCCCCGGCTGACCGTCGGGAAGGTCACCGCCGGCCCGCACGCCTGAGCCGGGGGTACGGGGGTGTCAGCTCCTCGCCAGCAGCAGCCAGGTGACCATCTCCCCCTTGCCCTTGACCGCGATCGGCCCGCGCCGCTCGAAGCGGTAGCGGCCGCGGAGGCGCCGGTAGGTGCGGTCGGTCACCTGGATGCAGCCGGCGATCCCGTGGGACTCCATGCGGCTGGCGGTGTTGACGGTGTCGCCCCACAGGTCGTAGATGAACTTGCTCCTGCCGATGACGCCGGCGACCACCGGGCCGGTGTCGATGCCGATGCGCACCGCCAGCGGCCGGCCGCTCGGGTCGGCGCGCTTGGCGACCTCGTCGCGCATGGCCAGCGCGATCTCGGCGACCGCCTGGGCGTGGTCGGGGTGCGGGTCGGGCAGGCCGCCGGCGACCATGTAGGCGTCGCCGATGGTCTTGATCTTCTCCAGCCCCTGCTGCCTGGCGAGCTGGTCGAACACGGAGAACAGCTCGTCGAGGACCTCGACCACCTGGGCCGGGGTGATCTTCTCACTGGCGGAGGTGAAGTCGACGATGTCGGCGAACAGGACGGTGACCTCCTCGTAGGCGTCGGCGATCACGCCGTCGGCCTGCTTGAGCCGCGCCGCGATCGGGCCGGGCAGGACGTTGAGCAGCAGCCGCTCGGACTTCTCCTGCTCGGCGCGGAGCGCGCGGCGGGTGCGCACCGCCTCGCCGAGCAGCAGCACGGCGGTGAACATCGCCACGTCCCTGGTGGCGTCGCCGAGCACCGGCAGCGTCGCCTCCTTCGCCACCACCAGGCGGTAGACGACCGGGATGACCGAGAACCACGCGACCACCACCAGCGGCCAGCGGCCGTGGCCGGCGGCCCAGGCGGTGGCGAGCGCCACCGAGAGCGGCACCGCCGGGAAGATGCCCGGGAGCCCGACCACGTAGTAGGCCTGCAGCACCACGGCGGAGGCGAGCAGCACGCCGAGGGGCCAGCGCCGCCGCGCCAGCACCAGCACCGCGACGGTCAGCCCCACCGCGTAGGCGGCCACGTCGCGCTTGGTGCCCCGCTCGGGCGAGACCAGGATCGAGATGGCCACCGCGGCCGCCACCGCCACCGCCAGGCCCGCGTCGATCACGGGCTTGGGAATGTGCAGCTGCTTCACCGGCCGGCGGGGTGGCGGGCGGCGTAGGCCGCCGCCTCGGCGCGGGTGGCGAGCCCCAGCTTGGCCAGGATGTTGGAGACGTGGTGCTCGACCGTCCGCCGGCTGACGAACAGCCGGGCGGCGATGTCGGCGTTGGCCAGGCCGTCCCCGACCAGCTCCAGGACCTCGTGCTCCCTGGCGGTGAGCTTGCCGGTGCCGCGCGGTCCGGTGTGCCCCCGCACGCCGAGCCGGCGCAGCAGGCTGGTGGCCGCGTCGGCGTCGCGGTTGGCCGCCAGCGCCTGGAAGCGCCGCAGCGCCAGCCGCGCCTCCGCCAGCGCCATCGCCGGCTGCGTTGCGGCCAGCACCCCGGCGAGGTCGAGCCGCGCCCGCGCCTCCTCCAGCGGCAGCCCCAGCCGCCCGAACGCCGCCAGGGCGCGCTCCAGGTGGCGCGCCGCCTCGGCGTCCTGCCCGGCCGCGGCGACCAGCCCTTCGGCGTGGTCGGCGAGCGCGGCGGGCAGGCCGGAGGGCTTGGCGCCGGCCAGCTCGCGCAGCGACGCCGCCGCCGCGGCGGCGGCGTCCGGGTCGGTGCGGTCGAGCTGCGCCCGGACCAGCAGGAGCAGCATGGGGGCGGTCAGCTCCGACTCGGCGTGCTCGCGGAAGAAGCGCTCGATCCTGGCCACCGCGAGCTCGGCCTCGCCCCTGGCCAGGTGCAGCTCCACCTGCGGCCGGACGGCGTAGCGGTCGTGCTCGGCGCCGCCGAGCAGCTCCGCCGCCTCCGCCAGGCGGCCCTGCCGCACCCGCAGGGCGGCCAGGCGGACGACGGCGGCGCCGCGCAGCGCGCGGTAGCTGCGGTCGTAGAGCCGGACGGCCTCGAGCAGCTCGCGCTCGGCGTCGTCCCAGCGGCCCGCCGCGGTCAGCACGCCGCCGTAGTGGGTGCGGCAGATGGCGCCGATCGGGATCCGGTTGGTGCGCTCGACGAAGCGGTCGGCGAGCGCGAGCCAGTCCTCCGCGCGCCGGACGTCGAAGGTCAGCTCGCAGGCGTGCAGCATCTTGCAGTACATCGCGCCGACCGAGACGAAGTCCCGCACCTCGCCGCCGGCCACCGCGGCGAGGGCCTCGTCGAGCAGCGCCATCCCGGCGTCGACCTCCCCGGCCGCGACCAGGCCGAGGCCGCGCTGGCTCATGGCGTCGAACTCGAGGTCGGCGCTGCCGTGGCGCCGCGCGATCGCCACCGCGGCGGCGAGGTGGCGCTCGCGCGCCACCGGGTCGTCGGTGATCGTCGCCTGGGTGAGCTCGACGCGGGCACGCTCCAGGCAGTCGCCGGCGCCGTCGAGCAGGCGGACGGCCCGACCCATCCAGCCGCGCATCGCGGCGTGGTTGCCGTACACGACGCCGTACAGGTAGCCGACGACGCGCGCGCAGGCCGCCGCCCTGACGTCCGCGCCGCGTGCCCGGAAGGCGGCGAACGCCTGCTCCCCGTGGTCGATCGCGCCGGCGTAGTCGCCCTGCGAGAACAGCGCCTGCGCCAGCCCCTCGCTCGCCTCCGCCGGGTTCTCCAGGCGCGCCGCCTGCTCGAAGCAGGCGCGGGCCGCCGCCCAGTCGCCGCGGTCGAGGGCGCCGTCCCCTCGTGCCAGCAGCTCCGCCAGCTCGGCGTCCACGGGTCAGCCCGCCGCGCCGACGCCCGTGCCGGGATGGGTGGTCTCACCCATGCTCGGCGCCCGCCACGCGCCCACGATGGGACCGCTCACGTCGAGGCGACCTTCGGAGGTAGGTGTCATGACCACGACCGCTCCCGCATCAGCGGATGGTAGCAAGGCGCAGCAGCGCACCGGGTGGGGCCGCCAGGCGCGGCAGTGGTACGCCCAGCTCGAGGTGATCGAGCGCCAGTGGGGCGCGCTCTCCGAGGGCCTGCTGGAGCTGGCCCGGGTGACCACCGGCGACCGCGTCCTGGACCTGGCCAGCGGCGTCGGCGACCCGGCCCTGACCGCGGCTGCCCGCGTCGGCCCGACCGGCACGGTGATCGCGACCGACCTCTCCCCCGACATGCTGGCCTTCGCCGCCCAGCGGGCCACCGCCGCCGGGCTGGACAACGTCCAGGTCCACGAGATGGACGCCGAGGCGATCGACCTGCCCGACGCGAGCGTCGACGTGGTGCTGTGCCGGCTGGGGCTGATGTTCCTCCCCGACCTCGACCGCGCGCTGGCGGGCGTGCGCCGGGTGCTCGTCCCCGGCGGCCGCTTCGCCGCCGCGATCCCGTGGCGGCCGGAGGGCCAGGCCCTGCCGCGACTGGTCGGCGCGCTGCTCGGCGCGCTCGGCCTGCCCCAGCCGCCACCGGCGGCGCCGGGGCGTCCCGGCATCTTCAGCCTCGCCGACGCCTCGGTCGTCTGCGCCGGGCTCGAGCGCGCCGGGATGGCCGAGGTCCGCGTCGTGCCCTACACGGTCATCCACGACTGGCGCTCGCCCGACGAGTGGATCGACTTCGTGCTCGCGCTCAACGTGCCGCTGCGCCAGCAGCTGGCCGGCGTCCCCGAGGAGCGGGTCCGCGCAGCCCGGCACGCCGCCACCGAGCTGGCGGCCGAGTACGTGGAGGCGGACGGCCACGCCCGCTTCCCCGGGCACGGCTACTACGCGACCGCCACGCGGCCGGCGGGCTGACCGCTCAGGCGCGCTCGGCCAGGCGCAGCACCCGCTCGGGGTCCTCGACGTGGGCGTTGTGGCCCAGGCCGGCCAGCTCGACCGCGCCGGGGTCGTGGCGGCGCAGCTCCTCGACGGTGACCAGCCCGTCGGTCTCGCCGCAGGCCAACCGCACCGGCGCGCGCGCCGCCGCCAGCAGCCCGGCCATGTCGGGCGCGCCGACGGCCATGGTCGCCGGGTCAGCCGCCAGCCGCCAGCGGCCGCCGTCCGCGACCAGCCCGCTGGCCACCAGCTCGCCGTCGGTCGGCACCAGCCCGTCGAGGCCGGCGACCCGCAGGAAGCGGGCGGCGGCCTCGTCGCGGTCGTCGAACCAGCGCACCGGCCGCGCGGCGAGCTCGGCCGCGCGGGCCAGCTCCGCCTCGGTCCAGGAGACCTTGATGCCGACCCCGACGACGCCGGCCACGTCGACCCCGAACCAGCCGCTCGCCAGGGCGAGCCCGACCACGCCGCCCATCGAGTGGCCGACCACCACCACCCGCTCGCCGCGGTGGAAGAGCCCGGCGAGGTCGCTGGCGTACTGCCCGAACGAGTAGGCCGCCGCGTGGCTGGAGCGCCCGTGCCCGCGCAGGTCCGGGACCACCCAGCGGCCCGGCCAGCGCCCCTCCAGCAGCCCGCACAGCCCCGCCCAGACCTCCCCGGTCGCGCCGAGCCCGTGCAGCAGCAGGAGCGCCGGCCCCTCT
The DNA here is from genome assembly GCA_036377075.1 of Actinomycetes bacterium. Classification (GTDB taxonomy): domain Bacteria; phylum Actinomycetota; class CALGFH01; order CALGFH01; family CALGFH01; genus DASUZB01. The sequence continues at coordinate 9,506 of DASUZB010000210.1, read as the reverse complement.
CCCCTGGACTCCCCGGCCTGCACCCACAGGTGCCCGGAGCCGAGGTCGTGGCGGCCGGACGAGACCGTCGCTGGCGTCATGCGCCGCCCACCTCCTCGCTCGCCGGGTCGTCCGCGGCATTCGACCACGCCGCCACCACCGGGACCATCGAGGTCCGGCGGCGTTCGGGCTGGAGGTCTCGGCGGGCTGCGGGCACGATGGGGCGAGCGGCCGTCGCGGGAGGCGGCCCCGACCGGAGGTGCCGCCGTTGGCGACCACGCCGCCCGCCGAGGCCGTCTCCGACAGCGAGCTGGTCTACAGCCCCGACACCTACGTCCGCGGGGTGCCCTACGAGGCGCTGGCGCGGCTGCGGCGCCGCGCGCCGCTGGTGTGGATGGAGGAGCCGCCGCTCGGTCCGTGGCCCGGCGGGCCCGGGTTCTGGGCCGTGCTGCGCTACGCCGACATCCGCCAGGTGCTGCGCTCCCCGCGGGTCTTCTCCTCGCAGCTGGGCGCGACCCAGATCCGCGACCCGGCGACCCCCGCCGACCTCCGCTACGTGCGCCGCATGATGCTCAACCTCGACCCGCCGGAGCACTCGCGCCTGCGCGGCCTGCTCGCCAAGGCGTTCACGCCCAGGGCGGTGGCGCGGCTGGTGGAGCGCATCCGGCGGCGCGCGGTCGCGCTGGTGGACGCCGTGGCCGAGCGCGGCGAGGCCGACTTCGCCAAGGAGGTCGCGGCCGACCTGCCGCTGCTGACGCTCGCCGACGTCTTCGGGGTGCCGGAGTCCGACCGCTGGCTGCTGTTCGACTGGAGCAACCGGGTGATCGGCTACCAGGACCCCGAGTACGCCGTCAGCGCGGCGTTCGACGCCGCCGGCGCCAGCGCGATGGCGCGGCGGGCGCACGAGCTGCGCCCCTCGCCGGGCGCGGACGGGCGCATGCCCGACCCGCGCACCAGGGCCGGCATGCCCGACCTCTACGCCTACGCCCACGAGCTGGGCAGCTACAAGCGGCGCCAGCCGGGCGACGACGTCATGTCGGTGCTGATGCGGCAGGTCGACGACGCTGGCGGCCGCGTCGGCGTGGAGGAGTTCGAGAACCTGTTCTGGCTGTTCTCGGTGGCGGGCAACGAGACGCTGCGCAACGGCCTGCCCGGCGGGATGCTGGCGCTGCTCGCCCATCCTGACGAGTACCGCCGCCTGCTCCGGGACCGCTCCCTGCTGCCCACCGCGGTCGAGGAGATGCTGCGCTGGTGGACGCCGGTGATGCACTTCCGCCGCACCGCGGCGAGCGACACCGAGGTCGCCGGGACGCCCGTGCGCGCCGGCCAGAAGGTGGTGGTCTGGTTCTCGTCGGGCAACCGCGACGGCGACGCCTTCGGCGAGCCCGACCGCTTCGACGTCGGCCGGCGGCCCAACGAGCACCTGGCGTTCGGCCACGGCCCCCACTTCTGCCTCGGGGCGCAGCTCGCGCGCGCGCAGATGCGGGCGCTGTTCGCGGCGCTGCTCGACCGCCTCGGCGAGGTCGAGCTCGCCGGCGAGCCGGCGCGGCTGCGCTCGAACTTCCAGAACGGCGTCAAGCGCCTGCCGATCCGCTGGAGTCCTTCCTAGCCAGCCGGGCAACCTTCCCGCGGTGCGGGGCCGCCGGTACGTCCGGCGACCCCGCACCGCTCCACCGATCCGGCGCTACGGGTACACCTCGATCCGCAGTAGCGCGCGGACGTGCTCGAAGTGGTTGAGGATGGTCACCTGCGGGCTGCCGGCGAACAGCAGGCCGACGGCGAAGTCGTCCTGGGTGCCCGGCTGCGAGCCCGGCGCCGAGCTGAGCACCAGCGACCCGGAGTCGCCCCCCGCCGACATGCTGGTGGTGACGATCTGGTCGAGGAAGCGCGCCACCTTGCCGCCGCCGTAGTTCACGTCGATGGTCGCGTTGGTGGCGATCACCCGGCCGAGCGTGTAGTTGGTGGTCCGCCCGGTCTTCTTGACGCGGTCGCCGACCTTGAGGCGGGCGCGCGGGTACCAGCCCTTGGCCACGCCGGTCCAGTAGACCTCGCGCTCGAGGTCGTGGAACTCGCCCTCGGCGATGGCCGCGTCGACCAGGTTGCGGTGGTTCGCCCGCGGCACCGGCGGCTCGAAGGTGATCGGCACGAAGCGGCTCAGCCGCGCGATGCGGTCGGCCGGGTCGGTGCCGCCGTCGAACGGCCCCGGCTGCAGGATCGGGTCGCCGATCGCCGCGGCGTTGGAGTTCGCCAGCACGTGGTTGTTGGACAGGATGTAGAACTTGCTCGGGACGCCGATCCCCGGAGCCGGCGGGTTCACGGTCGCGCCGGGCAGGAAGTCGTAGACGCAGGTCGAGATCGTGCCCGCGGTGATCTTGAAGTGGCCGACCGAGTAGCCGCCGCGGGCCGGGCGGGCGCGCTTGGCCAGGGTCTCGACCCCGACCTCGAGCTCCTGGCCGGCGAGGCCCTCGAGCAGCAGGCGGCTCTGGTCGCGCTCGGGCAGGCGCAGCAGGGCGCGCTGCGGGCTGGCGAGGTGGTGGGCCTCGCCGTCCATGACGCCGTCGCGCTCCACGATGGTGCGCTCGCGCATCAGCTGCTGCGCCATGACGGTGCCGACGGGGACGACGTCGGTGGGCTTGCCGCCGATCTCGCTGGGGACGCGGTCGGAGCTGGGCACGTCGACCTTCTGCTCGACGAAGACGAGCAGCGCGTCCTTGCCGGTCGGCTGGTTGTTGGTCCACTTCACTCCGTGGCCGAAGCCGACCACGTTGGGAATTCGCCGCTGCTCACCGAGCAGGCGCTCGGTCGCGGCCTGCACCACCTGGTTCTTCAGCTCGGCACCCTTCGGCATCGCCATGCGACGCTGCATGTCGGACTGGTCCTCGGGAACCTTCGCCAATGTCTTGCCCCCCTGGTTGGCGCTGCGTTGACGGGTTGTCAGCCGGACGGCGGCGCCGTCGGCGTACCGATCTCGACCACCTCGGTCGGAAAGCCCTCCAGCTCCTCTGGGACCACCTCCCCTGGTGCGAGCTCCCGCACCGGTACCTTGCGGCTCACCAGGACGAGGATCACGTCCCGGCCGTCCACGGTCTCGTCGGAGACCCCCACGACGTTGGGCAGCGCCAGCAGCGCCGGCTCGTGCCGCTGGCGTACCTCACGCAGCGTGGTCAAATGACTCACCTCCGTGATCGGCCTCACGATGCTCAAGGTGCTCGGGCATCTTGTCAAGTATTTCTACTTCGATCGACCTAAGAATTTCGCCCGATGCCGGGTGGTGGTCGCCGTCAGGCGCCGGTGACCCCGTCGACGCGCTGGCGTAGCAGGTCGGCATGCCCGTTGTGGCGCGCGTACTCCTGGATCATGTGGAGGTAGACCAGGCGCAGCGAGTGCTCCTCGCCGTCCAGGACGAAGGTGTCGTCGAGCGAGGCGCCGGCGACGGCGGCGTCGGCGAGCCGGCACTCCTCCACGAAGCGGGCGTAGTCGGCCTCGGCGGCCCGTGGGTCGAGCTCGTCGAAATCGACGTCCCGCCCGAGCGGGAAGGCGTCCTCGACCGGCTCGCCGGCGAAGCGACGGCGGAACCAGGCGCGCTCGACCTTGGCCAGGTGGCGGAGCAGCCCGAGCAGCGAGAGGGTCGAGGGCGGCACGCTGCGCTCGGCGAGCTGCTCCCCGGTCAGTCCCGTGCACTTGTGCAACAGGGTGGCGCGGTGCCAGTCGAGGAAGCCCTGCAGCATGGGGCGCTCGGCGCCGGTCAGCGGTCCCTCGGGGCGCGCGACCGCCGGTGCGGTCCAGGTGGTCGTCATGCCGCCATCATGCACGCCGAGGATCGCGCCCGGCGAACCCGCGGCACGCTGGTTTCCGAGCGCCGCAGGCGGTAAACAGTGCTCAGCGTGCGTAGGCAACCGGTGACGTTCGGCACCAGGCCGGAGCTGCGGGGCACCTTCGGCATGGTGTCCTCGACCCACTGGCTCGCCTCGGCCGCGGGCATGGCGGTGCTGGAGCGGGGCGGCAACGCCTTCGACGCCGCGGTCGCGGCCGGCTTCGTGCTGCAGGTGGTCGAGCCGCACCTGAACGGGCCCGGCGGCGAGGTCCCGATGGTGCTCTACAGCGCCGAGCGCGGGCGGGTCATGGTGGTCGACGGCCAGGGCCCGGCGCCGGCGGCGGCGAGCATCGCCCGCCTGCGCGGCCTCGGCCTGGAGCTGGTGCCGGGCAGCGGCCTGCTTCCCGCCTGCGTGCCCGGCGCCTTCGGCGGCTGGCTGCTGCTGCTCGCCGAGCTCGGCACCATCCGGCTGCGCGAGGCGCTCGACGCCGCCATCGGCTACGCCGATGGCGGCTACCCGGTGGTGCCGCGGATCGCCACGACCGTCGCCCGGGTCGAGGAGCTGTTCCGCGAGGAGTGGACCAGCTCGGCCGAGCTGTGGCTCGGCGGCGGGCTGCCGCGCCCGGGCGGGCGGCTGCGCAACCCGGCGCTCGCGGCCACCTGGCGGCGGCTGCTGGCCGAGGCCGAGGCGGCCTCGGCCGACCGCGACGGCCAGATCGAGGCGGCGCGGGCCGCGTTCTACCAGGGCTTCGTCGCCGAGGCGATCGACCGCTTCGCCACCGGGCCGCCGGTGCTGGACGTGACCGGCCGCCACCACCACGGCCTGCTGACCGGTGCGGACCTGGCCCGCTGGCGCGCCCGCTTCGAGCAGCCGGCGGTGCTCGACTACCACGGCGTGCGCGTCTGCAAGACCGGGCCGTGGGGCCAGGGCCCGGTGTTCCTGCAGCAGCTCGGCCTGCTCGCCGGCTTCGACCTCGGGGCGATGGAACCGGGCGGCGCCGACCACCTCCACACCGTGGTCGAGTGCGCCAAGCTCGCCTTCGCCGACCGGGAGGCGTGGTACGGCGACCCGGACTTCGTCGACGTGCCGCTCGCCGGCCTGCTCGAGGGTGCCTACGCCGAGCGACGCCGGGCGCTGGTCGGCGCGGAGGCCTCGACGGAGCTGCGGCCGGGGTCGGTGGACGGCCGCGCGCCGCTGCTGCCCCCGGCGGTGCTGGCGGCGCCGTGGCGCGAGCCGGCCGGCGCGGACGCCGCGACCGGCGAGCCGACCCTGGCCGCCGAGGAGCCGGTCGCGCGCGACACCTGCCACGTCGCCGTCGCCGACCGCCACGGCAACATGGTGGCGTGCACCCCCAGCGGCGGCTGGCTGCAGAGCTCCCCGACCATCCCCGAGCTCGGCTTCTGCCTCGGCACCCGCGGCCAGATGTTCTGGCTCGCCGAGGGGCTGCCGAGCTCGCTCGCCGGCGGCAAGCGCCCGCGCACCACCCTGAGCCCGAGCCTGGCGCTGCGCGACGGCGAGCCGTGGCTCGCCTTCGGCACCCCCGGCGGCGACCAGCAGGACCAGTGGTCGCTCCACTGGTTCCTCTGGCACCTGCACTTCGGCCTCGACCTGCAGCAGGCGATCGACGCGCCCGGCTTCCACACCGAGCACTTCCCCAGCTCGTTCTACCCCCGCGAGGCCCGCCCCGGCCGGGTGGTGGTGGAGGAGCGCGTCGGCGACGCGACGGTGGCGGGCCTCCGCGCCCGCGGCCACGACGTCGAGGTGGTCGACGGCTGGTCGCTCGGCCGCATGTGCGCCGTCGGCCGCGACCCTGCCAGCGGCTTCCTCCTCGCCGCCGCCAACCCCCGCGGCCGCCAGGGCTACGCCGCGGGCCGCTGAGGGTCCGGACGCCAGCGGCGCGCCGGTCAGGCCGGTGGCTCGTACCGCTTCAAGCTCACCGCCTCGAGCGCCCGGGCCGGCCGTCCCTGGAAGGGGGAGAGCCTCCGCTGCAGGGTCGCGGGCAGCCGCGGCACCAGCCGCAGCGCCTGGGTGGTCAGCCACACCTGCAGGGGGGTCGCCGGGATGAGGGTCTTCATCACAGGGCCGGGGGCCGGCACCTCGCGGGTGTCGGCCCTTTACCGCGCCGCTCGGTCTCGCCGCTGGCGCCGGTGGGTACGCTGCGGCCGGAAGCGCCCGACCGGCCACCCGGTGAGAGGGAGGAACCCGTGCAGCAACGCAGGCTCGGCCGCCTCGGCCACTCCAGCTCGGTGCTCATCTACGGCGCGGCGGCGCTCAGCGAGGTCGACCAGGAGGTCGCCGACCGCTCCGTCCAGCTCGCCCTCGACGCCGGCATCAACCACTTCGACGTCGCCGCCGGCTACGGCGACGCGGAGCTGCGGCTGGGCCCGTGGATGCCGCGCATCCGCGGGCGCATCTTCCTGGCGACCAAGACCCACGTGCGCGAGGCCGAGGGCGCCTGGGCGCAGATCAACCACAGCCTGGAGCGGCTGCAGACCGACCACGTCGACCTGATCCAGCTCCACGCCGTCGGCGACCTCGCCGACCTGGACCGGGCCACCGGCACGGGCGGGTCGCTCGAGGCGGCGGTCCGCGCGCGGGACGAGGGCCTCGCCGGCGCGATCGGCATCACCGGCCACGGGCACGAGGCGCCGGCGACCCACCGCGAGGCGCTGCGGCGGTTCCCGTTCGAGACGGTGCTGACCCCGCTCAACTACGTGCTCGGCCGCGACCCCGCCTACCTGCGCGACTACCAGGCGCTGGTGGCCGAGGCGCAGGCGCAGGACGTGGGCCTGATGATCATCAAGACGGCGTCGCGCCGGAACTGGCCGGCCGAGGGCGAGCACCAGTACACCACCTGGTACGAGCCGTTCGGCGACCAGGAGCGGATCACCGCCGCGGTCGCCTGGGTGCTGTCGCATCCCGAGGTCACCGGCATCGCCACGCCGGGCGACGTGCGCCTGCTGCCCCTGCTGGTCGAGGCGGAGCGCCACGCCGCCGAGCAGAGCGCCGCCCAGGCCGAGGAGGTCCTCGCCGCCGCCGCCAACTACAGCTCTCCCTTCGTCGACATGCCGTTCTGACCGGGGGTCACGCCGGTGTGGTAAGAATCAGCCCCATGGCAGCGACGAGCTTCTCCCCCGCCCTGTTCTCGTTCCTCGAAGACCTCGCCGAGCACAACGACCGGGCCTGGTTCAAGGCCAACCGGCGGCGCTACGAGGACGACGTCCAGGAGCCGGCGCTCGCCTTCGTCACCGAGTTCGCCCCGCACCTGCGGCGCATCAGCCCGCACATGACGGCCGAGGCTCGCCCGGTCGGCGGGTCGCTGTTCCGCATCCAGCGCGACACGCGCTTCGCCCGGGACAAGACGCCGTACAAGACCAACGTCGGCCTCAGCTTCCGCCACCAGCAGGCCGCCGACGTCCACGCGCCCGGCTACTACCTCCACCTGGAGCCGGGCGAGGTGTTCGCCGCCTGCGGCATGTGGCACCCGCACGGCGGCGAGCTGGCGAGGGTCCGCGACGCCATCGTGGCCGACCCGGACGGGTGGGCCGACGCCGTCCACCGCGGCCCGTTCGCGGCCGCGTTCAAGCTCGACGGCGACTCGCTGGTGCGGCCGCCACGCGGCTACGACCCCGAGCACCCGATGATCGCCGACCTCAAGCGCAAGGACTTCATCGGCGTGGCCATGCTCACCGAGTCCGCCGTGCTCGCGCCCGGCTTCGTCGAAGAGTACGCGCGCCTGTGCCAGGACGCCGTGCCGCTGATGCGCTTCCTCTGCGACGCGGTCGAGGCCCCGTTCTGATCCGGCTCGGCCAGGCCGCCCGGATCAGGCCCGTGACCAGCCCGCCTGCTCTTCGTGACGGGATCGAGGTCGATCGGGGATGGCGCCGACACCTGCCCGATCGGGATTCGTGACCGGCTCGGCCGATGATTGCCACCGTGGACTCCACCAGGTCCTGGGACGCGCCAGGTCGGGAGTCCGAGGGGGCTGAGCACCATGCGTCGCACCACTTCGATCGTCACCGCCTCGATCGTCGCCGCACTCCTGGCCGGCATCGTCCTCGCCGCCTGCGGCAGCCGCCAACCCGACCAGCCCAGTACCAACGCCCTGGCGACCGCGACCACCGTCGCCCCGACCACCACCCCGTCGGCGGCGCGGACGGCCACCACCCAGCAGGCCGACGCCCGTGGTACGGGGGGCGGCGCCCCGCCGTGGGGAACCGACCCGAAGGGCGTGGACGCCCCGCCCATCTCGACGGAGATCTACAACGTCCGCTCCGCCGGCCACGACCGCTACGACCGCGTCGTGTTCGACCTCAACGGCCTCGCCAACCAGCTCGGCTACGAGGTGCGCTACGTGCCGCTGGTGCACGCCGACCCGTCCGACAAGCCGATCCACGTCGCCGGCGGCGCCGCCCTGCAGGTGACCATCCAGGCGCCGGACTTCCGCGAGTCGGGCCACCAGCCCTGGCGCACGCCCTGGCAGCTCGGCCAGCGGCTGGCCGGGCAACAGTCCGTCCTGAAAGAGGTGCGGTTCGCGGGCACCTTCGAGCACGTCACCACGTTCGCGCTCGGCGTCGGCTCCGAGCGCCCGTTCCGCGTGCTGGTCGTGCCCGACAGCGGCAGCCACGTCACCCACCTCGTGGTCGACGTCGCCCGCTAGCGAGGCACCCTTCACGGCGCGGCGGCCGGTCCACCGGCCGCCGCCCTGGAGCGTGTTGAGAAGTTTTTGGATCTTGGTCGGCGAGTCTGCGTGACCATGAACGTCGGTGCCGTCCAGGACCGTGACGGTGCCAGGACCACCCTGCTCTCGGCGTACCTGGAGGAACGCCCGGTCTCGCCAGGAGCATTGACAAAAACTTCTTTTACGTAAAGACTCATTTTCGTCATGAGGGACGTCGTCTACCTCGACCAGATCGAGCAGGCCGAGGCCCTGCTCAAGCCGCAGCGGATCGAAGTGCTGCGGCAGCTCGCCGAGCCCCGGTCGTGCACCGAGGTTGCGGTCGCGCTCGACCAGACCCCGCAGCGGGTCTACTACCACGTGAAACGGCTGCTCGAGGCCGGCCTGGTGCGCCAGGCGGCCGAGCGCCGGGTGCGCGGCATCCACGAGGGGATCTACCAAGCGGCCGGCCGGTCCTACTGGCTGTCCCCGCGCCTGGTCGGCCGGATCGGGCTGCGCCAGACCCGCGACCGACTCAGCCTGGGCTACCTGCTGGACCTGATGGAGGACGTGCAGGCGGACGTCGCCGCGCTCGACCTCACCCGGCCCGACCTGCCCTCGATCGGCGTGTCCGGGGACATCCGGGTACGCCCGGAGCAGCGCAAGGCGTTCCTCGACGAACTGCAGCGGACGCTGCAGGACCTGTTCACCCGCTACGGCGGTGCCGAAGGCGACGCGTTCCGTCTGGCCGTCGCCTGCTATCCGAAGGGAGATCCCGATGACCGAACCGCATCAACCGCCGAGTGACCTGCGCCTGCGCGCGGTCGTTCCGGCCCCACCCAAGGTCGTGTACGAGGCGCTGACCGACCCGGCCGCGCTACGTGTGTGGCTGGCCGAGCACGCCGACGTGCAGTTGCCCGGCAAGTACGAGTTCTGGGGCCGCTACACGCCGGACGGCGCCGAGCCGCACCAGCGCGTGCTGCACGTGGACGAGCGCACCATCCGGTTCGCCTGGACCGTGGACGGAGTCGAGACCACGGCGCAGTTCGAGCTGG
>DASUZB010000209.1:0-30166 GCA_036377075.1 Actinomycetes bacterium | reverse complement strand
GAATCCACCGAAGGATCGCCACCGGCGCGGCCGCGATCGGCCTCGCCGCGCTGGCCCTGCCGCTGCTGGCCGCGCCCGCCTCGGCGCACGAGGAGCGCACGGTCGGCAAGTACCACTTCGCCGTCGGGTTCGGCGACGAGCCCGCCTACCAGGGCGAGAAGAACAGCGTCCAGCTGTTCCTCCATGACGCCAAGGACAAGCCGGTGACCGACCTGGGGGACACCCTCGAGGTCGACGTCAGCAGCGAGAGCGCGCCCGGCAAGACGCTGTCGCTGTCGATGGAGCCGTTCTTCGAGGTGGGCGAGTTCGGCACCCCGGGCGACTACCGCGCCTGGTTCATCCCGACCGCGCCCGGCAAGTACACCTTCCACTTCACCGGATCGGTCAAGGGCCAGAAGGTCGACGAGCGCTTCACCTCATCGCCGACCACCTTCGCCGAGGTCGCCGATCCCGCCAAGGTGGAGTTCCCGGCCGTGGAGCCGACCCCTGGCCAGCTCGGCGCGCGGCTCGACCGCGAGGTGCCCCGCCTGGACAGCGCGACCAAGAAGGCGCGCGACGACGCCGGCGGGGCGCGGACGCTCGCGATCGTCGGCATCGTGGTCGGCGTGATCGGGATCGGCGTCGGCGGCTTCGCCCTCGGGCGCCGCGCGAGCGGGCCCCGTCAGGTCGCCGACGAGCCGGCCCGCGCCGGGAAGAGCTGAGCCCGCGGGCAACTCCGCCGGCCGGTCGCGACGACCGGCCGGCCGGACGGCCCCCGGGCGCTACGCCGCCGGTACGGTGAAGCGGAAGATGCTGCCGCCGCCCGGGTTGGGGTCGACCCAGATGCGGCCGCCGTGGTGGGCGACCAGGCGGCTGCAGAGGCTGAGGCCGACGCCGTTGCCGTCGTACTCGTAGCGGTGGTGCAGCCGCTGGAACAGGGTGAAGATGCGCTCGGCGTGCCGCGGGGCGATGCCGATGCCGTTGTCGGCGACCGAGAGCCGCCACTCGTTGCCAATCCGCTCGGCGGCGACGTGCACCCGCGGCGGGTCGGCGCCGTGGAACTTGACGGCGTTGTCGACCAGCTGGTCGAAGACCTGGGCGAGGTGGGCCGGGTCGCCCAGCACCACGGGCAGCGGGTCGACCGTGACGACTGAGCCGCTGCGGGTGATGGCGGCGTCGAGCCGTGCCAGCGACGCGGCCACCACGGCGTCGCAGTCGACCGGCACGCGCGCGGGCTCGGCGGTGGCCGCCTGGCTGTAGGCGAGCAGGTCGGCGAGGAGGCCGTGCATCTGGGTGACCCCGGACATGGCGAGCTCGAGCTGCTGGTTGGCGTCGTCGCCGAGCGGCTCGGCGTGGAGCCTGGCGAGCAGCTGGAGGTGGTGGGCGACCACCCGCAGGGGCTCCGCCAGCTCGTGGGAGGCCGCGTGGGCGAACTGGGCGAGGTCGGCGTTGGAGCGCTGCAGCGCGTCGGCGCGCCGCTCCAGCTCCGCGGTGCGCTCCCTGACCCGTTCCTCCAGCAGGCGGTTGCGGCGTTGCAGCTCGACGTGGAGCCGGCGGGTCTCGAGAAGGTTGGCGATGCGCAGCAGGACCTCGGTGAGGTCGAACGGCTTGAGCAGGAAGTCCTTGGCGCCCGCTGACAGCGCCCGCTGCTTCGCCTCGGCGGAGGTCTCGGCGGTGAGCACCAGGATCGGCAGGTAGCTGCCCTCGGGCACGACCTCGCGCAGCTCGGCCATGACGCCGTAGCCGTCGAGGTGGGGCATGCCGAGGTCGAGCATGACGAGGTCGGGGTCGAACTTGCGCACCAGCGACACCACCTGCCTGGGGTCGGTGGTGCTGGCGACCTCGGTGTAGCCCGCCCGCGCCAGCATCCGCTCGAGCAGGCGCACGTTGGCCTGCTCGTCGTCGACCACGAGCAGGCGTGCGCGGTCCTCGGGCCCGGGTCCTGTCACGGCGAGGGCGTCGGCGCGCCGGCCCTCGACCTTGAGCGCCAGCCGTGCCCTCAATGCCGCGTCCGAGCCTGCCGACATGCCGAGAGGCACCACCTGCCTGCCGGGCGGGGCGACCCAAAGGGACGAGCGTGACGCTCCTCGGACTGCTCGAATACCTCACCGACGCGCTGTTCGTCGGCCTGGCAGGCATCTGCTACGTCCAGTGGCGGCGCCAGGGGGGCGCCCCGGCGGCGTGGCTGGCGCTGACCTTCGGGACGCTGGCGGCCGTCGTGCTGCTGGGGCTCGCCCTCGGCGCCAACCAGGACGGTGGCCAGCCGGGCGTGTGGGTGACCAGGCTCCTGGTGGCCGTGCTGCTCCTCTTCCCCTACCTGCTGTTCCGCTTCACCGCCTCGCTCGACCGTGCGGCGCGGCGCACCGAGGCCCTGGTCGGCGCGAGCGCTGGCGCGGTGCTGTTGTGGACGCTGCTGCTGCCGAGGCTCCCGGCGGAGGGCGAGCCACGGCCGCGCTGGCTGTTCGCCTACCTGCTGGCGCTGCTGCTCGAGTGGACGGTCGCCTCGACGGTCGCGGCGGTGAAGCTGTGGCGGGCGGGCCGCGGCCAGCCGCCCGCCGCCCGCAAGCGGATGCGCGGGCTCAGCCTCGGGGCGACGGGCCTCAGCGTGGTCCTGGTGGTGAGCGGCCTCGGGCCGGCGTCGCCGTCGCGCTCGCTGCAGGTCGTGACGGGCCTGCTGACGGTCGGCAGCGCGCTGCTGTTCTACCTCGCCTTCGCCCCTCCCGCGATGGTCCGCGACGCCTGGCGACGCTCGGAGCAGGAGCTGCTCCGGCGGGCCATGGGCGACCTCAAGAGCGCCGGCGGGGCCGGGGACGTCGCCGACCGGATCCTGCCGCACGTGGTGAGCATGGTGGGCGGGCGGGGCGCCGCCCTGGTCGACCCGTCGGGCCGGCTCATCGGCTCGGTCGGCGAGCTGCCCGACGGCCCCGTCGAGGCGCTCGCCGACGGCCAGGTCCCCGGGCTGGTGCGGCTGCCGCTGTCGGCTGGGGGGTTCGGGGGGCTCGAGAGCGAGGCCGGATCCCAGGTGGCGGGTGGCCACGCAGAGCGGAGCGGTAGCCCCCCGGAGAATCGGGGCGCGCTGGTCGTGTGGGCGAGCCCCTACGCGCCGCTGTTCGGCCGCCAGGAGCACGAGGTGCTGCGCGCGCTCGGCAGCCTGGCGGAGCTGGCGCTCGAGCGGGTGCGCGCGGCCGAGCGCGACGCCGAGCTGGCCGCGGTCCTCGAGGCCTCGGGCGACGCGATCGTCAGCACCGACCCCGCCGGGGTCGTCAGGAGCTGGAACCGGGCCGCGGAGGAGACCTACGGCCGCACGGCCGGTGAGGCGGTCGGGCGCCCGCTGGCGATGGTGGTCCCCCACGACCGCGCCGACGACCTCCACGAGCTGCTCCGGCACGTGGGCCAGGGCGAGCGGGTCCTGCTGGAGACCCAGCACCTCCGCGCCGACGGGACCGCATTCAGCGTGGCGCTCACCGCCGCGCCGCTGCGCAGCCAGGCGGGCGCGGTGGCCGGCGTCTCGCTGGTGGCGCGCGACGTCACCGACCGCAAGCGGGCCCAGCACGCGCTCGAGCAGGCCAAGGAGGCCGCCGACCGGGCCAACGAGGCCAAGAGCGAGTACCTCTCGCGGATGAGCCACGAGCTGCGCACCCCGCTGAACGCGATCCTCGGCTTCGCGCAGCTCCTCGAGATGGACGGCCTGCAGGGCGAGCAGCGCGAGAGCCTCGGCCAAATCCTCTCCGCCGCCAGGCACCTGCTCGACCTGATCAACGAGGTGCTGGACATCGCGGCGATCGAGGCGGGCCGGCTGCCCCTCTCGGTGGAGCCGGTCGGCCTGGCCGAGGTGGTCGGCGAGGCGGTCGAGCTGATGCGGCCGCTGGCCGACCAGCACGGTGTGCTGCTGGAGGGCAGCGCGACGGCGGCGTGCGACGACTTCGTCCTCGCCGACCGCCAGCGCCTCAAGCAGATCCTGCTGAACCTGCTCTCCAACGGGATCAAGTACAACCACGAGGGCGGCAGCGTCCGGGTCGCCTGCGAGCCCGGCGCCGACGGGCGCTTCCGCATCGAGGTGGCCGACAGCGGCCCCGGCATTCCCGACCAGGCACTGGACCAGCTGTTCGTCCCGTTCGAGCGGCTCGCGGCCAGCTTCACCGGCGTCGAGGGCACCGGACTCGGCCTGCCCCTCTCGCAGCGCCTCGCCAACGCCATGGGCGGCTCGCTCGGCGTGGCCACCATCGTGGGCCAGGGCAGCACCTTCTGGGTCGAGCTGCCGGTGGCCGAGCGTCCGTCGCAGCGCGGCGAGCCCAGGCACCAGGACGCGACCGAGCGGCAGGCCGCGCGCCCGGCGCGGAACCTGACCGTGCTCTACATCGAGGACAACGCCTCCAACCTCGAGCTGGTCGAGCGCATCGTGCAGCGCCGCGGTGCCAGCCTGATCTCGGCGATGCGCCCGGTGCTCGGCCTCGAGCTCGCCCGCGAGCACGGCCCTGACCTGGTCCTGCTCGACCTGCAGCTCCCCGACATCCCGGGCGAGGAGGTGCTGCGCCGCCTGCAGGCCGACCCGAGGACGGCGGGCATCCCGGTGGTGATCCTCAGCGCCGACGCCAGGCCGGGCCTGGTCACCATGCTGCTCGCGGCGGGGGCGCGGGCGTTCCTGACCAAGCCCATCGACGTCGGCGAGCTGCTCGGGATGCTCGACCAGGTCGCCGACGAGCGGACGCGGTCGGGCGCGTCGGCCTCCGGCGCATAGGTACCTGCCCCGGCCGAGATAGGGAGCCGTGGCGCCCGATCTAGGGCGCGGCTCCCGATCCCTCGCACCGGCCGCGGCCATAGCCTCCTCGAAGAAGCGGTGGGCCGGCCACGGGGCGCGGCCGGGTCCAGGGAAGGGGGCCGCCACCATGGCGATCGACGAAGCCAAGCTGGACGGGTTGCTGCACCGGTTCGTCCTGGACCTCGGCGCGACGCTGCACGCCGCCAACGTGGTGATCGGTGACAAGCTCGGCCTCTACAAGGAGCTGGCGGAGCTGGGACCGGCCACCCCCGGAGAGCTGGCGGACCGCATCGGCGTCGCCGAGCGGTTCGTGGCCGAGTGGCTCGCCGGGCAGGCCGCCGGCGGGTACGTCACCTACGAGCCGGCGGCCGGCCGCTACCGGCTCTCCGAGGAGCAGGCGTCCGCGCTCGCCGACGAGGGCAGCCCGGCGTTCCTGCCCGGCGCCTTCCAGCTCGCCGCCGCCAGCGTCCGCGACGAGCCGGCGGTCACCGCCGCGGTCCGTGCCGGCATCGGCATGGCCTGGCAGCACCACAACGACGACGTCTTCCAGGGCTGCGAGCGGTTCTTCCGCCCGGCCTACGCCGCCAGCCTGGTCGACCGCTGGATCCCCGCGCTCGACGGCGTCGAGGAGCGGCTCCTCGCCGGCGCCAGGGTCGCCGACGTCGGCTGCGGCCACGGCGCGTCCACCATCCTGCTCGCGCGGGCCTACCCGGCATCCACGGTGGTCGGGTTCGACGCCCACGGCGCCTCGGTCGACTGGGCGCGCAAGGCGGCCAGCGACGCCGGCGTCGCCGACCTGGTCGGCTTCGAGGTCGCGCACGCCGCCGACTTCCCCGGCTCGGGCTACGACCTGGTGTGCACGCTCGACTGCCTGCACGACATGGGCGACCCGGTCGGCGCGGCCGAGCACGTGCGCGCCTCGCTGGTACCGGGCGGGACCTGGCTGCTGGTGGAGCCGGCGGCCGGTGACCGCGTGGAGGACAACCTCAACCCCGTCGGCCGCGCCTGGTACGGCTTCTCGACCCTGCTGTGCGTCCCCGGCTCGCTGTCGCAGCAGGTCGGCCTCGCCCTCGGCGCCCAGGCAGGCGAGTCGCGCCTGCGCGAGGTCGCCACCCAGGCCGGCTTCCGCAGCTTCCGCCGCGCCGCGGCGACCCCCTTCCACCACGTCTACGAGGCCCGGCCGTAGGGCGATGGCATGATTGGGGTCCCTCAGGCCGACCAGGGGGAAGGGACCACCGATGAGCCGCATCGCACCGCTGCAACTCGCCGAGGCCGAGCCCGAGGCGCGCGCCGAGCTGGAACGCCAGCTCGCCGCGCACGGGCGCGTCACCAACATGAAGCGCACCCTGGCCCACTCGGCCACCGCCCTGGACGCGCTGATGACCTGGTACCCGCTGCGCGACCGGGTGGTGCCGTTCCTGGGGGAGCGGGCCACCACGCTGTTCGCCCACGCCATCTCCACCGGGACCGACTGCCTGATCTGCTCGACCTTCTTCCGCCGCGTCCTGGTCGAGTCGGGCGAGGACCCGGAGGCGCTGGCGCTCGACGACCGCGAGCAGGTCGTGGTCGAGTTCGGCGCCCAGCTCGCCCGCGACGCCAACCAGGTGTCCGACCCGCTCTACCGCCGCCTGGCCGGGTTCCTGACGCCGGCGCAGATCGTGGACCTGACCGCGTTCGGCGCGCTGATGGTCGCGACCAACGTGTTCAACAACGCCCTGCGCGTCGACCTCGACGGGTACCTGGAGCCGTACCGGAGGACGGGCGACCAGGTCGCCAGTGGGCGATGAAGCGGTTCGCCGGGAAGGTCGCGTTCGTCACCGGGGCGGCGCACGGCCAGGGTCGCGCGGCCGCGCTCGCGTTCGCCCGGGAGGGTGCCGCCGTGGCCGGCCTGGACGTGGCGCGGCCGCTCGACTACCCGGGCTACGCCATGGGCACGGCCGGAGAGCTCGAAAGCCTACAAGGGGAGTGCGAGGCACTGGGCTCGGAGTGCCTGGTGTTCGAGGGGGACGTGCGCGACGGCGCGGCCGTCTCCGCCGCCGTCGACCGCACGGTGGCACGGCTCGGCGCCGTCGACGTGCTGTTCAACAACGCCGGCATCTGCGCCTACGGCCTGGCGCACGAGCTCACCGAGGACGCCTGGGACGCGATGATCGACACCAACCTCAAAGGGGTGTGGATCGTGGCGAGCAAGGTCATCCCGCACATGATCCGGCAGCGCGCGGGCGTGATCGTCAACAACTGCTCGGTGGCCGGCCTGCGCGGCATGGCGCGGCTGAGCCACTACGCCGCCTCGAAGTGGGGCGTCATGGGCCTCACCAAGTCGTGGGCGATCGAGCTGGCCCCCCACGGCGTGCGCGTCGTCGCCGTCTGCCCGACCGGCGTGAACACGCCGATGAACGACGGCCTGGCGGCGCTCGAGGGCGCCACGCCGCGGGAGATCGCCGAGCGCTCGGCCGGCAACCTCCTGCCGGTCCCCTGGATCGAGCCGCAGGACGTCGCCGAGGCGGTCCTGTTCCTCGCCTCGGACGGCGCCAGGCAGGTGACCGGCAGCGCCCTGGTGGTCGACGCCGGGCTGCTGACGCGCTGACCGCCGGCTACCTCCCCAGCCCCTCAATCGCGGTGCTCGCGCTGCCGATGGTGCCCATGTCGTGGGTGATCTGCCGGGACGTCGAGCAGAAGGAGTCGCACTTGGCGGGTGTGCGCTTCACCGGGCCGGGGCCCGCCGCGGTCCTCGCGCGCCGCCTGCTCCCGGCCGCGTTGCTCGGCCCGCCGGCCTTCGAGGGGCTGCGCCGCCTCGGCGAGGGTGCCGGCCTGATCGGCGAGCAGCTCGGGCATGCCCTGACGACCCTGGCGACGGTGCTGTTCCTGGTGCTGGTGACCGGCCTCACGGTGCGGTCGCTGGAACAGGCCGAGCGCGGCCGCGGCGCGGCTGAGACCTTGCTGCGCTCCTCGGAGGAGCGCTTCCGCCTGCTGGTGGAGGGCGCCAGGGATTACGCGACCTTCATGCTCGCGGCGCGCGGCTGGGTGGCGAGCTGGAACCTCGGCGCCGAGCGGGTCACCGGCTACGCGGCGCGCGAGGTCCTCGGCCACGACTACCGCATCCTGTTCACCGACGAGGACGTCGCCGCCGGGGAGCCGGAGCGGATCCTCGAGCGCGCCGCGGCGGCCGGGCACCTCGAGGTCGGGGCCGTCCTCGTGCGCAAGGACGGCAGCCGCATCTGGGCGCGCGCCGCGCTCACCGCCCTGCGCCACGATGACGGCCGCGTGCGTGGGTTCGTGATGGTCACCCGCGACGTCAGCGAGCGGCGCCGCGCCGAGCGGGCGATCCAGCAGCTCAACGACGAGCTGCGCACCCTCAACCGGGAGCTCGAGGATCGCGTCGCCGAGCGGACCGCCGCGCTCGAGGCCGGCAACCGCGAGCTGCGGGCGGCCAACGCGGAGCTGGAGAGCTTCTCCTACTCGGTCTCCCACGACCTGCGCGCGCCGCTGCGCGCGATCACCGGCTTCGCCCGCATCCTGCTGGACGAGCACGGCCACGAGCTGTCGGCGCCGGCCCGCCTCCACTTCCAGCGGATCCAGGACGGCGCCAGGCAGATGGGCCAGCTGGTGGACGACCTGCTCGCCTTCTCGCGCCTGCAGCGCCAGGCGCTGCAGGCGCGACCCGTGGACCTGGGCGCGCTGCTCCGCGAGGCCTGGTCGGAGCTGACCGCCAGGCACGGCGAACGCCAGGTCGAGCTGGTCGCCGGGGAGCTGCCCGAGGTCGAGGGCGACCCGGGCCTGCTCAGGCAGGTGCTGGTCAACCTGCTCGACAACGCGCTCAAGTACACCCGCGAGCGGACCCCGGCGGTGGTCGAGGTCGGCTGGTCGCGCGACGACGACGGGCGCGAGGGGATGTTCGTCAGGGACAACGGCGTCGGCTTCGACATGCGCTACGCCGACAAGCTGTTCAAGGTGTTCCAGCGGCTGCACCGCGCCGAGGACTACGAGGGCACCGGCATCGGCCTCGCCCTGGTCGAGCGGATCGTCACCCGCCACGGCGGCGAGGTGTGGGCGCGGGGACAGCCGGGCCGTGGCGCCACGTTCTGGCTCAGCCTGCCGATCGCGACCGGCAAGGAGGCGGCATGACCCACGACCCGGCCGTCGAGGTGCTGCTCGTCGAGGACAACCCTGCCGACGCCGACCTGGCCATGCACGCGCTCGCGCAGGGGCAGCTGGCCGACAGGGTGCACGTGGTGCGCGACGGCGCCGAGGCGCTGGAGTTCATGTTCTGCACCGACCGCTACGCCGGCCGGCGGCTGGTCGACCACCCCAAGGTGGTCCTGCTCGACCTCAAGCTCCCGCTGGTCGACGGCATCGACGTGCTGCGCGAGCTGAAACGCGACCCGCGCACCTGCCGCACCCCGGTGGTGGTGCTGACCTCCTCCGCCGAGGACCGCGACCTGGCCGCCGCCTACGACCTCGGCGTCAACAGCTACGTCGTCAAGCCGGTCGACATCGACCAGTTCTTCGACGCGATCCGGCGGCTCGGTTTCTACTGGATGGTGGTGAACCGGCCCGAGCGCCACCCGCGCGCCGCCCGCCTGTAGACGCCGCGGAATAGCCCGCCCGCTCGAGCCGTTCGCACCAAGGGTGCGGGGGGAGGAGGGCGGATCGCGATGACCGATTTTGGCCGTCCGTTGAAGTTCGGCTATTTCCTGATCCCCAACGCCGCCGACCCGCTGCTCGACACCGCCCGCGAGGTCGATCGGCGCGGCCTCGACTACGTCGCCGTCCAGGACCACCCGTACCAGCGGCGCTTCGTCGACGCCATGACGCTGCTGAGCATGGTCGCCGCGACCACCTCGCGGGTCGGGGTCCTCCCCGACGTGGCCAACCTGCAGCTACGCCCGCCCGCGATGCTCGCCAAGGCAGCCGCCTCCCTCGACCTGCTCAGCGGCGGCAGGTTCGAGCTGGGCCTGGGCGCCGGCGGGTTCCCGGACGCGGCCGAGGCGTTCGGCGGCCCGCGGCGCAACCGTGGCGAGGCGTACGCGGCGCTGGCCGAGGCCATCGAGGTGATCCGCAAGGTCTGGAGCGGCGAGCGCAACCTCCGCTTCGAGGGGACCCACTACCGGCTGGCGGGGTCGCACTCCGGGCCGGTGCCGGCCCACCCGATCGGCATCTGGCTGGGCGCCTACGGGCCCAGGGCGCTGAAGCTGACCGGCCGGGCGGCCGACGGCTGGGTGCCGTCGTTCCGTGGCGAGCTGCAGGCGGTCCTCGACATGACGGCCCGGCTGGACGAGGGCGCCGCCGAGGCGGGCCGCGACCCGGCCGCGATCCGGCGGGTGCTGAACGTCGGCGGCGCCCTCACCGACGGGCCATCCGACGGCACGTTCCGCGGGCCGGTGGCGCAGTGGGTCGACGAGCTGACCGCGCTGGCGCTCGGCCCCGGTTTCGACACCTTCGTCCTGTGGGCCGAGGGACCGGGCCAGCTCGAACGGTTCGCCGAGGAGGTCGTCCCCGCCACCCGCGCCCAGGTGGCCAAGGAACGCGCCTGAGCGGCTCACGCCCGGTCGCCCACCACCAGCTCGTCGTAGCCGGTGCCCGGGTCGTGCCTGCGCGTGAAGGAGAGGCGGTCGTCGCAGGCGATCACGACCTCGGCGGTGGTGCGGACGGTGCACCCCTCGGCCAGGTGGCCGCCGAAGGTCCCACCGCGGGCGTCGGCGACCGAGAGGTGCAGGTGGCTGCCACCGGTGGAGAGCGTCCCGACCAGGGAGACGATCTCGAACGGCTCCTCCCTGGTGGCGTGCTCGGCGCCGCCGGCGAGCCGGAGCACCGCCCGGGAGAGGCTGCCGACGCAGGTCAGCACCCAGCCCGCCTGGATGCCCTCGCGCTCGGTGAGGGCGAGCAGCTCACCCTCGAGGTCCTGGCCCGGCAGCAGCCGGACGGCGAAGGTCCGCATCAGCCCCGCGCGGCGGCGGGCCGGGCGAACCGGGCGCGCTCGCGCTCGACGGCGGCGCGGGCGTCGCAGCCCTCGAGGTGGTCGTCGACGATGCCCATCGCCTGCATGAAGGCGTACACCGTGGTGGGGCCGACGAACGACCAGCCGCGGCGGCGCAGGTCCTTGCTCATCGCCTTGGACTCGGGGGTGGTGCTCATCCGCATCAGGGTGGCGCGGTCGAGCACGGCGGGGCGGGAGGCGGGGTCGGGCTCGAAGCGCCACGCGTAGGCGCCGAGGCTGCCGAACTCGTCGACCAGGTCGCCGCAGCGGCGCGCGTTGTTGATCGTCGCCTGGATCTTGGCCAGGTTGCGGACGATGCCCGTGTCCGCCATGAGCCGCTCGACGTCGCCGGACCCGAAGCCGGCGACGACCTCGATTTCGAAGCCGGCGAACGCCTCGCGGAAGCCCTCCCGCTTGCGCAGGATGGTCAGCCAGCTCAGCCCCGCCTGGAAGCCCTCCAGGCAGAGCTTCTCGAACAGGCGCCGGTCGTCCGCGACCGGGTGGCCCCACTCGCGGTCGTGGTAGTCGAGGTACAGCGGGTCGCTCCCGGCCCACCAGCAGCGCGCGGTGCCGTCGTCCGCGACGGTGATGCCGTGGGCCGGCCCGTAGTCGTCCATGCGCTGAAGCTAGCACCACCCTCTCGAGTCGTTGTCGAATCGCAGTCGCCTTGCCTGCGGGGCATACGGCAACCGTAGCCCATCACCGCGACGCCGGCCGGGTCAGCTGCCGAGCGGGATCACCCCGAGGTCCTCGTAGCGGACCGCGCGCGGCGAGGAGCGGTCGGCGACCAGCGCCAGCGACCGGGCCGTCCAGCGCGCCGAGACGGGCAGGCCGTCGAGCTCCGCGGGCACGCGGCCGCGGGCGAGCGGCAGCTCGGCGAGGAACGGCTGCGGGTGGGTGACCGGGACCAGCTCCTCGGTCGCCTCGAACACCACCGCCGCCAGGTCGTCGAGCCCGGCGACCGGCGCGGCCAGCCACTGCCCGGAGTAGCGGCGGACCGCGGCGGGGCCGAGCACGCAGCGGGCCGCCGGCGCCCCCTCCAGCACGGTGTCGAGCGCGTCGAGCAGCGGCGCCACCACCCGGCCGTCGACGTGGCCGAGCGGGCGCAGCTTGACCATCCACTGCTCCGGCACCGACCAGCGCAGGCCGGGCCTGTCCGGACGCTCCAGCCCGGAGAGCGTCGCGACCACCTCCGGTGGCGGCCACACGGCCACGAACAGGCGGGTCATCCGTCCACCTACCGCTCCTCGGTCGCCGGGTGCTGCACCGTCACGCCGTGGCGATCCTAGCGGCCACCGCCGACGGCCCGGTTCACGTGGTCGTCACCGAGGTGACGGCGCTGTTGCTGACGCCGCCGCCGCTGCCGCTGGCGGTGACGTTCTCGGTGTAGCCGCCGCTGCCGCTGGTGTAGGTGAACGAGGACGAGCTCGCCGCCGCGCCCGACGCGATCGTGAGGCTGCTCGGGCTGACGCTGCCCTTGCTCTGCGACCTGGTGATGGTCACGGTCACGGCGCCGGACGCCACCGTCGGGTTGCCCCACGTGTCGACCACACCGACCCGGGCGGTCCAGGTGCCGCCGGCGTTCTTGGGCAGGCCGGTGATCGTGCAGCTGGTCGAGGCGGCGTTGCAGGTCTCGCTCGCGCTGCCGCCGGTGACGGTCTGCGAGGTGAAGCTCAGGCCCTTGGAGGTCCCGGCGCCGACGGTGATCGCCGCGCTGCCGCTCACCGCCGGGCCGGACGCCGAGGCGGTGAGGTTGTTGGACCCCGCCGCGAACAGCGTCGCCGTCAGCGCGGTCGTGCTCACGCCGTTGCTGAACGACACCGACGAGGTCGGGTAGCTCGGCGCCGTCCCGCCCGGGCTGGTCGACGCGCCGCTCCAGGTGAGGGTGTGGCCGCCGGTGTAGCCGGTGGCGGTGTTGCCGTAGGGGTCCCTGGCGGTGAGCGAGGTCACGGTGAAGGCGCTGCCCGCGGTCTGGGTCGCGCCCGTGGACACCGCGAACTGGCTGGCGGTGGCCGGGCCGACGGTGACCGGCAGGCCGCTTTCGTTGCCGACCGTGCCGTCGCTGACGGTGAGGCTGGCCGCCTCCGCCTTGTACAGGCGCACCACCCCGTTGCTGCCGCCGGACACCGAGGCGACGCCGCTGGAGAAGCTGACCGCCGTGGCCGAGCCGAAGTCGACCGCCGAGCCGGAGCTGTTGGTCACGGTGGGACGGAAGGAGCCGATGGTCCCGGCACCGCCGAAGGTGAGGCCCTTCGAGCCGGTGTAGCCGTTGGCGGTGTTGCCGTAGGCGTCCTTGGCGGTGATCGTCAGGTCGTCGGTCGCGCCGGCCGTGGGCGTCGTCGAGGCCGCGGCCAGCGAGAGGCTCGCCGCCGCCGCCCCGTTCACCGTGAAGGCCGCCGAGGTGCCGCTCAGGTTGCCGCTCGTGGCGGTCAGCGCGGGGCTCTCGGCCTTGAACAGGGTGACGCTGGCGCTGCCGACCCCGCCCGAGAAGGTGACCGAGCCCGGGTAGGCGGGCGCGTGGGTCCCGTCCGGGGCCGTGCCCGGGCCGCTGAAGCTCACCGCGCGGGTGCCGCCGTAGGCGGTGTTGGTGGCGCCGTTGGCGCGGGCGGTGATGGTGACGCCGAACGCGCTGCCGGCCGTCTGCGGGCTGGACACGGTCACCTGGAAGCTGTTGGCGACCGTGACGGTCACGATGCTCGAGGTGGTGCTGTAGCCGGCGCGGTCGGTGGTCGTCACGCGCAGGTCGTACTGGCCGTTGGCGACGGTGGTGGTGTCCCAGCTGACCTGGTACGGGCTGGTGGTGACCGCCGCGCCGAGGTCGGAGAAGGCGCCGCCGTGCGCGGCGAGCTGGAACTGCGCCGACGCCACGCCCGAGCCCGCGTCGGCCGAGTCCGACTTGACCGCGACCGTCCCGCCGACGGTCCCTGCCGGGGCGGTGACCGAGCCGGTCGGCGGCGTCGTGTCGCCGACCACGGTGACCTCGTTGCTGGACCCGCTCGTGGCCGTCCAGGTGTGGTAGACGGCGGTGACGACGTAGTGGTAGGTCCCGTCGGGCACGTTCTGGTCGGTGCAGCCCGCGGCTGCCGTCAGGGCGGACGGGGAGGTGCCGCAGGCAGCGGCGGTGCTGCCGTCGCTGGTCCGGATCCTGGTGGCGTAGTAGCCGGTGGGGGACTGGCCGGTCGAGAGCGCCGAGCCGGTCCAGGCAAGCTGCACCGTCGGCGAGCCGGTGGTCGTGCTCGCGCCCACGGCGGTCGGCGCGCCGAGCGTGCCGGTGCTGGCGCTGGCGGCGCCGGAGCCGGCGGCGGTCCAGTACGCCCAGGCGGCCGTGGCGGCGGCGAGGGCGGCGGCGATGCCGAGCAGGACGAGGTGGCGGCGTCGGGTCATTGGTTCACCTTGGTGGCAGTGGCGGCGTAGTCGAACGTGAAGGTGGTGCGCTTGCAGGCGTCCTGGTTGACCGGCAGGTCGGGCATCTGCAGCTGGGGCCACTGCGACTGGGGCACGCCAAGCACGGAGAGGGTGACGGAGCGCTGGCCGGGCACCCGCAGCGGCGTGGGCCCGCCGTACTGGCGCAGGACCTCGAGGTTGACGGCGCCGTCGCAGGCGGGGTTGGGCTGGCCGTTCCTGGCGGTCGCCTGCCGCACCGTCACCGTGAGCCCCGAGACGTGGATGTCGAAGCTGAACGGGTTGTCGATGCGCACGTCCAGGGCGCGCTGCGCGCCCGGGTACAGCGGCGAGGAGAGGCTGCCGCCGAGGGTGAAGCCGGTCACCTTGTCCAGCACGGTCCATCCGTACGAGGCGACCGGGCTGGCGTTGCCGGCCGCGTCGAACGCCTGCACCTGGAAGCTGTGCGCCGCCACGCTCAGGTCGTCGTAGCGCTTGGGGCTGGCGCAGCCGGAGAACGAGCCGCCGTCGAGCCGGCAGCGGAAGCCGACGCCGGCCTCGGCGTCGCCGAAGGCGAAGGTGGCCGTGCGCTCGGTGGTCGGGTCGTCCGGCCCGGAGCCGATCGCCGGCGCCGGCGGCGGCGTGGTGTCGATCCTCCAGCCGTAGGAGGTGGTGGCGCTGAGGTTGCCGCCCGAGTCGACCGCCAGCACGTCGAAGCCGTGGCTGCCCTGGGCGAGCGGGCCGGGGTAGAGCTTCGGGCTGGTGCAGGCGCCGAAGGCGGCGCCGTCGAGCCGGCAGCGGAAGGTGACGCTGCGCTGGTCGTCGGTGAAGGAGAACTCGGCGCCCGTCTGGTTGGTGACCGGCGGCGGCGTCGCGGTCAGCTTCGGCGCCGGCGGCGCCGCCGGCGGGGCCTTGGCCGCCAGCACGACCGCGTAGGACCCGCCCACCAGCGCGAGGGCGGCCAACAGGACCACGAACGGCTTCGTGGCCCTGCTCGCTGCCTCGAGAACGATCCGCTGCATGGGTCTGACCTCGTTGTGTGCCTGGGACGGGAGGGAACGGGTTCCGGTGGAGGGGCGCCGGGGCGTCCCCTCCACCGGAACGGTGGTGCTAGTTGCTGCTGTAGCTGATGTGCAGCACGGCGTCCTTGCAGTTGTCCTGGTTGGCGCTGGTGTCCAGGAGGCGGACCTGGATGCCGGACCAGGCGCCGCCGGTGCCGGGGTCGACCTCGGCGTCGACCGTGGCCGGGTTGGCGCTCAGGGCGAAGTCGCCGGTGGCGCAGGCCGGCTTGCCGGCGTCGCTGCCACCGTCCACCGAGACCAGGCTCGCGGTGACCTGGTGCACGAAGACCTTGCTCGAGTTGGGGTTGGTGAAGTTGCCCGAGAGCGTCGCCGCGGGGCCGCCGGGGTACAGGCCGGCCGGGCTGGAGGTCTGGTTGACGGTGATGGCGACGTCGCTGCCGGTCGCGGCGCTGCCGGTGCCGGAGCCGCTGTTGGTCCAGTAGGCGAAGGCGATGGCGGCGGTGGCCAGGGCGAGGGCCAGGCCGGTGGCGACGACTGCGGTCTTCTTCCTGAGCATTCGGTGCGTGCCCCTTCACTCGGAGTGGTGGATCGCTGCGATCCGTGGTGACAGGAGCGTAAGGATTGACGTGATCGCGCCAGAAGCGGAATCCCCACGAGACGTCCTCAGGGGTTCTACGCAGACGCCATCCGGAGCGACCATCTCGATTGGTCCGAACGAGCCATACGGCTCACTCGGATGGCGGAACGGTGCCCGGACGCGGCCCGACCAGCCTGCCCCGGCGCCAGGAGCCGGTCGAGCCGGCCAGCTCGACGATTGGGTGTGGCCACCCGAACCAGGAACCGAGTGCAGGCCGTATCGGACGCGGCGCCGCCGAGCTGTCATCCTCGGGGTGCGATGGGGACCCCACTGGCCGCGCCGCTCGACCGGCGCACCTGGACGCGGACGCTGTACCTGCTGGTCGCAGGGCCGGTCGCGCTGGCCGCCGCGCTGGCCATGGCCGCGACCGTGGTGCCGTGGCTGCTGTTCGCCGCGATCGCGTTCGGCGTCCCGGCGCTGCCACGCGCTGGGGCCGGGCCCGAGCGGCGGACGGCGCCCGGGCGGTCGCGGGCAGAGAGGCATGAGCGCCCGGGCGCGTGGGAGCCGGTGTGGCCGCGGGCCTGGGCGCGCATGCCGGGCGTGTGGTTCGCGCCGGCCCTGGCGGTCGCGTGGGCCGCCGCCGGGCTGGAGCGGTCGCTCGCCGGCGCGGTGCTCGGCATCGGCATCCCCGGCCCGTACCCCGCCGACGGCGCGCACCTGACCTCCCTCTCGCGGTTCCTCGCCGGGGCGGCCGACCCGGCCGCCCGGCGCGACGCCGCCTACGTGCTGCTGGCGGTCCCGCTTGGCGTGCTCGCCACGCTGCTCGCGCTGGCGCTGTCGCTGGTCCCCGCGCTGCTGGTGGTGCTCCTGCCGTTCCTCTACCCGGACGACCGCATCGCCCTCGGGAGCCTCGGCGGCGTCGCCGTCGACAGCTGGTGGCGCGTGTTGCTGTGCAGCCTCACCGGCCTGGTAGGCGTCGTCCTGGCCGCGGCGCTGCTGCGCCGGCTCGGGCTGCTCCGCGCCCGCCTCGCTGGCGCCCTGCTCCGTCCCGCCGGGAGCGCCGAGCTGGCCGCCAGGCTCGCCGCGCCGGCGGCGGCGGACCGTGCCAGGCGGGCCGCGGCGGCACGGGTGGCGGTCGCCGACCAGCGGCGCATCGAGCGCGACCTCCACGACGGCGCCCAGGCCCGGCTGACCGCCGTGATCATGGGGCTCGGCCGCGCCAGGCGCCGGCTCGCCAGCGACCCGGAAGCCGCCAGGCCGCTGGTCGACGAGGCCTACCAGGAGGCCCAGCGCGCGCTGGAGGAGCTGCGCGACCTGGCCCGCGGGGTGCCGCCGCCGATCCTCAGCGACCGCGGGCTGGACGCGGCGATCCCCGCGCTCACCGCCCACGCGGCCGTCCCGGTCGACGTCGACGTCCAGGTGCCGGAACGGCCGGCCGCGGCGGTCGAGTCCGCCGCCTACCTCATCGTCGTGGAGGCGCTGAGCAACGTCACCAAGCATGCCCGGGCGAGCCGCGCGCGGGTCAGCGTCGGCAGGGTGGGCGACCGCCTGGTGGTCGAGGTCGGCGACGACGGCGTCGGCGGCGCCGACCCGGCCGACGGGACCGGCCTGTCCGGGCTGGCCGACCGGGCCGCCGCCCTCGACGGCCACCTCGAGGTCACCAGTCCGCCGGGCGGGCCCACCCTGGTCCACGCGGAGCTGCCATGCGGGTCGTGATCGCCGAGGACCACGTGCTGCTCCGCGCCGGCCTGGAGCGCCTGCTCGCCGACGAGGGCATCGCGGTGGTCGCCGCCGTCGGCGACGGGCCCGCGCTGGTTGCTGCGGTCAGGGCGCACCGGCCGGAGGTCGCCGTCGTCGACGTGCGCCTGCCCCCGTCCCACAGCGACGAGGGGCTGCGCGCCGCCCTGGAGATCCGGCGGACCGTCCCCGGCACGGCCATCGTGATCCTCTCCCGGTACGTGGAGGAGCGCTACGCGCTCGAGCTGGTGAGCGGCGGCGCCGAGGGTATCGGCTACCTGCTCAAGCACCGCGTCGGCGACGTCGACGGCTTCCTCGCCGCGCTGACCCGGGTGGCGGGCGGCGGCACCGTGCTCGACCCGGAGGTGGTCGCCCAGCTGCTCGGCCGCCACCACAGGACCAGCCCGCTCGACGCGCTGACCCCGCGCGAGCGGCAGGTCCTCGCGCTGATGGCCGAGGGGCGCACGAACGCCGGCATCGCCGCCGAGCTGTCGGTCACCGAACGCGCCGTGGAGAAGCACGTCACCGCCATCTTCGCCAAGCTCCAGCTCCCCGACACGCCCAACGACCACCGCCGCGTCCTGGCCGTCCTCACCCAGCTGCGCGACTGACCGCTGGCGTGCCCGGGCTCGTCCCGGGGTGCCCCGCCGTGCGAGGAGGGTCGCACGGCCGGCTCAGCTGGGGTTGGTCGTGCTCGAGCGGCGGGTGAGGCGAGGGGGGGAGCAGGGTGGCGGCGGCCACGTCCGCACCGTCGAGCTTGGCCATGAGCAGCTCGACGGCCTTGGCAATGGTGCGCGTTCGTGGCTGGGCCGAGGCGGTGGCTTGGCCGCGGCGAGACGTCGCCGCGGGATGCTGCCTGCGAGACCGGCTGGGAGGAGGCGACGGCATGGGCAGGACGGGGCGGCGGTTGCTCATTGCCCTGCTGCTCGCCGTGCTGGTGGTCGCGGTCGGCGTGCCGCTGGTGCGCGCGCTCGGGTCGGGCTACACCGTCACCGAGGGGACCGTCGCCGGCCGCCACTGGAAGCTGCACGCCGGCAAGGTCTTCGGCGCCTCGCGTGTGTGCGCCTGGGTGGAGGCGCCCGACCTGAACGACTACCCCAAGCGCACCGAGGCGGAGGGCGAGGTGTGCGGCTGGACGCGCACGACCGACGGCAGCGGCTGGGTCGGCGACGGCGTGGGGGCGGAGGAGATCCCGGAGACCGGGCAGTGGATCTTCTACGGACCGGTACCGGCCGACGTGGCGAGCGTGCGCGTCACCCTCGCCGGCGGCGCCAGCGTCCGGGTCCCCACCCTGGCCCACCGGGGCCAGCGCGGCCGCTTCTTCGTCATCCAGCGGCAGGGGTTCGAGCCCGTGCCCGCCGTCGGCCACGGGGGCGCGCCGTCGCTCGAGCTGTTCGACGCGGCGGGGAGGCCGATCCGTGTCTACTAGGGGAAGGCGCGGCCTGGTCGGCCTGGTCGCGCTCGCCATGCTGCTGCTCGGCGGGTGCAGCTTCGACCCGGCCTACACGCCGGTCGCCGCCGGCGACGCCGGTGGGCGCCACTGGACGCTGCTGGCCGTGCGCCACTTCGCCGGGGGCCGCGGCTGCGAGCTGCACAGCCAGGGCCAGCTCGTGGCCGGCTACTGCAGCAACACCTACAAGGGCACCTACCACGCCGGCTTCGCCGACCTCCCCGGCACCCAGGAGGGCGTCGCCTACGGCAGGATCCCCGACGGGGTCGCGACGGTGGTCCACACCCCGAGCGGGCGGCGCGCGGCGACGGTGGCGGTGGCCGGCTTCCCCGGCCGCTGGTTCGCCCTCGCGGTCCACGGGGAGACGCCGGTGCTGCTGACCTGGGCGCCGACCGCCAGGTGGCACCTGCGCTTCCTCGACGCCGCCGGCCACGACGCCGACCCGAGGAGCTGAGCGCCGGGCCGTTGGGCCGGGACGGCCCACGCAGCCGGGGCACCACCATCAGAATGGGTCGGCTGCCCCGCAGGCAGCGCGGCTGCGGGCTCGGCGGCGACTCGCGGCAGTGGTGCTAGCTTCATGCCATGCTGCGCGCGCTCAGCCCGCGCCGCCGCCTGCTGGTGGTCGCGGTCGCCCTCGTGGTGGTGGCGGTGACCGGGCTCGCCGTCGCGCTGCGCCTCGCCGGGCCGCGCGACCGGGGCGCCGGGACGGCGCCCGCCGCCACGCCGGTGGTGCTGGTGCCCGGCTACGGCGGCACGCCCGCCTCGCTGGCGGTCCTGGAGCGGCGCCTGCGCGCCCCGCTGCGCCCGGTGGTGGTCGCCGACCTGCCCGACCGGGGCACCGGCGAGCTGAACGCCTCGGTCCGGGCGCTCGGCCGGACCGTCGCGGCGACCGGCGCCCGCAGGGTCGACCTGGTCGGGTACTCGGCCGGTGGGATCGTCGTGCGGGCCTGGCTGCGCCAGGCGGGCAACGCCGCCCGCTCGCGCCACGTGGTGCTGCTCGGCACGCCCAACCACGGCGCCGAGCTGGCCACGCTCGCCGGCACGATCGACCCGTCGCTGTGCGCCGCGACCTGCGCCGACCTGGAGGCCGGCTCGAGCTTCCTCGCGCGCCTCAACGCCGGCGACGAGACCCCGCGGGGGCCCGACTACGTGAGCGTGTGGACCCAGCGGGACCAGACCGTGACGCCGCCGGACTCCGCGCTGCTGCAGGGCGCGGTGAACGTGCGCGTCCAGGACGTCTGCGCCGACGCCGCCTTCGGCCACGGCGGGCTGGTCCGCGACCCGCTCGCCCTCGGCCTGGTGGTCCGCGCGGTCGGCGGCGGCCTGTCCGGCGCTCCCGGTCCGGCCGACTGCGCGCCCCTGCGCGCCCTGGGCGCGCTGGTGGCGCCCTAGCGCCCGCGGCCCGGGAACCCGGTGGGTCCCCGGCTACGCCCGGGCCGGCCATCCTGCTTCGTCGTCAACGATGACGGCCACGAGAAGGTCGGCGACGGCCATGAAGAGGCGAGCTGGCGCCGTCCGGGCTAAGGGCGTGGTTCGGTCCGGGACTGGGCCAGCTCGGTGGGGTCGTGGGCGCAGAAGACCTCGACCTGGTGGCCGTGCGCGCGGCGCAGCTCGCGCAGGCGGGCCTGGTTGTCGTGGCGGGTGGGGCCGTTGTGCTGGACGAGGTGCTGGAACAGCCGCAGCAGGGGGGTCGAGCGCGGCCGGGCCGGGTCGGTCTCGCCGTGGCAGAAGTAGGCGTCGCCCGCGTGCAGCAGCCACCCGGTGCCGGTGTCCAGCGCGACCCCAGTGTGGCCGCGGGTGTGGCCGGGCAAGGGCACCAGCAGGATCCCCGCTGGGAGCCCGTCGAGCTGGCGGACGGCCTCGAACCCGAACCATCGCTCGCCGCCGGCCTGGCCGTGGGTCGCCCAGCGCGGTCCGTGCGCCCATTGCCGCGACCGGTAGCGGGCCTGCTCCCGCGGCGACTGCGGGCGCACGGCCGCCTGCTGCTCGAGGGCGTGGACGTGCACGGTTGCCCAGGGGAAGTCGGCGATGCCGCCGGCGTGGTCGCGGTCGAGGTGGGTCACCACGACGTGGCGCACGTCCTCCGGTCGGTAGCCGAGCCGGCTGACCTGCCGGACGGCGGCCTCGTCGGGGTCCAGCAGTGGGCGGGTCTGGCGCAGGAAGCGGGCGCCCAGCGAGGCCACCGGGTCGGCGATGTCGGCCAGCCCGATCCCGGTGTCGACCAGCACCAGCCCGGCGTCGGTCTCGGCGAGCAGGCAGTGGCAGACCAGCCTGCCGGCTTCCAGCAGGCCGCCGCTGCCGTTGAGCAGCCGCCGGCTGGGCGGCCGCATGGTGCCGCAGTTGAGGTGGTACACGCGCACGCTCTACCTCCTGGGGCCGCTGCCGGTATGCGTCCCGAGCGTATCCTCCCGCCCGTCCAACGCCCGTCCCACGCCCGCCCTCACGCGTGTCCTCCCGCCTGCTCGAGGCGTCGGCCGGCCTCGGAGGGGCGCGACGTCCACGACACGCTCCAGCTATGCGCTTTGCGCATGGTATCTGGCCAATACCCTCATTCGCCAGATGGCTGGACTGCTCCTACCGTGACGGGGCCATACCCGATCGGACCAGGAGGAGCGCCGGTGGCGGAGGGGCTCAAGTTTGGCTTGTACGGGCTGCTGCGCGGCGGCGGCGTCGAACCCGACACGGTGGCCCACCGGGCGCGGTTGGCGGAAGAGGCCGGGTTCGAGTCGATCTGGGTCGGCGACCACGTCGCCCTTCCCGCCGAGTTCGACGGCGAGCAGCCACGCCTGGAGGTCGTGGTCGAGGTGAGCTACCTGGCTGCGGTGACCACCAGGGTACGGCTCGGCTTCGGCGTGCTCGTGCTGCCGCAGCGCCAACCGGTCCTCCTAGCCAAGCAGCTCGCGTCGATCGACATCCTGGCCAGGGGCCGCCTGACGGTCGGGATCGGCGTCGGCTACGTGGAGCGGGAGCTGCGGGCGCTGGGGGCGTCGCTGGCCGACCGGGGTGCCCGCACCGACGAGTACCTCGCGGCGATGCGGACGCTGTGGACCGACCCGGCGCCGTCGTTCCAGGGTCGGTTCGTCTCGTTCGATGGGGTCTTCCAGCGTCCGTGGCCGGTGCAGCGGCCCCACCCGCCGATCGTGGTCGGCGGGCACTCCGCCGCCGCCCACCGCCGCGCGGTCACCACCGCGAACGGCTGGTACGGCGTGTATCTGGACGTGGAGGAGGCGGCCGAGGCCCTGACCGGACTCCGCAAGGTCGCTGCCGCCTGCGACCGTCCTGCCGACCTCGGCGAGCTCGAGATCACCATCACGCCGCCGGGGCCGGTCGACCTGGCGACCGCGCGGCGCTACGCCGACCTGGGCGTGCACCGGTTGCTGGTGCAGTCGTCCAGCGCCGACGGCTCCGCCGTCGAGGAGCTCATCGGGTCGGTCGGCGAGACCCTCGTCGGGCGCGTCTGACACCGACGAGCAGGCCACGCCCTAGGGATCGACCCGCGTGTCGAGCTGCTCGAGGATGGCTTGGGCGTCCCGCTGGGCGGCACGCGCCCGGTCGTGGTCCCCGCGCGTGTGGAGCAACGCGCCGAGCCGCCACAGCGCCTTCGCCGCGTCCAGGCGCTGCCCGAGCCGCCGGGCGATCGCCAGGCTGCGCTCGAGGTGGGCGATGGCGGCATCCGGGCGTGCCAGGGCCACGTGGGTGACGGCCAGGTCGTACGAGGCGGCGCCCTGACCCTGGTGGTCGCCACGCTGGCGCGCGATCGCCAGGCTCTGCTCCAGGTGGACGATCGCGGTCGCCAGGCGGCCCAGCTGGATGTTCACGGTGCCGAGGCAGCGCAGCACCCGCTGGCGGCGGGCCTGGTCGCCCGCCTGCTCGGCCAGCGTCAGGCAGCGTCGGATCGCTGGCAGCGCCTGGTGTGGCCGCCGCAGCCAGAAGTAGGCGCAGGACAGCCCGCCGAGCGCCTTCGCCTCGCCGTCGCGGTCGCCCAAACGGCTGGCGACCCGCAGGGCGAGCCGGTTGAGCCTCGCCCAGTCCTGCCAGTAGCGGGCGTATGCCTCCGCCCCGCCGAGCCCGTCGTGCCAGCGCCCGGCCTGCTGGTCGCCGGCGCGGCCGCCGTCGGTCGAAGCGCGAGTGGTCGCCGTGGCGTACTCGACGCAGTCGAGCGCGGCGTGCTGCTGGGACAGGTGCTCGCAGGCCACGCCTGGATGGTCGCCCGGGCCGGGCTGGCCGTGCTCTTCGCTGACCTGCCGTTCGATCCCGCGGACGAGCTGCGCCATCGCGTGGATCTGATACTGGTGGGTCCAGGCCGTGTAGCAGTCGAACAGCGCCTCGGCGAGCTGCATGGTAACCGCGGGCGACGCTCCCACCGTTGTGGCCTGCTGCGCGGCGGCCAGGAGGTTGGCGTGCTCGGTCTCGAACCAGTGCAGCGCCTGTGCCCGCGAGCGCGGCCAGGTTCCACGGTCGGCATCGCCGGCGGTGGGCGGCCCTGAGTGGGCGGATCGCAACAGGGTGCTCGCGCGGCGGGCGGCCACGAGGTAGCCGCCCACCAGCCGGTTGAGGGCGGCCAGCCGCTCGCCGGCGGGAATCTCCTGTCCTTGCTGGCGCGCGTACAGGCGGACCAGGTCGTCGAGCTGGTAGCGGCCTGGCCGGGGGCTCTCCAGCAGCCGGGCATCGACCAGGCGCTCCAGCAGCCGGCCGGCAGACGCCTGCGGCTGGTCCAGCAGCCATGCCCCGGCGGCCGCGTCGAGGTCCGGGCCGTCGGGGAGGCTGAGCAGCCCGAACGCCCTGGCAGCGGCCTGCTCGGTTGGGTCGGCGCTGTGCTCGAGCGCGGCCAGGGAGACCTCGAAGCTGGCCCGCACCCCGAGGTCGTCGACTGCCAGCTCCTCCAGGCGACTGCTGGCCTCGGCCAGGCGGCTCGCCAGCTCGGCGACCGGCCAGGTAGGGCGGGCGGCCAGGCGGGCGGCGGCGATGCGGATCGCCAGCGGCAGGTAGCCGCAGTAGCGCACCACCTCGGTGGCGGCCTGCAGATCGGTGGCGATGCGCGCCGGTCCGGCCAGCCGGCCGAGCAGCGTGAGCGCCAGCTCCTGGGTCAGGACGTCCAGGTGCAGCAGCTTGGCGCCGTCGAGGGTGTTGAGCGCCTGACGGCTGGTGACCAGCACGGCACAGCTCGGGCTGGCCGGCAGGAGCGGTCGGACCTGCTCGGCGTCGTGGGCGTTGTCCAGCACCAGCAGCAGCCGCCGTCCCGCGGCCAGCGTGCGGAACGACGCGGCGGCCTCCTCGACCTGGCCAGGGATCCGGCCCGGGTCGAGGCCGAGGGCGCGCAGCATGCGACCGAGCCCGTCCAGGGGCTCGAGGGGAACGGCCCCCGGCGTGGCGCTTCGGAGGTTGAGGTAGAGCTGGCCGTCGGGGAAGCGGCCGGCGAGCTGGTGAGCGGCGTGGATGGCCAGGGCGGACTTGCCGACCCCGCCCATGCCGTCGATGGCGGCAACCACGACCGCTCCCGTCCCGGCCTCGCCGGCGGACTGGAGCAGCGCAACGAGCTGGTCGAGCTCGCGCTCACGGCCGGTGAAGGCGGTGACGTCGGCGGGGAGCTGCCGCGGCACCGACGCCGGAACCGGGTCGGCGACGACGGCGGCCCGCTCCGGCAGGGATTCCAGGGCCGGGTCGGCGGCGAGGATCTGCCGCTGGAGCCGCTGCAGCTCCGGACTGGGCTCCACCCCCAGCTCCTCCACCAGCAGCTCGCGGACTTGCGCGAACGCCGCCAGCGCATCGGCCTGCCGGCCGGCGCGGTACAGCGCCAGCATCAGGTAACCCCACAGCCGCTCGCGCAACGGGTACGCCGCCAGCAGCGCCCGCAGCTCCCCGGTCAGCGCGCCGTCCACCGCGCCCGCCCCGTTCGCGGCAAGCCGCGCCCCGACGAGCGCCTCCACCGCGCCCAGCCGCTCCTCCTCCAGCCGCGCCAACTCCCCGGCGAGCACCGCCGACGCCTGCCGGTCCGGGTCGAGGTCGGCCAGCGGCGCCCCCCGCCACAGCCCCACCGCCTGCTCGAGCTGCCCGATCGCGGCGGCGGCGTCGCCGTCGGCCAGGGTCTGCCTGCCGGCGGCGGCGAGGCGCCGGAACCGCAGCAGGTCCAGCTCGTCGGGGGCGACCCGCAGGAGGTAGCCGCCGCCCGGGCTGGTCTGCAGCCGCCCCGCCGCCGCGCCGGCCTCCGTCCCGCCCTGCAGTACGCGGCGCAGCGCCCACACCTGGGTCCGCAGCCGGTGGCCTGCCGCGCCGGCGGGTCGGGGCGGGGTGTCCAGGGAGGAGGGGTCGCCCAGCTGGGTCGCGGGGCTCCACAGCGCCTCCGCCAGCCATCCGCTCGACAACGGCTGGTTGGCGTGCAGCAGCAGCAGTGACAGCAACAGCCGCTGCGTGCCCTGGCGGATCGGCAGGGCCGTGCCGTCGTCGCCGTAGACCACCAGCGGTCCAAGTGCCCGGAACTCCATCGGCGTCGTCGCTCTCCTGCGTGCAGGACGTGGCCGGCGGCCCGTCTACCGCCGGAAGTCTTACCTCACCGGCCGTGGTGCGGAAGGCCCACTACCCCCGCGTCTTCGCTGGGCCACTCGCCGCTCTTCGGTGAGCCCGACCGGCCAGAAGGGCCGACCTGAGCCTCGACCAGGCCACTCGCCACGATATCCCCGGGGAGGACCGAGCGTACGCGCCGTGACCTGCGGGTTGACCCGCGATTGACGAGTGATGGACGCCGGGTTCGTAGGGTGCCGCCGCTGGCCCGCGCCTTTGGGTTGCCGGGGGTCACGGCCAAGCCGTGCTGATTCGCCGGGGATGCAGGCGGTACGCGCCCCCGGTTCAGGGGACCCGACTGGCTCCCCCGCCCCGTCGGGTGGTCGCGGCTCCCCACGGCCTGGATGGGCCGTGGGGGAGCGGCCTGTAGCGGAGGTCTGAGGAGGGTGGCGATCGTGGTGGAAGCTGGTGGAATCGGCGGCCGTCTCCGTCGTCGGCGTTGGCTGGCGCTGGCCACCGCGGCCGCTGCCGTAGCGGGCCTGGTTACGGGCCCGGCTGCGGCCAGTCCCGCGACCGCGGGCGGGACGGCGCGAGCGGCCGGCGCCGGCGCCGCGGTACGGGCCGCGGCGGCGGGCGGGCTGGATCCCGGACGGTCGGCGGGCGACCGTCCGGCGCGGTCCACGCGGGCCGGGCGCGCCGCACCGGTCCCGGAGGGAACCGAGGCGATCAGCGGCGTCGGCGACGGCGCCGGTTGGCACGTGTTCGCGGCCAGCTCGGTTGGTGGCTGGCGCTGGCGCGCCCTGGCAACGCTGCGACCGGGCGCGCCGGACGGCGAGCGCTGGATCGGGCAGCAGTGCCTGACCGGTGACGGCCGGCAGGTGGTCGCGGTGGTGGCGCCATGGCACGCCAACAACAGCGAGGCGGGGATGGGCCGTGGTGGCCTGGCCTACGCGATCGATGCGCGCACCGGCGCGGTGCGGCCGCTGGCCGCCGGGGTATCGCTGGCGTACTTCAACCCGGGCTGCGGCGCCGGCCGCACGGTCGCGCTGACCAGCTACCTTGGCCGCGACCAGGCCACCAGTCGCATCACCGTGATGGACGCCCGCAGCGGTGCGGTGCTGCAGACCCGGACGGTCGCCGGCGAGCTGACCTCCGCGGTCCCGGTGGCCGACGGCGCGGTCGCGGCGCGGGGCGGCAGCCTGGTGCGGCTGGCCGGGCGGCGGGTCGCCGCGCTTGGGCGCGTCGACGGCCTGGCGTTCGACCTGCGCCCCGACCCGGGGGGCGGCGTCGACCTGCTGGCGGCGGCGGGGGAGCGCGCCAGCGTGTGGCGCTGGGACCGGGCAGGGCTGCGGCGGGTCGGCGGCGGGCGGCTGGATCGGGTCGGCCTGCCCGCGAGCCGCGCCGGGCGCAACACGGTCGCGGACCAGAGCAGCGCGGGGGCGGCCGTCGCGACCTCGAAGCTGCCGGCACCGGCCGCGGCGACCACCGCGCTGCCGTCCCGCGACCTGGCCGCCGGCGCTGCGGCCGCGGCGGCCAACACCACCACGCCGACCTGCGGGGTGCCGCGCAACAGCCTGTGGAACCAGGTCCCGCAGCCCAGCAACGCCCAGGTCGACTGGGCCGTGCAGCAGGCCACGCGCAACTGGCTGACCAGCGCCCACATCCCCGGGCGGCCCGGCGACCCGCAGGACTACCGCGTCGGCACCCAGGCGATGCCACGGCACTGGCCCGACCAGGACTTCCCCCACGCCGACGTCGCCGGCTACCCGGGCGCGGAGGATACCGTCCCGCCGCAGGTGCTGTACGGGATCCTGGCGCAGGAGTCCAACTGGAACCAGGCCAGCTGGCACGCGCTGGCCGGCTACGGCGGCAACCCGCTGGTCGCCAACTTCTACGGCGCCAGCGACCCCGCCAACCCTGCCGACATCGACTACGACCGGGCCGACTGCGGCTACGGGATCGGCCAGATCACCGACGGGATGCGCGCGGGGCAGCTGCCCGCCGCCACCCAGGTCGCGGTCGCGACCGACTACGCCGAGAACGTCGCCGCCGCCGTCAAGATCCTGGTCGACAAGTGGAACCAGCTCGCCGCGCTCGGCATCAGGATGAACGACGGCAACCCGGCGATGGTCGAGAACTGGTACGGCGCGATCTGGGCCTACAACTCCGGCGTGCACCTGGTCGGCAACGGGGAGCCGAACAGTGGGCTGGGCTGGTTCAACAACCCGGCCAACCCGATCTACCCGCCCGACCGGCACCCGTTCCTGCACAACGGCGCGGTGCAGACCTACGACGACGCCAAGACTCCCCAGTACTGGCCCTACCAGGAGAAGGTCCTCGGCTGGGCCGAGACCCCCCAGGTCGACCCCGAAGGCCACCTCCGCTACGCCGGCACCTACGACTGGGCCACCGGTGGCGGCAAGTTCGTCACCCTGCCCGGCCGCGCCACCTTCTGCGGCCACGGCGTCAATGCCTGCAATCCCACCAGCAGCAATCCCTGCCCCAACGTGGACGCCACCTGTTGGTGGAACGCACCCGCCCGGTGGGTCGACTGCAGCACCGGCAGCAACTGCACGCCGCTGTCGTACACCATCCAGAGCCCGGACACCCCGGAGCCCGCCCCGGTCAACCGCCACCCGGCCTGTACCGCCTCGGGCCTGCCGTCGACGGCGATCATCGTCGACGACGCCGCGCTGCCCGACCAGAACCCCGGCGGGTCGACCCCCAACGTGGTCGGCTGCCCGACCACGCCGTCCGGCTGGCGCGACGGCGGCACCTTCCGGTTCAGTGACGCCGACGGCGACCCGCTCGGCCCCGGCCACCTCGCCAACCTCGACCTGCACCAGCTCGGCACCGGCTTCGGCGGCCACATCTGGTTCACCCACAGCCGGCCGTTCTCCGACGTCGGCCGAGCGGTCACCGGCACCTGGGCCCCGACCCTGCCCGCCGGAGGGCTCTACGAGCTCAGGGTGTTCGTCCCGACCCCAGGCGCCACCTCCACCCACGCCTCCTACCAGGTGACCAGCCCCGACGCCACCGGCGCCCTGCACTTCTGGCGCCGCACCCTCAACCAGAACCCCTACAGCAACCAGTGGATCAGCCTCGGGTTCTTCCCCCTGTGGCCCGGCGCCCACGTGTCGCTGGACAGCGTCACCCCCGCCGGCGACACCAGCCAGGGCAACGACGTCGCCTTCGACGCGCTCGCCTTCGTCCCTGTCGCCGCCGGCTCCTACGTCGCGCTGGGCGACTCCTATGCTTCCGGGGAAGGCACCGGTGGCCCCTGGGACGAGGGAACCGACGTCACCGTCTCCGACCCGAGCTCCGGTGACCTTCGCAACCTGTGCCACCGATCGCCGAACGCGTACCAGCGCCAGTACGCGGCCATGACCACCACGTTCAGGGCCATGCCCGTGGTCCACCTGGCGTGCTCGGGGTCGACCATGTGGGACGTGGCCGGCGTCGCACTGTCCTACGGCCCCGACGGGACCATCTACTACAAGACCCCGCCGCCTGCCGGCGTCCAGACCAGCAGCAACCGCGGCTCCGGCGGCAGCGCCAAGAACGGCGAGCCGAGCCCCCAGGTCGACCTCCTCAAGCTGGCTCCCAGCCCCAGGCTGGTCACCGTTGGCATCGGCGGCAACGACATGGGCTTCGGCGGTGTCATCGTCGAGTGCGCCTACGCGTACCTCGGCCTGCCCTCACCCGGAGGGCGCAGCGGGCAGAGCTGCCAGAGGAGGTTCACCAACCCCGACGGCAGCGACCAGGTCAGCCGCCGGATCAGCGGCCTACGCGCCCCGCTCACCGATACGTTCAAGGCGGTCAAGGCCGCCGTCCCGGCAACGACCACCGTGGTCGCGGTGACCTACCCAGCGCAACTCACCCGCCTCAGCCAGGGGCTCTGCTCCCTGCTCAGGGCGGACGACGCGGTATGGCTGTCAGGCAAGCCCCATGAGCTCGACCAGGTGGTCATCGCCGCCGCCCGCGACGCTGGCATCAGCGTCCTGGACGAGGAGCAGGCCTTCGCCGGCCACGAGCTGTGCACCGACTTCCCCTGGATCAAGCCGCCCGACAACCCGCTCCAGGGCGACGACTCCCTCAAGGACAACTACTACCACCCCACCACGCCCGGGTACCGCAGGGAGGCCCAAGACCTCAAAGCCTTCCTCCCCACCATCCCGTGAGCCTGAGCTCGCACCGCGTCGAAGCCCGGCTTCTCACGAAGGAATCCAGCCCATGCCCCGGCAGCTCACCCGCCTGCTCATGACCGCGGTCGTGATCACGACCATGGCCGCCACCTTGCTCCCCGCGCCCGCAAGCGCGGACCCGATACCTCCGCGCCCGTGCTCCGGCAGTTCGTGTAACGGCAGCTTCCCCGACAACGGCTGCGGCCAGGGCGACTACTACAACCCCCTGTGGTCCTCACCCGTCTTCAAGACGTTCAAGGAACCGGGCGGACAGATCGGGCTGTACTACTCGCCTTGGTGCAACGCCAACTGGGCGGTGATCGGCGATGGCCCCTCCCCCCAGGTGATATGGGTGGAGAACGCCAACGGGGTCCGCGAGGGCGCCGCCGACAACCCCTTTGCGTCGGCCCTGGTGGACGGCAGCGTCGGGGCTCGCGCCTGCGCCGAGTTCGGCTTTGCCGGGAGTGCTTCGATCCAGGTCTGTACCCCCTGGTTCCTGGGGACCGGGGCGCCGGTGCCACAGTTCAGCGGGCCCGCGGCCAGCGACTACGGCGGCGTGCTGCGGGTGTTCGCCCCTGGCTCCGAGTGGACGCTGTACCAGT
>DASUZB010000208.1:0-5987 GCA_036377075.1 Actinomycetes bacterium | reverse complement strand
GGCGGAGGCCACCACGACGATCAGCCCGGTGCTCCCGGAGTTCTTCCTCACCGCGTTGATGGAGTAGACGTTACCTTTGGTGTCGGTGATCCCGGTGACGGCGTTGGTGCCCGCGCCCGAGAACAGGTAGGCGACCACTAGGTGCCGGCCGACGGTGGTGCTGACCTCCGCGGGCACGGTCAGTGAGAAGGCCGAGGCCGAGACCGCGTCGGCGCCGACGACGATCTGGCGCTGATGCGGGGTTAGCGCCGCCCCGGCCGGCGGCGCCAGCATGGCAATGGCAGCGGCAAGAACCGCCAGCACCAGCGTCGCGCGGGCGACCTGAGACCAGCCGGATTGCTGACGCGCCTGCCGTATCGATGTCATGGCCATAGCCCCCCTGTCGACCTTCAACGGGCGCGCCCGATTCCAGCGACCAGACGATGCAGATGGGTGCGCCACCGTGGCATCCTAACCCGGCTGGCGTTGCGTCGGCATCGTGCGCCTAGGGGATAGGCGCTACGGCAAGTCACTTAGTTCTCCTCCTCCCAATGGACCGTCCTGATGCGGTGTCCAAACGGCTATAGTCGGCGCGAGGTCGTACCGTCGCCCGCCGGGGGAAGCCAGCCGTTGCCCGAGAACGCCGTATGCCATGCCGCATGAGCGTCCTGCGGCATCGTTGGTGACCGCGTCGCTCAGGCCGGCGCCGCGGTCCGCCGTGGACGCGGCCCTGGCCACGCTCGACAGGCACGGCGTCCGCTGGGCCTTGCTCCGCGGCGACCCGAGCGCGGATGCGCTCTCCGGCGACGTGGACCTGCTTGTCGAGCCCGCGGCCGTGCCGCGGCTGGAGAGGCTCCTCGTACCGGCGGGCTTCGCGCAGGTGCTGCGGCCGGGCCACGGGTCACACCGCTTCTTCGTCGCCTACGACGAGCCCTCGGGTCGTTGGCTGGAGCTCGACATCGTCTCCGAGCTGTCCTTCGGCCGGCATCAGGAGCTCGTGACGGGCGCGGCCAAGGCATGCCTCGCGGCGCGGGTGCGCCAGGGGCCACTGTGGCGCCTGGCCCCTAGCGACCAGCTCTGGGCCCTCCTGCTGCACTACCTGCTGGACAAGGGGACGATCCCGATCGACCGTCGCCAGGCGGTACTGGACGCCGTGGAAGGTGCCATCGGCACCGGTGCCCTGCTCGACGCCGTCCGGTATCGCCTACCGCCTACGCTGACCCCGGAGGATGCGCTCGACGCCGTCCGCCGCGGCGACAAGGACGAGCTCACTGCCCTGGCGGCGCGGCTGCGGCGCTCATGGGTGCGACGCCAACTCCTTCGAGCGCGCACCCGTGCCCTGACCGGCCGGGTCCGCCGGCGGCTGGGGCCGGCCCCCTGGGGCGCGCGGCGAGGCTTGACGGCGGCGCTTCTCGGCCCCGACGGGGCCGGCAAGACGACCCTGGCCGAATCGCTCAGACGGGAGTTCGTGTTGCCGACGCGGGTCGTCTACATGGGTGTGCTCCGCACCACCGCGCGCGCGCGGCGACTTCGGCGCATCCCCGGGCTGATGCTGCTGCTGCGGCTGGCCGAGTTCACCGGCAAGGGCCTGGCCGCCCGCTACCAGCGCCGGCGAGGTCGCCTCGTCGTCTTCGACCGCTACACCTACGACGCGCTATTGGCTCCCGGCGGCGAGCGGCTGCGCGCCCGGGTCAGTTACGCGCTCATCCGGCGCACCTGCCCGGCCCCAGACCTCGTCGTCGTCCTCGACGTGCCGGCCGTTACCATGTACGCCCGCAAGGGTGAGCTCGGCGTGGCCCGGCTGGAGGACTTCCGCCGCCGCTACCTGGCGATGCGCCAGCGCCTCCCCAACATGGCGGTGGTCGATGCCAGCCAGCCGGCGGCGGACGTGCAGCGGGCGGTGACGGCCCGACTCTGGCGGCGCTACGCCGGCGGCCGGAGGGGGGCGCCTGCATGACCCAGCAGGAGGCGGTACGGAAGCCGGGCGACGCGGGTTCCTGGGAGATGACCAGCAGCCACATTCGGGGCTCGAGCCTCATGCTGCTGGGCCGCGTCCTCTCGATGGTTTCGACCTTCGTCGCCCAGGTGATCGTCGTCCGCTACCTGACCAAGGAGGACTTCGGGAACTTCGCGTACGCCTGGTCCGTCGTCCTGCTGCTCCAGTCGGTGCTGGCGCTGGGGCTGGACCGGGCCGACACGCGATTCCTGTCGCTGTACGACGAGACCCGCGACCAGGCCCAGTTCTTCGGTGTGCTGGCCGTGGAGATCCTCACCATCGCGGCGACCGGCCTGGTGGCGGTCGTGGCCGTACTCATCATGGCCGGGATGGGTGACGCCGTGCCGGCTGGCCTGGACCCGGCCATGCTCTCCCTGCTGGCCGTGCTCATTGCCCTGGCGCCGCTGCAGGCGCTGGACCAGGCGACCCTGAACGTCTTCGCGGTCATGGCCCGACCTCGGGCCATCTTCGTCCGGCGCTACCTGCTCGAGCCGTTGCTACGGCTCCTGGTCATCGTGCTCCTGGTCGCCGAGCGCCAGTCGGTGGAGTTCCTGGCGCTGGGCTACCTTGCCGTCGGCCTTCTCGGCACTGCGATCTACGGTGGCCTGCTGGTGCGTCTGCTGCGCCCCCGATGGCTCCGGCACCGGCTGGGGCTTGGCCAGCTCAGGCTCCCGGTTCGCGAGCTCTTCTCGTTCAGCCTGCCGCTGCTGACCACCAACGTCGTCTATGCCGCAACCACCTCGCTGGCCGCGGTCATCCTGGGCTACCTTCGCCCGTCATCCGAGGTTGCCGCGTTCCGCGCCGTGCAGCCGGTGGCCGCGCTGAACGCCATGGTGATGCTGAGCTTCGCCATCCTGTTCACGCCGGCCGCCGCACGGCTGTGGGCGCGGGGCGATCGCGACGGCATGCGCGACCTCTACTGGCAGACGGCCAGCTGGCTGGCCGTGCTGACCTTCCCTGTCTTCGTGGTGACCACGGCGTTGGCCGAGCCGCTCACTGTCCAGCTCTTCGGCCTGCGCTATGCGGAGTCGGCGGCGTACCTGGCTCTCGTGGCGCTCGGCACCTACGCCAACACCGCCCTCGGCTTCAACGGCCTCACGATCCAGATGCTCGGCAGGATCCGGTACGTCGTGGTGATCAACTGCTGCACGGCCGCCTTCGCCCTGGTCGCCAACCTGGTGGCCATCCGTCGCTTCGGTGCGCTCGGTGCCGCGATGGCCGTCCTGGCCACGCTGGTGCTGCACAACGTGCTCAAGCAGGCCGGTCTGCGTGGCACCGGCGTGGGGGTCTTCGACCCTCGCTGCGTCAGGGTCTACGCGACCGTCGCTGGGGGGGCCGCAGTGGTGGCGCTCGTCCAGCAGGCCGCCCACCCGCCGCTGGCGGTGGGCGTGGCCGTTGCGGCGGCGGCATCGCTGCTGGTGCTCCGGCTCAACCGGCGTGCCCTGCGGCTGGCCGGGACCTTCCCTGAGCTGACCCGCGTGCCGGGCCTCCGGCGCCTGATCGGCCAATGAGGTCCCGCACCGATGGCTGACCTCCCTGGGCGGGCCCAGCCGCGGCAGGCAGGTGCCGAGCCCGGCGACCAGGCACTGCTGCTGCAGTCGTCGCGTCGCCTCGACTGGCGCTTCCTGCTGCCCCGGCCCCAGCTCGGCCGCACCGTGTACATCGGCCGTCCGGACGCCACCCTGCTCGACGCCCTTCGCGTCCACACCGACCTGACCGTCGCTGCCGCGGGCACCGCCCTGCCCCCGTCGTCCTTCGACCTCGCCGTGCTCAAGGACCCTCCGCCCGAGTCGGTCCGCACCGGTCACGACCTCGTCCGCCCTGGCGGGTGGGTCTACGCGGAGGTGGGTGGCCGCCTGCGGCGGCACGGCGTGGCCCTGGTCGGTGCGCGTCCGCTGAGACGGTGGTGCCGCGCGTTCGCCGACGCCGGCCTGACCGAGGTCGCCGCCTACTGGCACGTACCCGGCCATCACGCAGCCGCATTCCTCGCCCCTCTGGCCGACCGGGGCGGCGTCCGCCTCGTCCTCGGTCGTCATCAGGGCTCGGCCGCC
This sequence comes from Actinomycetes bacterium, assembly GCA_036377075.1. Classification (GTDB taxonomy): domain Bacteria; phylum Actinomycetota; class CALGFH01; order CALGFH01; family CALGFH01; genus DASUZB01. The sequence goes on along the minus strand of DASUZB010000208.1, from coordinate 1,961 downwards.
GGCCTGGCCAAGGCCAGCATCGGCCGTCTCCTGCTCACCGTCGGGCTGGTCGAACTGGCCGTGCGTGACGCCAGCGTCCTCGGCCACCGGCCCGCCCTGGACCAGGAGCGGTCATGAATCTGGTGGAGCGGGTGCTGGTCACCCGACGCGAGCAGCTGGGACTCGACCGCCTCGGCCTGCCCGCCCATTTGAGCTGCCTGTTCGTCACGCCACGGTTCCGCACTTCGCGGCATGTCATCGCCCTCATCGCGCCCGCGGGCAGCGACCAGCCTTGCCTGGTCGCCAAGCTCCCGCGCCGGGTCGACGACGATGCCGGTCTGCGCCGCGAGTGGGCGAACCTGAGCCGCCTCCAGGAGCTGTGGCCGCAAGGCCGAGGGTCCTATCCGGAAACGATCCTGCTCGACCACGTGGACGGCCAGCCCGTCCTCATCGAGACCGCTGTGCACGGCAAGGCCCTGCACCACCGAGCCGTGCGCAGAAATCCCCAGCGGATGATCGCCCTCGTGGAGGAATGGCTGGACGGGCTGCCGGTTACGGGGGCGAGCTGTGACGACGGCGCCTGGTTCGACCGGATGGTCGGGGCGCCGCTGCGCGCCTTCGCCAGGCGGGCGGCGCTCGGGGACGAGACGCGCCGACTCGTGGACCAGACCCTGCGCATCGTCGACCCGCTGGGCGGGGCACGTTTCCCGCTCGTGTTCGAGCACGGCGACCTCACCCACCCGAACCTGCTGGTCGCACCCGGCGACCACATCGGCGTTGTCGACTGGGAGCTGTCCCAGCCGCAGGGCCTGCCGGTGCACGACTACTGCCTGTTCCTCGCCTTCGTCGCCTTCTCGCTGGCTGGCGTGCACGACCGCGATGGACAGGTCCGGGCCTTCGAATCGGCGTTCATCGGACCCCGTCCCTGGGCCCTGCCCATGATCGCCCGGCGGCTGACCCGCCTGTCGGTCGATGCCCGGCTCCTTGCGCCATTCGTCGTCGCGTGCTGGGCCCGCTACGTGGCCGAGCTGTTGCCCCGCCTGATCGGGACCGTGCGCGGAGAGGCGACCGCGACCAACGCTGGGACGGAGGCGCTCAGCAACGAGGCGGCGGCGCTGGTACAGCAGGATCGGGATCTCGCGCTCTGGCGCTGCGCGGTCTGGCAGGCGGAGGCTATGGCTGCGGCCACCGAGCGGCTCTGGGACGCCGGCGTCTGACCTTGGTCGTGGCCGCTGCCGTCCAGCCGCCGAGACGTAGATCAGCCGCGGGCTCCTACCAGGCGGCGTGGAACGCGGCCTCGGCTCTGGGGCACGTACAGCAGCAGGATGGCCCAACGTGCCAGCGGTGCCGGCGCGAAGGAGACAATTGGGAACCAGGCCGCGAAGGTCAGGCGGCGGCGTGCGTCGAGATCCGAATGGAGCACCGTACGGATGACGCCCCACAGAGCCAGGCGCCAACGCCGGTCGGCTTCGACCGGATGGCCTCGCGGGTCCAGCCGCAGCGAGGCGATCCGATTTCGCAGGTGGGCATGGTCGCTCATGTCCAGGTGGCGGGGAACCGGATATCCTTTGTCCTTGGCCAGCCGCTCGATCACGGCGTACTTGGCCAGGTCGTGCTTGACGCGTCTAGGCAGGTTGGCCGCCTCAATGGTGTCAGGGGCCCAGGCGTTCGCGCCGTGGATCCGGTACGACCCGAGCCGTTCCTCGATCGCAACGACGGCGCCGTGAAACGGGGCGGCCGTCACCAGGTAGCCGTCCGCCGAGATACGCCACTCGGCCTCAGGCATGGGCAGGATGCGCTCCAGGACGCCCCTGGCAAAGGCGTTGCCACTCATCACCGGGGTGATGTACCGGCCGTTGGCCAGCAGCGACGGGGCCAGCGAACCTGCTGGCAGCGGCTGGGATGCGGGCGGGTTGGTGAAGCCGAGTGGCGCGCCGTCCTTGTCCACGGCGTCGAGGCGGAAGTGAAGCTTGGCCACGCCC
>DASUZB010000207.1:0-2355 GCA_036377075.1 Actinomycetes bacterium | reverse complement strand
GAGAGCACCTCGAACGGGGCCATCGTGCGGGTGATGAACGGGACCTTCTCGGCGACCGCGTGCAGCCGCGCGCTGCGGCGCGCCTCGCGCCCGCCGCCACGGCGGCCCCGCGGTCCGGTCTGGGTGCTCATCTCAGGCTCCTCTACTCGGGCGTCGGGGTGCGCGCGGCGCGGCGGCGGCGCCGTGGCCGCTCCCTGCCCGTCGGCCCCTCGCGCTCGGGGAGGGCGACCGTGCGGGCCAGCCGCGCGTAGGGGTCGTGGGCGTGCGGGATCGCCATCGCGGCGACGAAGTGCTCCTGGAAGCGGGGCTCGACCGCCGTCTCGACCTTCTCGACGCGGCGGACGAGGGCCTCGACCTCGCCGCGCGCGGCGCGGTTGAGCAGCGCGATCCGGGCGCCGGTGCCGGCGGCGTTGCCGGCGCTCGATACCGTGGCGGGGTCGCAGTCGGGGATCATGCCGAGCACCAGCGCGTGGACCGGGTCGATGTGGGCGCCGAAGGCGCCGGCGAGGCGTACGCGGTCGACCCGCTCGACGCCGAGCCGGTCCATCAGCAGGCGGCAGCCGGCGTGCAGCGCCGCCTTGGCGAGCTGGATCTGGCGCACGTCGTCCTGGGTGACCGCGAGCCGCGGGCCGCCGGTCGCGGTGGCGTCGTGCAGCACGTAGGACCAGGTCCGCCCGTCGGGGACGACCCGCGGCGAGCGGGCGGCGGCCGCGCCGTCGACGGTCCCGTCGGCGCCGACGACGCCGGCGAGGTACAGCTCGGCGATCGCCTCGACGATCCCGGAGCCGCAGATCCCCGTGACCGCCGTGCCGGCGAAGGCCGGCTCGTCCGACCAGGCGTCCGTGCCGACCACGCGGAAGCGCGGCTCGAGGGTGGCCGCATCGACGCGGACGCGCTCGACGGCGCCGGGCGCGGCCCGCTGGCCGCCGGAGATCTGCGCCCCCTCGAACGCCGGGCCGGTCGGGCTCGACGCGGCCAGCAGCCGCTCGCCGCCGCCGAGCACGATCTCGGCGTTGGTGCCGACGTCCACCACCAGGGAGACGTCGTCGCGCCGCTGCGGCGCCTCGGCCAGCAGCACCCCGGCGGTGTCCGCGCCGACGTGGCCGGCGACGCACGGCAGGACGTAGGCGCGCGCGCCCGGGTGGACGGCGAGCCCCAGGTCGTCGGCGGCGCGCAGGCGCAGCGCCCGGTCGGTGGCCAGGGCGAACGGGGCGCCGCCGAGCTCGGTGGGGTCGATGCCGAGCACCAGGTGGTGCATCACCGGGTTGCCGACCAGGGTCACCTCGAGCACGTCGGTCGGCTCGAAGCCGGCCTCGGCGGTCAGCTCCGCGACCAGGCCGTCGAGGCAGCCCCTGGCGGCGCCGGTCAGCGCGGCGAGCGAGCCGGGGTTGAGCATCACGTAGCTGACCCGGCTCATCAGGTCCTCGCCAAAGCGGATCTGCGGGTTCATCGCGCCGGCGCTGGCGAGCACCTCGCCGCTGGCGAGGTCGCACAGGTGCCCGGCGACGGTGGTCGAGCCGAGGTCGAAGGCGATCCCGAGGGCGAGGTCGCGGAACCCCGGCCACACCGCGCTCACGATGCGCCCGTCGTGCACCGCCGCGGTCACCGCCCACTCCCCCGCCCGGAGCGCGGCCTGCAGCCCGGTCACCACCTGCAGGTCGGCCTGCAGGCCGGTGAGGCCCCACTCGCGCGCCAGCGCGTCGAGCAGCCGCGCCAGGTCGCTCGCCTGCGACCCGAGCGAGGGCCGCTCGACCTCGACGTGGTGCAGCCGCACCACCGGGTCGAGCTCGATCGCGCGCGCCTCGGCGTCCTTGCGGACCACCTGGCGGTGGAGCTGGCTCTCCGGCGGCACGTCGACCACCACGTCGCCGCGCAGCCGCGCGTGGCAGCCGAGCCGCCGGCCGGGCGCGAGCCCGCGGCGGGCGCGGTAGCGCTCCTCCGGCTCGGTGAACGGCTCCAGGTGGGCGGCGCGCGAGTCGACCGCGAGCTTGGCGTGCGCCCCCTCGCTGACCACCACCTGGCAGCGGCCGCAGATGCCGCGGCCGCCGCAGATCGAGTCGAGGTCGACGCCCAGCGCCCGCGCCGCCTCGAGCAGGCTGGTGCCGGCGGGGAACGACCCGCGCCGCCCGGACGGCGTGAAGACGGCGCGCGCCTCGCCCGCCACGCTCAGCCCTCCTGCGCTTGGTTCACCGGGGGCTACCGCTCGGCCCTGCGTGGCCGCCCGCCGCCTGGGTTCCGGCCTCGCTCTCGAGCCCCCCGGACCCCTTGTCCACCGGGGGGCTACCGCTCGGCCCTGCGTGGCCGCCCGCCGCCTGGGTTCCGGCCTCGCTCTCGAGCCCCCCGGACCCCCCGGCG
>DASUZB010000206.1:0-4147 GCA_036377075.1 Actinomycetes bacterium | reverse complement strand
GAGGCCCGCCGGTTCGCCCGGGAGGACTACGACATCCTGCTCATCGGGCACGAGGGGCACGAGGAGGTCGTCGGCACCACCGGCGAGGCGCCCGAGCATATCCACCTCGTCGACGGCCCGGACGGCGTGGCGGGCCTGCGGGTCCGCGACGAGCGGAAGGTCGTCTGGCTGTCCCAGACCACGCTGTCGGTGGACGAGACGCTGGAGACGGTCGCGGCGCTGCGGGAGCGCTTCCCGGCGCTGGAGGCGCCGCCGAGCGACGACATCTGCTACGCGACGCAGAACCGGCAGGCCGCGGTGAAGGTGATCGCGCCGCGGGTCGAGGTCTTCCTCGTGGTCGGCTCGGCGAACTCGTCCAACTCGGTACGGATGGTCGAGGTCGCGCTCGACGCCGGCGCGCGCGCCGCGTACCTGGTGGAGGACGCGACCGCGATCGACGAGGCCTGGCTCGACGGCGCCGGCACGGTCGGCCTGTCCAGCGGCGCCTCGGTGCCGGAGATCCTGGTCGGCGACGTGCTGGCCTGGCTGGCCGAGCGCGGGTTCGCCGACGTCGAGGAGGTCGCCGCGGCCGAGGAGCGGCTGGTCTTCGCGCTGCCGCCGGAGCTGCGGCGGGAGCTGAAGCACGCCCGCTCCTGAGCCCGTGTCGCCCGACCTGCTGCCGCACCTGCGGCGGGCGCGCGACCTGGCCGACCGGCGGTACGCCGACCCGCTCGACCTGGCTCCGCTCTAGCGGCGGGCCGCGGCGGCGCGGATCGCGGCGATCACCGCCGCGACGCCGGTCGCCGACGCCATCGCCGGGAACCCGTACACCAGCCAGCCGGCCGCGGCGTCGATCAGGCCGCCGCCGGCGTTGCCGCGGCCGAGCAGCACCGCGATGGCCGACGCCGCCACGTACACCAGCGGCGGGGCGAACACGACCATGAGGATGTCGCGCCGCGCCACCAGCAGCGCGGCGACCGCCGTGCCCAGCACGAGGCCGCCGGAGAAGACCAGCCGCAGCGCGTCCCCGGCGACGACGTCGACGACGCCCGCGACGAGCGCGATGCCGCAGAGCAGCAGGATCGCGGCGACGCCGGTCAGCCCCGGCCCGCGCCGGGCGGGCTGCTGGAGAGCCTGCCCGTACGGCTGGTCCCGCAGGTCGTTGCCGTACACGTCACGCTCCTGTCCTGGTCTGTGGCGGCGGGACACGCCGGCACCGTACCGAAGACGCTCCGGGCTAGCCTCCTGATGCCTCCCGGTTGCCGAGCAGGTCGCCCTGCGCCGGGCGCGGCGGTTTCATCGGGACGATCCGCTCGCCGGTGGCGAGCACCTCGGCCTGCATCGAGCGGGCCAGCGACTCGACCTGGCGCGGCCCCGGCAGGTCCGCCTCGACCACCTTGAGCTCGCGCAGCTTGCGCGCGCTGACCAGCACCCGGCTCTCCAGCGAGCTGACCGCCCGGTTGTACCTGGCGACCGCCGAGTTCAGCGCGGTGCCCACGGCGTCGATGTGCCCGCCCATGGTCGCCAGCCGGGTGTAGAAGTCGCGGGCCAGCTCGTGCACCTCCCGCGCGTTGCGGGCCAGCGCCTCCTGGCGCCAGGTGTAGCCGACCGTACGCAGCAGTGCGACCAGCGTGGACGGCGTCGCGATCACCACGTTGCGGGCGAACGCGTGCTCCAGCAGCGCCGGGTCCTGCTGCAGCGCCGCGTCGAGGAAGACGTCCGCCGGCACGAAACAGACGACGAACTCCGGCGTCGGGTCGAACCTCTCCCAGTACGCCTTCGCCGCCAGCGCGTCGACGTGCGCCCGCAGGTGCCGCGCGTGGGCACGCAGCCGGGCGTTCCGGGTCGCCTCGTCGCGCGCCTCCGAGGCCTCGAGGAAGCCGGCGAACGCGACCTTCGCGTCGACCACGACGTTCTTGCCGCCGGCGAGCCGGACCACCATGTCCGGGCGGAGCGTGCCGTCGGACGTCGTCGAGGTCGCCTGCTCGTCGAAGTGGCAGTGCTCCACCATGCCGGCGGCCTCGACCACCCGGCGCAGCTGCATCTCCCCCCACCGCCCGCGCACCTGCGGCGCCCGCAGCGCGCCGACCAGCTGGGAGGTCTCCAGCCGCAGCTGCTCGGAGGTCTGGCGCATGGTGGCGACCTGCTCCAGCAGGCTCGCGTACGCCCCGGCCCGGCCGCGCTCGACCTCGTGCAGCTGTGCCTCGACCTTGCCGAGGGTGTCCCGCAGCGGGCCGACCAGGCCCTCGATGGCCTGCTGCCGGTTGGTGAGGTCGCCCGTGGCGGCGGTCGAGGCCTCCCGCAGCCGGGACTCGGCGAGCCGGACGAACGCCTCGCTGTTGCGGGCCAGCGCCTCGCCGGACAGCGCCTGGAACGCGTCCCGCAGCCGGGCGTCGCCGTCCCGCTCCGCGTCCAGCGCGGCGGACAGCGCGGCGGCCTCCGCCTCGGCCCGGCGGGCCCGGTCCTCCGCCGCGGCGCGCTCGGACCGGAGCGTCTCCCGGTCGGCCAGCAGCGCGTCCCGCTCGGCGGTGGCCCTCGCGGCCCCGCCGCGACCGAGGGCCAGCCCGGCCAGCAGCCCGACGGCGGTGGTCAGGGCGACGAGCAGCAGCGTGGTGAGATCCACCGCAGCATCGTCACACCGGTACGCCGACGCACCGGTCAGGCGCCCCGGCGCGTCGGCAGTTCCACCCGTCAGGGCCAGCCGCCGGGGATCCGTAGACTCGGGTGGCGTGGCACTCACCATCGGCATCGTCGGCCTGCCCAACGTCGGGAAGTCGACGCTGTTCAACGCGCTGACGAAGAACTCGGTCCTCGCGGCCAACTACCCGTTCGCGACGATCGAGCCGAACGTCGGTGTCGTCGGCGTGCCGGATCCGCGGCTGGACCGGCTCGCCGAGATGTTCTCCAGCGCGAAGGTGGTGCCGGCGACGGTGTCCTTCGTGGACATCGCCGGGCTGGTCCGCGGCGCGAGCGAGGGGCAGGGGCTGGGCAACAAGTTCCTCGCGAACATCCGCGAGTCCAGCGCGATCGCGCAGGTGATCCGGGCGTTCAGCGACCCGGACGTGGTGCATGTGGACGGTCACGTCTCGCCCAAGGACGACATCGAGACGATCAACACCGAGCTGGTGCTGGCCGACCTGCAGACGCTGGACAAGGCGCTGCCCCGGCTGGAGAAGGAGGCCCGGTTGCGCAAGGACCGCGCGCCGCTGCTGGCCGCCGCCCGGGAGGCGCGGTCCATTGTGGACTCCGGCCGGACGCTGGTCTCCGCGGGGATCGACGTCCAGCCGCTGCGCGAGCTGACCCTGCTGACCACCAAGCCATTCCTGTACGTCTTCAACGTCGACGAGGCCGAGCTCGCCGACGAGTCCTATCTGGACTCGCTGCGCGAGCTGGTCGCGCCGTCCGAGGCGGTCTTCCTGGACGCGAAGATCGAGTCCGAGCTGATCGACCTGCCGGCCGACGAGGCCGCCGAGCTGCTCGCCTCCATCGGCCAGCCCGAGCCGGGCCTGGACCAGCTGGTCCGGATCGGCTTCCGCACCCTCGGCCTGCAGACCTACCTGACCGCCGGGCCGAAGGAGTCCCGCGCCTGGACGATCCCGGCCGGCGCCACCGCCCCCGAGGCGGCCGGCGTGATCCACTCTGACTTCCAGCGCGGGTTCATCAAGGCCGAGGTCGTCTCCTACGACGACCTCATGGCCGCGGGATCCCTGCAGGCCGCCCGCGCCGCCGGCCGGGTGCGGATCGAGGGCAAGGACTACGTCATGCGCGACGGCGACGTCGTCGAGTTCCGCTTCAACGTCTGACCGGAGGTGCGAACGAAGGGGCGCACCGACCGGTACGCCCCTTCTCCTGGACGATGAACGTGCTAGCAGGACAGCGCGACCGTCCCGCTGAGCCCGTTCGGGTCGGACGCGGTGCACGTGAACAGGACCGTGCCCGGCGGCTGCTCGATCACCAGCGTGATGTCGGTGACCGTGACGGTGGGGTTGACTCCCGACCAGTTGGGGTTGGGGCAGCCCGCTACAGCCGCCGACACCGTCGGTGCCGCCGTGAGGACGGCCGGGTTGGTGAAGAACGTCAGGTTCCCGTTCTTGATCTGGTCTCCCGGAATGCTCGTGGTGGATGTCGCCGGGCCCACCAGAACCCTGTTCTGACCGGGTGCGACGTT
>DASUZB010000205.1:0-5673 GCA_036377075.1 Actinomycetes bacterium | reverse complement strand
CTAGCACGGCCGTGCCGCTGGGGCGCCGCCGGTTGAAACCGGCGGTAGGGGCCTTCGGCCACGAAACCCGCCTGCGCGGGTTGGGACGTGATCTACACGGGCCGCCGCCGAGTAGGCGGGCGGGGCCCAGTCCCCGCAGGGGGACTTCGCGGCGAGCGCCGCGAGCCCCAAGCGCCGACTTCAGTCGGCGGCACCCCGGCGGCGCCCCGCGCTATACTGGTGCGGCGACCTGCCGTCGCACCGGCCCGATACGTCCGCCAAGGAGCGCTCTATGACCGTGCCACGCACTTCCCCCGGCAACCTCGCCGCCGACCCCTGGTCCGACCTGCTGACGAGCGGCTTCGCCGATTGGTCGAAGCTGCTCGGCACGTCCCGGGACGCGGCCGCGCCGCCCGACGTCGACCCGCTGTACCGCTGGCTCAACACCATGTGGAAGGCCAACCCCATGAGCGCGCTGCTGCCGCTGGAGCCGGGGGAGATGGCGCAGGCCCTCCAGCAGCTCTGGGCCGGCTGGCTGCAGGACCCCCAGCGGGCGATGGCGACCTACACCGAGCTGACCTCGCGCTCGCTCGAGGTCGCGGCGAACGCCTGGCTGCAGCTCATCGGCCAGCCGCCGGCCGCCCCCGCGGTCGAGCCCGAGAAGGGCGACAAACGCTTCGCGGACAGGGCCTGGGAGAGCAACGCCATCTTCGCGATGCTCAAGCAGACCTACCTGCTCACCACCGCCACCCTGCTCAAGTCGGCCGCCGAGGTGCAGGGGCTCGACCGCCGGCAGCAGCGCCGGCTCGCCTTCTACGTCCGCCAGTTCGCCGACACCCTCAGCCCCGCCAACTTCCCCCTCACCAACCCCGCCGTCCTGCGCGAGGCGCTCGACACGGGTGGGCAGAGCGTCCTGCGCGGGCTGGGCCACCTGGCCGACGACCTGCGGCAGGGGCGCGTCTCGATGACCGACACGGCCGCCTTCGCACCGGGCCGCAACCTCGCCACCACGCCCGGCCAGGTCGTCGCCCGCAACGAGCTGGTCGAGCTGATCCAGTACGAGCCGGCGACCGAGCGGACCCAGGCGGTCCCGCTGCTCTTCATCCCGCCCTGGATCAACAAGTACTACATCCTCGACCTCCAGCCCCAGAACAGCCTGATCAAGTACCTCGTCGAGCAGGGCTTCACCGTCTTCGTCATCAGCTGGAAGAACCCCGACGCCGCGCTGGAGGAGACCACCTTCGACGACTACCTCGACCTCGGCCCGCTCGCCGCCATGGCGGCGATCAAGGCGATCACCGGCTCGCCGAAGGTGCTGCCGATCGGCTACTGCATCGGCGGCACGCTCCTCTCGATGGCCCTGCCCTACCTCGACGCGGTCGGCGACGACACCGTCGACGCCGCCACCTTCCTGGTCAGCCTGCAGGACTTCGCCGAGGTGGGCGACACCGCCGTCTTCATCGACGAGCCGCGCATGGCCTACATCGAGGGGCAGATGATGGAGCGCGGCTACCTGCCGAGCAGCGAGATGTCCACAATGTTCAACCTGCTGCGCGCCAACGACCTGATCTGGAACTACGTGGTCAACAACTACCTGCTGGGCAAGCAGCCGCCCGCCTTCGACCTGCTCTACTGGAACGCCGACAGCACGCGGATGGCCCGCGCCGCCCACTCCTTCTACCTGCGCAACACCTACATCGAGAACAACCTCGTCAAGCCCAACGCGGTCAGGCTCAAGGGCCACCCAATCGACCTGGGGCGCATCACCCAGGACCTCTACGCCGTCGGCACCCGCGAGGACCACATCGTCCCCTGGGGCGCCGCCCTCCAGCTGCGCCGCCTGGTGGGCGGCGACGTCCGCTTCGTCCTGGGCAACAGCGGCCACATCGCCGGCATCATCAACCCGCCGAGCAAGGGCAAGGGCTCCTACTGGACCGACGGCGAGGGCCACGACCCCGCCACCTGGCTGTCCACCGCCACCCAGCATGAGGGCAGCTGGTGGGCCGACTGGGTCGCCTGGCTCCGGCGGCACAGCGGCAAGAAGGTCGCCCCCCCGCCGCTCGGCAACGCCGACTACCCGCCGCTGGCGCCCGCGCCCGGCGCCTACGTGCTGGAGAAGTAGGCCGGCACGTTGTCTCGGCAGACAAGGCGGGGCTGGCTTGCTCGAAGCGCGTTGCGGACGATGGCGAGCACCTCACGATCGGTCGGTCGCACGACAGTGGGCCTCGTTCCGGAAATCCGCGCGTTCCACATCGTGCGGAACGCGCCATTTTCTGGAACACCACGCCGGGTCGTGTTCCGATAAGGGGCGCGCTCTGAGGCAAGTCCTTGCTCGCACTGCCCATTTCTGCCGAAGACCGGGGCGGCGCCCGCGGCGCATCGGGTATATACTGCCAGCGTTATGTGCTGAGTCTCGCCCGATGCCCGCGACGACGATCGCGAGAGGAGGACCGCTACGATGACCGCTGGAGCGAACCCCCGCACCGTCGCCGACATCATGAGCCGCGAGGTCCTGACGGTCGGCCGGTCCGCGACCATCGCCGAGGCGGCCGTCCGCATGAACCAGCGGCGCGTGGGCTCGATCGTCGTGGTGGAGAATAGCCACCTGGTCGGCATCCTCACCGAGCGCGACCTGCTGCGCTTCGCCGCCTCCGGCGCCGACGCCTCCATCTCGACGGTCGCCGAGTGGATGACCGCCAACCCCAACACGGTCGGCCCCGACGAGGAGGTCGCCGACGCCTTCGCCAACCTCGCCTCGCACAACTACCGCCACATCCCGGTCGTCTCCGACGGCCAGCTCGTCGGGATCGTCACGCTGCGCGACCTGATGAAGATCGCGCGCATCCAGCCGGTCGAGACGCCCGCCGCCGAGGCGCCCCGCGGGCTCGAGGGCGTCGTCGTCGCCGAGACCACCATCGGCGACGTCCGCGGCACCGAGGGCTTCTACCACTACCGCCAGTACAGCGCGATCGAGCTCAACGAGAAGCGCCCGCTGGAGGACGTCTGGTACCTGATGTTCGAGGGCGAGCTGCCCACGAAGGCCCAGCGCCGGGCGTTCATGGACGAGGTTCGCCCCCTGCGCGCCATCCCCGAGGAGCTGAAGCCGCTCCTGCCGGCGGTCGCCCGCCTCGGCGAGGACTTCGTCCCCCTCGACGCCCTGCGCACCTCGATCTCGCTCCTCGGCAGCGCCCTCGGCTTCAAGTCCTGGCTCGACGTGGAGCGCGAGGAGCTGCGCCGCCAGGCCCTGCGCGTCTGCGCGGTCACCCCCACGCTGATCATGGCCCTCTACCGCCTCCACCAGGGGCAGGAGCCGATCGACCCGCACCCCGACCTCCCCTACGCCGCCAACTACCTCTACATGCTCGACGGCAAGGAGCCGACCGAGGAGCACGCCTGGGCGATCGAGCGCTACCTCATCTCCACCATCGACCACGGCTTCAACGCCTCCACCTTCACCGCCCGCGTCATCACCTCCACCGGCGCCGACCTCGCCGCCGCGGTGGTCGGGGCGATCGGGGCGATGTCCGGCCCGCTGCACGGCGGGGCGCCCAGCCGCGCGCTGGAGATGATCGAGGCGATCGGCACCATCGACCGCGCCGACGCCTGGCTGCGCGCCGCGGTCGAGCGCGGCGACCGCCTGATGGGCTTCGGCCACCGCGTCTACAAGACCGACGACCCCCGCTCGACCATGCTGCGCGGCGTGGCGGAGAAGCTCGGCGGCCCGCGCGTGGAGTTCGCCAAGGAGGTCGAGGCGCGCGCCATCGCCGTCCTGGAGGAGCTCAAGCCCGGCCGCAAGCTCTACACCAACGTCGAGTTCTACGCCGGCATCGTGATGGAGACGGCCGGCCTGCCGCCCACCCTCTTCACCCCCACCTTCACCTCCAGCCGCGTCATCGGCTGGACCTCCCACATCCTGGAGCAGGCCGCCGACAACCGCCTCATCCGCCCCAGCGCCCACTACGCCGGCCCGCCCCCGCCCCAGCCCGTGCCCGAGGCGCAGTGAGAAGCGAGAAACGAGAAACGAGAAACGAGAAGGAGGCATGTCGAAGCTGGCGCGTATGTCGCGTCCCCCTTTCTCACTTCTCACGTCTCATTTCTCACTTCCGTAGGAGGCAGCGGTGGAGCAGCGCGATCTCGGCAAGACCGGCCTGAAGGTATCGGCGCTCGGCTACGGCGCCGGCAGCGTCGGCGGGCTGATGGTGCGCGGCGACCCCGCCGAGCAGTCGCGCGCGGTCGCACGGGCACTCGACGCCGGCATCACCTACTTCGACACCGCGCCGGGCTACGGCGACGGGCGCTCGGAGGAGAACCTCGGGCGGGCGCTGCGCGAGCTGAACGCCTGGAATCGGGTCGTGGTCGGCACCAAGGTCCGCCTCACCGCGGCCGACCTGCACGACCCCGCCGGGTCGATCCGGCGCTCCTGCCTGCAGAGCCTGCAACGGCTCGGCCACGGCGCGGTCGACCTGCTCCAGTTCCACAACCAGGTCGTCCTGGGGCAGCCCGACGGCGGGAGCGGGATCAGCCTCGGCTACCTCCTCGGCGGGGTGGCCGACGGCCTGCAGCGGCTCGTGCGCGACGGCCTGGCGGACCACGTCGGCTTCACCGGCCTGGGCGACCCGGGCGCGGTGCACGAGGCCGCCCGCTCCGGCCGCTACGAGACGGTCCAGTGCTACTTCAACGCGCTCAACCCCAGCGCCGGCTTCGCCGGGGCCTCCGGCGGCGGGCGGGACTTCGCCGGCCTGATCGACGCCGCGGCGGGCGCCGGCCTCGGCGTGATCGTCATCCGCGCCCTGGCCGCCGGCGCGCTGGCCGCCCAACCCGCGCGCCACCCCAACGCCGGCGACCCCGGCGCCCCGATCGTCGCCGGCGCCGACTACGCCCGCGACCTCGAGCGGGCCCGCGCCCTGGCGCCGCTGGCCCAGGAACTGGGCCTGGACAGCCCCCTCGAGCTGGCCCTGCGCTTCGCCCTGTCCAAGCCAGGCGTCTCCACCGCCCTCGTCGGCTACTCGGACCTCGGCCAGCTGGAGAGCGCGATCCGCTGGGCCGAGCGGGGTCCGCTGCCGCCGGAGGCCGTCGTCCGCGTGGTCGAAGGGCTGAGGGGGGAGCTGCCCGCGCGACCCGAGCGCGGCGCGGGGGAGTGATGGGCAGCTCCCGGGGGAGGGAGCCGGCGGTGTCCGCCACCGACCAGCCCGCCCGGCCGCCGGGCGGCGCGGCCTCGCCCGTCCTCTTCGCGCGCCGGCGCGGCGAGGGACGGCCGCTCGTGCTCCTGCACGGCCTGCTGGTCTCCGGCGAGCTGTTCGCGCCGGTCCTGGACGCCCTGGCCGCGCACCACCAGCTGATCGTCCCCCACCTGCGCGGGCACGGCCGCAGCGCCCACCTCCCCGGCCCCGACACCGTGGAGCAGCTGGCCGACGACGTCGCGCTCCTGCTCGACGCGCTCGGCGTGGGGCAGGCCGACGTGCTGGGCTACTCGCAGGGCGGGGCCGTCGCCCAACAGTTCGCCCGAGCCCACCCGGGCCGCGTGCGACGCCTGGTGCTGGCCTGCACCTACGCGCACAACGCGCTCTCGCCGCGCGAGCGCCTGGAAGGGTGGCTCACCCCATGGGTCCTCCGCGCCCTCGGCCCGGGCCGCCTGGCCGCGCTCGTGGGGGGGGCCGGCGGGGGCGCGCCGCTGAGCCGGGAGCAGGTCGCGGC
>DASUZB010000204.1:0-9889 GCA_036377075.1 Actinomycetes bacterium | reverse complement strand
GTTGATGTTGATGTCGGCCGCCTTGGTCTTGGTGGCGGCCGAGGCGAACAGGCCCATCGCGGTCAGCAGAGCGCCGTAGACGGCCAGCAGGCCGCCGATCACGCGGCGCAGGTCGAACAGCCTGGCGGCCTGGGCGGCCCGGCCCTGATCGGCCTCCGCCTGCTCGCTCTCGGAGATCTGCTCGCGGGCTTCGTGCCCGTTGGCGCGCGAGGTCCTCGACATCGCTGCTCCTTCCTAAAGGATGAAGAGGAGGTACATCGAGACGGTCAGGACGAGCGCGATGGCGCCGAGCAGGGCCGGGCGACGCCACCAGACGCGCTCGCCGGGGTCCATCTCGGCACTGCGGTCCTCGTGCGGGGTGAGCCCCCAGACCAGCCCGCGCAGCTCCTCGTCCGGCTTCGGCTTGGTGGCGAGGCTGACGGCGACCATCACCACCGCGTCGACCACGAACGCGGCCACCGCGCCCCAGAAGTCGGCCGCCAGCGGCGAGCCGAGGTCGAGGGGTCCGCGCGAGTGCAGGAAGTGGACGGCGATGGCGGCGGCCGTGCCGCTCAGCAGCCCCCAGAACCCCGCCCACGGCGTCGCCCGGCGCCAGAACATGGCGATGACGAACGTGGCGAACAGCGGCGCGTTGAAGAACGAGAACAGCGCCTGGATGTAATCCATCATGCTGTTGTAGCCGGCCGCGATGAAGGCGGTACCGATCGCGATCACGATGCCGATCACGGTCGCGATCCGTCCGAAGCGGACGTAGTACTCGTCCGACTTGTCCTTGCGGACGTAGGCCTGCCAGAGGTCGTAGCTGACCACCGTGTTGAACGCGGTCACGTTGGCGGCCACGCCGGCCATGAAGGCGGCCAGCAGCCCGGTGATGGCGATCCCGAGCATGCCGGTCGGCAGGTACTTGGAGATCAGGATCGGGATGGCGTTGTTGAACTGCAGGTCGCCGGTCTTGGCGCCGATGCCCTTGATGGTGACGGCGGCGATCATCCCCGGGATGACGACCACCAGGGGGATGAAGATCTTGGGGAAGGCGCCGATCAGCGGGGTGCGCCTGGCCGCGGAGAGGTTCTTGGCCGCCAGGGCGCGCTGCACCTCGGCGAAGTTGGTGGTCCAGTAGCCGAAGGAGAGCACGAAGCCGAGCCCGAACACGATCGCGATCCAGTCGGCCCCGATCGGGTTGGTGACGTGACCGACCCCGGTGCCCTGCCAGGGGTGCAGCGCCAGCGCGCCGAGTGCCTTGGTGCCGGTCACCTTGGCCTGCAGCCCGGCCCACCCGCCGACCGCCTTGAGCCCGACGACGGTGAGCGGCACCAGCGCGGCCACGATCACGAAGAACTGCAGGACCTCGTTGTAGATGGCCGAGGAGAGGCCGCCGAGGGTGATGTAGACCAGCACGATCGCGGCGGCGAGCACGACCGAGATGGGGATCGGCCAGCCCAGCAGCAGCCGGATCACCAGCGCCATGGCGAACAGGTTGACCCCGGCGATCAGGATCGTCGCCACCGCGAACGTGAGCGAGTTGAGCAGGTGGGTGGAGTCGTTGAAGCGCAGCCGGAGGTACTCGGGCACGCTGCGGACCTTCGACCCGTAGTAGAACGGCATCATCACCAGGCCGAGGAAGACCATGGCCGGGATCGCGCCGATCCAGTAGAAGTGGACCGTGGCCACCCCGTACTTCGCGCCGTTGGCGGCCAGGCCGAGGATCTCCAGGGCGCCGAGGTTGGCGGCGATGAACGCCAGCCCGGTGATCCAGGCTGGCAACGATCGGCCGGAGAGGAAGAAGTCGAGCCCGGTCCTGACGTAGCGCCTGGCGACGAAGCCGATGCCGAGCACGACGAGGAAGTAGCTGGCGAGGATCACGTAGTCGACGGGGCCGGCGTGGACGCGGAACATGTACCTGCCTCCTGGTCGGACGATTAGGATGGGTTTCCTCGCGCGAGGATCCCTAACCAGGCAGTTCGAGCACCTCTGCGGGTTCGCACCCGGCGGCGCCGGTAGGATGCGCCGGTGACGATCGTGCGCGTGGCCACCTGGAACATCTTCAGCGGGCGGGCGCGCGGGGGCGCCCCGGTCGACCTCGACCTGACGCTCGCCACCCTGCGCGGGCTCGACGCCGACGTGGTCGCGCTGCAGGAGGTCGACCGCGACCAGGAGCGCAGCGACCGCCGCGACCAGGCACGGGTGCTGGCGGACGCGCTGGGGATGGCGTGGCGCTTCGCGCCGACCCTGTTCGGGCCGGCGGGGTGGGACCCGGTCGCGCGCGAGCCGACCTGGCGGCCGGCCGGTGCGGGGGTGGCCGACCCGGGCGGCGCGGCCTACGGCGTCGCCCTGCTCTCGCGCTACCCGCTCGGACGGGTCGAGACGCTGGCGCTGCCGCGGGCGCCGGGCGACGAGCCGAGGGTGGCCCTGGTCGCCGAGGTGCGGACGGCCGCGGGGCCGGTCACCTTCGCCGCCACCCACCTCAGCTTCGTGCCCGGCCCGAACGTCGGCCAGCTCCGCCACCTGCAGGACCGGCTCGCCGCCTGGGCGCCGCCGCGGCTGCTCGCGGGCGACCTGAACCTGTGGCTGCCGCTGGTGCGGGCTACCTCCCGGCCCGGCTGGCGGCCGCTCGCCCGCGGCGGCACCTTCCCCAACCGCCCGCACGGGATGCTCGGCCAGACGGTCCAGCTCGACCACGTCCTCGCCAGCGGCGCCGGCGTGCGGCCCCGCCGTTGGCGCATCCATGCCGGCGCGGCCAGCGACCACCGCGCGGTGGTGGTCGAGGTGGAGCTCGCTCCGGACGTGAACTGACGCGCCCGGGCCGGGCCAGCAGGCGCCGGCGGCCGACGTCACGGTCAGGTCACGGCGCGGTCACGGCGTCCGCGGACCGGTTTGGCCGCCGATGCGCCGGTTAGGCGCTGTGGATGCTCTACTGCCGCAATCCCTTTGAATTTCGTCCCGTGAGCGGGACCGTGCCGTCCCGGCTTCTCCTGGCCGCGCTGGCGCTCGCCGTTCTGCTCGGCGTCGCCGGCGCCGCCACCGGCCTCGGCGACCGCGCCGAGGCGCAGGCCACCACGGTCACCGCCGCGGCCACCACCGCGCCGCCGACCACCGCGCCGGCCACCACCGCGCCGCCGACCACCGCGCCGCCGACCACCGCGCCGGCCACCACGGCGCCGGCGACCAGCGCCCCGAGCGCGACCACGGCGCCGGGCGTCCCTTCGACCGCTCCCGGGACGGTCCCGGGGAGCAGCGTGGGCGGGCCGGGAGCAGGGCGGCAGGGTGCCGGCGGCGTTGGACAGGGCCAGGGCGGCCCGGCGGGCACGGCCAGGCGCGCGCTCCAGTCGCTCGGCACGCGCCTGTCGCACCTGTCGCCCATCGAGCTGGCCCTGATCCTGTTGCTCGCCCTGTTCTCGCTCGTCCTGACGGCGATCGCCGGCACCACCCTGTGGTGGATGCTGCACGCCTGGCGGTCGCCGGCGTCGCTGCTGGCGACCGGGTTCCCGACCGCTGCCGGCGGCCCGCGCGAGTCCTTCTCGCTGATCGTCCCCGCCCGCCACGAGGAGGCGGTGCTCGGCGCGACCATCGACCGGCTGGCCGCGAGCGACCACCCCAGCTTCGAGATCCTCGCGGTGGTGGGCGACGACGACCCCGGCACCCGCGAGGTGGCCGAGCAGGCCGCCGCCCGCCACCCGGGACTGGTGCGCGTGCTGGTCGACGGCAGCCAGCCCAAGAACAAGCCGCGGGCGTTGAACACCGCCCTACCCGCCTGCGGCGGCACCGTCACCGCGGTGTTCGACGCCGAGGACGAGGTCCACCCCGAGCTGCTGCGCCACGTCGACGGGCGCTTCACCGACACCGGCGCCGACGTCGTCCAGGGCGGGGTCCAGCTGATGAACTACGGCTCGAGCTGGTACGCGCTGCGCAACGTGCTCGAGTACTACTTCTGGTTTCGCAGCCGGCTGCACTTCCACGCTGGCCAGCGCTTCATCCCGCTCGGCGGCAACACCGTGTTCCTGCGCACCGACCGGCTGCGGGAGGCCGGCGGCTGGGACCCCGACTGCCTCGCCGAGGACTGCGAGATCGGCGTGCGGCTCAGCTCCCGCGGCGCGAAGGTCGCGGTCGCCTACGACCCGGCGCTGGTCACCCGCGAGGAGACCCCGGGCAGCCTGGCCGCGCTGTTCCGCCAGCGCACCCGCTGGAACCAGGGGTTCCTGCAGGTCCTGCGCAAGGGCGAGTGGCGCCGGCTGCCCACCGTGCGGCAGCGCCTGCTGGCCCGCTACACGCTCGCGATGCCGTTCCTGCAGGCGTTCGCGGGGGTGCTGATCCCGGTCTCGCTCGCCACCATGATCCTGCTCGACCTGCCGGTGCTCGCCGCCCTGCTGACCTTCGTCCCGGTGGTGCCGACCCTGGCAACGCTGGTGGTCGAGACGGTCGCCCTCGGCGAGTTCTGCCGCAGCTACGAGCACCGCGCCACGCCGCTGGACTACCTGCGCCTGTGGCTCGGCATCCTGCCGTACCACCTGATGCTCGGCGCCGCCGCCCTGCGGGCGGTGCTGCGCGAGCAGCGCGGCGAACGGGGCTGGGAGAAGACCGCCCACGTCGGTGCCCATCGCGCCGACGCCGGGGTCGGCCAGGCGGCGAGGAGGGCGTCGTGACCGCCGGGCGGGTCGACCAGCGGCCGGCCGTGGAGGCCGAGCCGCGACCGGCGGAGGGGACGCCGGCGTCCCCTCCGCCGATACGGCGCGGCTGGCTCGCCGACCACTGGCCCAGCCTGCTGCTCCTGCTCGGGCTGCTGGTGGTGGTCGCGGCGGTGCAGGCGACCGGGATGACCCACGCCCCGCAGCGCGCCGACGACGAGGGCACCTACGTCGCCCAGGCATGGGCGGTGCTGCACTGGCACACCCTGGCCCACTACACCTACTGGTACGACCACCCACCGCTCGGCTGGCTGCTGCTCGCCGCCTGGGCCGGCGTCACCGGGGCGTTCACCCGCGCGGCCAGCGCGGTCGCCGCCGGCCGGGAGCTCACCCTGGTGGCGCAGCTGGCCAGTGCCGCGCTGCTGTTCGGCCTGGCGCGCCGGCTCGGGCTGCGCCGCCTGACGGCGGCGCTGGGCGTGCTGCTGTTCTCCCTGTCGCCGCTGGCGCTCAGCTACCACCGGGCTGTCTACCTCGACAACCTCGCCACGCCGTTCGTGCTGGCCGCGTTCCTGCTGGTGCTCTCGCCACGCCATCGCCTCGCCGCCCACGCGGCCGCCGGCCTCTCGTTCGCCGCCGCGGTGCTGTGCAAGGAGACCAGCCTGCTGCTGCTCCCCGCGTTGCTGTGGCAGTACTGGGAGGTGAGCGACCCGCGCACGCGCCGCTACAGCCTGGCGCTGGCGGGGTCGCTGTTCGCGCTGGTGGTCTTCGCCTTCCCGCTGTACGCGTTGCTGCGGGGCGAGCTGCTGCCCGGCCCGGAGCACGTCAGCCTCGCCGACGCGGTGCGCTTCCAGCTCGCGGGACGCACCCCGAGCGGCAGCCTGCTCGACCCCACCAGCGGCTCCCGGCGCACCCTCGGCCTCTGGCTCGGCCTCGACCCGTGGCTGCTCGGCGCCGCCGTGCTGCTGCTGCCCGCCGGGCTGGCGATCCGCCGGCTACGCCCGGTGAGCGCCGCCTTCGCCAGCCTCGCCGTCATGGTGCTGCGGCCCGGCTACCTGCCGGTGCCGCTGGTGATCGGGATGCTGCCGTTCGCCAGCCTGGTGGTGGCCGGGGTCGCCGACGCCGCCCTGCGGCGGCCGTGGCGGCCACGCCACCTCGCCGGCCAGGCCGACCTGCCGGGCGGCCTCCCCGGGGCGGTGCGGCCCGCCGTGGTCGCCGCCTGCCTGGCCCTCGCCGTCGCCGCGGTGGTGGCCCCGCAGTGGCTCCAGCGCGACCGCGACCTCGTCACCGTCGACCACGACCTGCCCTTCAGGCAGGCGGAGGCGTGGATCGGCGCCAACGTGCCGGTTGACGCGCGCCTGCTGGTCGACGACGCCGTCTGGGTCGACCTGGTGCGGCGCGGCCGGCCGGCGGAGCAGGTGGTGTGGTTCTACAAGCTCGACACCGACCGGCAGGTGAAGGCGCGCTACCCGCACGGCTGGCGGGACTTCGACTACGTGATGTCGAGCGCGTCCCTGCGCGGGTTCCCCGACAGCCTGCCGCAGGTCGCCGAGGCCCTGCGGAACTCGCGGGTGGTGGCCAGCTTCGGCCGGGGCGGCGGGCGGGTGGAGGTCCGCAGGGTACAGCGCCCGCCGCCGTGACCGGTGGCGCTCCTGGGCCTACGAGGGGCGCTCGAACCAGCCCTGGAACGTCTGGGCGAAGAACAGGTCGCCGCTGACCTTGAGCTTGCCGGTCATGAACGCCTGCATGCCGTTGAGCTTGCCGGCGATCAGCCGCAGGAAGTCGCCGACGCTCATCTTGATGGAGACCCGCGGGCTCTCGGCGGTGCCGCGCTCGACCTCGCAGCGGCCGTCGGCGATGCGCATGATGTAGCTGCGCGGCCCGTCCGGGGTGGTCAGCTCGTACTGCACGACCGCCTGCTGGCCGCCGGCCTTCTGCGGGCTGAAGGAGTTCTTCATCCCCTCGAAGACCTGGTCGACGAAGCCGTCGAGGCCGTCGGGCGAGCCCTGGATCGCGGTCACCAGCTCGTCGTTGCCGGGATGGTTGTCGACGAGGGCCACCAGCGCGTTGTAGTCGGACGCGTTGATCTCGGTCATCTGCTGTCCCTTCGGGGGGTGACGGCAAGTAACAGCGGAAGCCTATCGTGCCGAGCGGCGCGATGGTGACCGGCTTGCCACCAGCCCGCCGCGCCATGGAGAGTTGGCCGGTCGTTCCAGGCAGCCGGCGAGGGAAGGAGGTGTGCGGAGGTGGCGGAGCCCTCCTCGTCCACCGAGGAGACGACGCCCGTCGACGTGCCCCGGGCACCCGAGCCCGGGCCGGCGGTGGCCGGTGGGTGGCACGTGCCGCCGACCACCGCCTACCGGTGGGGCCTGTTCGCCGGCCTCGGCCTGCTCACCGTCGCGCTCGGCACCCTGGCGGTCTACAGCGCCCGCGCGATCCTGGTCCGCGTCCTGGTGGCGATGTTCTTCGCCGTCAGCCTCGACCCGGCGGTGCGCTTCCTCGAGCGCCGTGGCCTGCGCCGCGGCTGGGCGGTGCTGCTGATCTTCGTGCTCGCCCTCGCGGTGGTCGTCGCCTTCCTGGTCTCGGTCATCCCGCCGCTGGTCTCACAGTTCCAGAGCCTCCTGGACGACCTGCCCGGCTACGTCACCGACCTGAGCCAGCGCTTCCGCAGCTTCCGCATCCTCAACCAGCAGTTCGACCTGACGGCACAGGTCCGCGGGCTGGCGAGCTCGCTGCCAGGGCGGCTCGGCAGCGGCCTGCTCGGCTTCACCGGCCGGGTGTTCGGCGCCCTGTTCGGCGCGCTCACCATCCTGGTGCTCACCATCTACTTCATGCTCGACCTGCCACGGCTGCGACGGGGCCTGGTGCGCTTCTTCCCGCCGTCGCGACGGGCGCGCTCGGGCGAAGTCGTCGAGCTGGTGTTCGCCAAGGTAGGCGACTACATGATCGGCAACCTGCTGATCTCGGTGGTGGCGGGGACCGTGGCCTACGTCGCGCTGTGGCTGCTCGGCGTGCCGTTCAGGCTGCCGCTGGCGATCCTGGTCGCCTTCTTCGACCTGGTGCCCATGGTCGGCGCGACCCTCGGCGCCGTGCTGTGCGTGGCGGTGGCCGCCCTCGCCGTCGACGTCTGGCCGGCGGGCGTGCTCACCGCCGTCTACTTCACCGTCTACCAGCAGGTGGAGAACTACCTGATCGCGCCGCGCATCCTGCGCTCCGCGGTGGACGTCTCGGCGTCGGCGGTGCTGCTCGCCGGGCTGATCGGCGCGACCGTGCTCGGCCTGATCGGCGCGCTGATGGCGATCCCGGTCGCCGCCGCCCTCAAGGTCCTCTACGACCAGCGCCAGGCGGCCCGGGACGCGCTCGCCGGCCAGCCGCTGGCATGAGCAGCGTCCCGCAACGGGATTGACAGCGGCCCCCGGGCCGGCCGATCCTCAGCGTCGCAGCTGGTTCGCCCGGCCGGCGCGCGGGTCCCCTGGACCCGGCCCGCTCCGGCCAGGCGTCGCAAGAGGGAACCCGGTTGAAATCCGGGACTGCCCCGCAGCGGTGAGCGGGAACGAACGCCGTCACGAAGCACTGAGCCAGACAGTCTTGGGAAGCGACGGCCAGTAGGAACCCGCCGGGTGGTCGCGTGCGCGACCGCCCGGTGGAGCGCCCGCGAGTCCGAAGACCTGCCAGCCTGCCCGCGCGAGACGGCGCGGACGTCCGAGGCCTCGAGGGTGGGCGCTCCGGGCGCGAGGCGGCAAGCCGCCTCGACGCTCGGCTCCTGCCACTCCGACCTCGGTCGCGGTGACCGACGAGGGGAAGGAGCCGGCAGTGAGCACGTCGACCATCTACGGGTACCCGCGCATCGGCCCGAGGCGGGAGCTGAAGGCCGCCACCGAGGCCTACTGGGCCGGCCGGGCGAGCGCCGAGGAGCTGGAGGCCACCGGCAGGACGCTGCGGCGCGACGCCTGGAACTTCCTGCGCGACGCCGGGCTGGGGGAGGTCCCGTCCAACCATTTCTCCTTCTACGACCACGTGCTCGACACGATCGCGCTGGTCGGGGCCGTCCCCGAGCGCTTCGCGGCCGGCCGGGGCGGCGAGCTCGACCGGCTGTTCGCGATGGCGCGGGGCAGCGCCGACGCCCAGCCGCTGGAGATGACCAAGTGGTTCGACACCAACTACCACTACCTCGTCCCCGAGCTGGGCCCGGGCACCCGCTTCCGCCTGCACCCGGCCAAGCCGCTGGCCGAGCTGGCCGAGGCGGCCGAGCTCGGCCTCGCCACCCGGCCGGTGCTCCTCGGGCCGGTGACCTTCCTGCTGCTAGGCAAGCCGGCGCCGGGCTCACCCGCCGGGTTCGACCGGCTTTCGCTGCTCGACCCGCTGCTCGAGGTGTACGCGGAGTTGCTCGCCGCGCTACGGGCGGCCGGCGCCGACTGGGTCCAGCTCGACGAGCCGGCCTTCGTGCTCGACCGCGGAGGCGTGCCTGAAGCGCGCGAGGCCGGAGTCCTGCCTGAAGCGCGCGAGGCCTCCGCCGAGCTGGACGCGCTGGGGCGCGCCTACGAGCGGCTCGGGCGCCTGCAGCAGCGGCCGAAGCTGCTGGTGGCCAGCTACTTCGACCACCTCGGCGACGCCCTCGGGGTGCTGGCGGGCACGCCGGTCGACGGGCTCGCGCTCGACTTCACCCGTGGCGGCGGCCGCAACCTCGAGCTGCTCGCGGCGGCCGGCGGGCTCGGCGACCGGCGCCTGGTCGCCGGCGTGGTCGACGGCCGCAACGTCTGGGTGAACGACCTGGAGCGCTCGCTGGGGCTGCTGGCCACCCTGCTCGGCCTTGCCGGCGAGGTGGTGGTGGCGCCGTCCTGCTCGCTGCAGCACGTCCCGCTCGACGTGAAGGCGGAGACCGGGCTCAACCCGGCGCTGCGACCCTGGCTGGCGTTCGCCCGCCAGAAGGTCGCCGAGGTGGTCACGCTCGCCCGGGGGCTGGCGCAGGGGCGGGAGGCGGTCGAGCTGGAGCTCGACGCGAACCAGCGGGTGCTGGCCGAGCGCCGCGCCTCCGGCCTGGTGGTCGACCCGGCGGTGCGGGAGCGGCTGGCCCGGACCGACGAGCACCACGCCCGCCGTGCCAGCCCGCACTCGGTGCGCCACAAGGCGCAGCGGGCGCGGCTCGACCTGCCGCCGCTGCCCACCACCACCATCGGCTCCTTCCCGCAGACCCCGGAACTGCGCAAGGTGCGGGCGGCGGCGCGCCGCGGCGCGCTCGACCAGGCCGCCTACCAGGCCCGCATGGAGCA
>DASUZB010000203.1:0-18219 GCA_036377075.1 Actinomycetes bacterium | reverse complement strand
CCAAAGAGCGAGGCCGGCAAGCGGCTGGTGCCGCTGCCCCGCTCGACGGTGGGGGAGTTGCGCCGCCACCGCGCCGCGCAGACCGAGCGGCGGCTGCTGATCGGGCCGCGCTACGACTCGGCCGGAGACTTGGTGATCGCCAAGGCGGACGGGGCGCCGTTCCGGCCCGACTACGTGTCGGGTGCCTTCCGCGCGCTGGTCCGCCGTGCCGGGCTGCCCGCCGCCGTCCACGTGCACACCCTGCGGCACACGGTGGGTTCCTGGCTGGCGGACGCCGGGGTGCCGCCGCACGACATCGCGGCGATCCTCGGGCACCGGGACGCCGGGTTCACGCTGCGGACCTACGTGCACAGCCTGCCCGACGCGCTGCGCCGCGCCGCCGACACGTTGGACAACGCGCTCGGGGGCAGGCCGTGAACGAGCCCGTTGACAAAGTGTTAGCAACCGCGCCGATGGGCTGGCCCGGGCCGGTGCCCGCTCACTGCGTGAGCACGGCGAACGTGCTGGTGGCGGAGGCGGACGGGAATCGAACCCGCCAGGGCAGGGTCTCTACCCTCACCGGTTTTGAAGACCGGGGCGGCCACCAGGCCACGGACGCCTCCGCCGAAAGGCTAGCAGGCCGCTCGGCGGTCGCGTCGGGTGGCGCTCAGGGTGCCTTGCCGTCGGCGGGGGACTCGATCGCTTCCTTCTCGGCCTCGGCCGAGATCGCGGGCTTGGCCTGGGTGCCCGGCAGGCCAAGGCTCTCTCGGATGGACTCCAGGCGCGCGGCGCCCTCCACGTCGAGCGCGGCGCGCTCGACCTCCATCATGCGGGCCTCGACCGAGTTGGAGGTCAGCTCGGCCTCGCCGAGCGCGCGGGCGTAGCGGGACTCGATCTTGTCGCGGACCTCGTCGAGGGTGGGCGTGTCGCCCGCCGGGGCCAGCTCCGTCATGCTGGTCATGGCGGTGTTGAGGCGTTCCTGCATCTTCGCCTGGTCGAGCTGGGAGAGCAGCTTGGTCCGCTCGGCGAGCTTCTTCTGCAGGGCCAGCGCGTTCGTCTCCACCGCGGACCGGGCCTGGGCGGAGGCCTGGCTGGCGCGCTCGTGCATGGTGTGCAGGTCGCGCATTGACGCCTCGGCGCTGACCAGCCTGCTGGCGAACGCCCTGGCGGAGTCCTCGTAGGTGGCGGCCTTGCGCTCGTCGCCCTCCTTGCGGGCCTGCTCGGCCAGGAGCAGGGCCTGGCGCGCGTTGGCCTGGAGCTTCTCGGTCTCCTCGATCGAGCGGGTCAGCTTGAGCTCCAGCTCGCGCTGGTTGCCGATCACCGCCGCGGCCTGCTGGGTGAGGAGCTGGTGCTGGGTCTTGGCCTCCTCGATCGCCTGCTCGATCTGGATCCGCGGGTCGGACACCTCGTCGAGCTTGCCGCTGAGCGCCGCCACCAGGTAGCGCCACGCCCGCCTGAGCACCTTGCCCATCTCCCTTTGCCTCCTCGAGGTCAGACGATCACTGCTTGGAACGCTGGTAGGCGCTGAGCGCCTGCCTGGAGACCTCCTCGGTCTCCGCCAGCCCCTGCCTGATGCCTTCCAGCTCGTCGCTGAGCTGGTCCACCGACCCGGTCTCGCCGGTGGGGCCGGCGGCGGCCATGGCCGAGAGCTCGACCACGCGCGCGACCAGGCTCTCCAGCCCGAGGGTGCCCGACTCCAGCCGGGCGAGCACGCCGCCGCGGGCCGCCACCAGGCGGCCGTGCACCTCGCGCTGGACCCGCACCGAGGCGAGCGAGCGGTCGAGCTCCGCGGCGATCTCGCCGGAGGCGCCGCTGCGGCCCTGCTCGAGCCGCTTCGCCTCGGCGGCGAGGAAGCGGTCGTCGATGCGGGACAGCGCCCGCCCCGCCGCACCGGCCTGGCCGGCGAGCCGCTCCAGGGTCCGGACGGTGTCGTCGACCTGGGGACGCATCAGCTCGACGCGCTCGGCCAGCGGCCCGGAGGCCATGCTGTCGGCCAGCTCCGAGAAGGTCCCCGCGGCCCGCTGGGCGCGCGCCAGCCAGAGGCCCTCCGCCGCGCCGGCCTCGACGGGGAGGCGCAGCTCCCGCCGCGGCGGCTGGCGCCGCCGGCGCTGCATGGAGGCCAGGCCCGCCTTGGTGAGCAGGACGGCCGCGCCGATGCCGCCCGCGGCGAGCAGGGGCAGGTGCACCGCCCAGGCCGCCCCGGCGGCGGTCGCGCCGACCAGGAGGCCCCAGGGCTCGACGAGTTCGTCCTTGAATGCCACCTCGTCTCCTCGGCGGGCGGGACCGTCCAGCCCGGGTCGCACGTCCGCGTCGCCCCCGGGAGGCGGCTCCCGGGACACCTCTTTCAGAAATTCGAGACTACCGCAGTGAACACCGCGTCGATGGAGCCCGGGTCGGAGGAGTCGTAACCGGCGCCGTTGGTCGCCTCGGCGATCTGCCGCAGCACGCCGAGGTCGGCGTCGGAGCCGTAGGCGATGGTGAACAGGCGCACCGAGCGGTCGCCCCGCTCGGAGCGCAGGCGCGGCAGCAGGTTCTCCAGCGAGATGCCGTCGTCCTCGTTGCGGCCGTCGGTCAGCAGCACGACCGCGTTGATGCTGTCCGGGTCCAGCTTGTCGCTGACCTCTTGGAAGGCGGCGAGGCTGGTGTCGTACAGGCCGGTGCCGCCGTCGGGCGGCAGGTCCTGGATGCGGCTGCGCAGCACCTCGCGCCTGGTCTGGCCGCCGCCGTCGGGCGGCTTCTCGCTCATCGGCCCGACCGGCACCAGCTCGCGATGGTCGCTGTCGCCCTCCAGCTTGGTCGAGAACATCCACAGCCCGACCCGGTCGTCGTCGGAGAACTCGCGCAGCGAGTTGATCGCCGCGCGCTTGGCCAGGTCCAGCTTGGACTCGCCGGTGCCGCGCACCTCCTCGCCCATCGAGCCGGAGGTGTCGAGCACCAGCAGCACGTTGGCGCGCTTGCGCACCGTGGCCCAGCCCGACAGGAGCTTGTCGAGCACCGGCGGAGCCGGCGGCTGCAGCAGCGTGGTCGGCTCCTTCGGCAGCAGGCCGTTGGCCTCGGTGGCGAGCGAACCCGGGGTGTTCTTGTAGTCGCGGAAGGCGGCCCGCAGGAAGCGGTCCTGGGCGTCACGGCCCTGCAGGTAGGAAAGGAACCCGGCGGCGGCCTGGCGCTTGGCGTCGTCGACCCATGGCGCCTTCAGCACCACGTAGGGGTGGTCGGAGAGCAGGGTGCCCTCCCGCGGGTAGATGGCGGCAAGCGGGACGTGCGGCTTGGGGTGCTTGCCGAGCGTGGCCGGGTCGCCGGAAGGGTTGCCCTGGTTGTAGTCCCAGACGCTCTTCTCCTCGACGGTGACGGCGGAGATGTAGGAGAGCCCGGCGCCCTGGTCGTCGGCCCGCTGCAGGTTGGCGAGGAAGGTGAGGGTGGTGTCGCCGTAGTGGACCACCGAGCGCTCCACCCCGGCCACGAAGTCGTGTGCCCGCTTGCTCGTCACGTCCTTCTCGCGCAGGTCGCTGGAGAGCCCGGTGGCGGCGAAGTAGGCGCCGATGGTGGCGTTGAGGCCGGAGGTCGAGAAGTTCGGGTTGGTCTTGCCGAGCCGGAAGCGTCCCCACTCGGGGTGGCCGCGGCTGGCCCAGCCGTCCGGGCTCCTGGCCAGGTCGAGCATCTCGCGCCAGCCGAGCTTCTTCTTCGGCCAGCCGAGCGCCTCGGCCATCGGGCGCGGCATCGCGATCACCAGCGGCGACGCGGCGATCCGCGGGACGTCCGGCGGCACCAGGCTGGGCCGGTCGCTGCGGCTGCCGCGCTGCT
Source organism: Actinomycetes bacterium (assembly GCA_036377075.1). Lineage (GTDB taxonomy): Bacteria > Actinomycetota > CALGFH01 > CALGFH01 > CALGFH01 > DASUZB01. The sequence goes on along the minus strand of DASUZB010000203.1, from coordinate 14,439 downwards.
GCAGCAAGGTCACCCAGCCGGAGGAGGCGGGCGACCAGACGTCGGGCCGGGGGCCGTCGGTCGCCTCGTTCCAGCCCTTGGCGAGCGCGGCCATGGCCGCCCCGGACGACTTGGTGGTCACGTTGACCTGCACGCAGCGCCCGGCGACCTGCGGCTTGCGCTGCTGGTAGTCGGCCGCCATCTGCTTGACCAGCTGGGCCTTCTCGGAGGAGGCGGCCAGGGTGAGGGTGATCCCGCCGGCGCCGCAGGAGGCCGGCTTGGACGGCCCGTTCCCCCCGCCGGCGCCCCCGACGAGCGCCCGCAGGCCGGCGATCAGCGCGACGGCCAGGACGATCGCGACCACGTATGGCAGCGCCCCGCGCCGCCGCTGTTCGATCACCGTTCCTCCTCGGGATCAAGGATCCTGAACATAGGATGCACCGGGCGACGCGACAAGGTTGCCCCGATCGCGAGCCTGCCCGAGGGAACGGCCGTGGCAGGGTCAGAAGCGCGAGATGGCCGAGATGAAGACCCGCTGGATGTCCTTGGGGTCCTTCAGCTCGTAGGTGGCGCCCTTGGTGGCGCCGGCGATCTGGCGCAGGGCGCCGGCGTCGGCGTCCGGGCCGTAGGCGATCGTCATGACCGGGACCGGTCGCCGCTCGTTGGCCGCCCGCAGCCGGCCGACCAGCGCCGCCAGCGTCAGCCCGCCGCCGGTGTTGTCGTCCTGGCCGTCGGTCAGCAGCACCACGCCGTTGATCCGGCCGGGCATCCAGTAGCGCCGCACGTAGTCGACCGCGGCCAGGGTGGTGTCGTAGAGCCCGGTGGGGCCGCCCGGTCGCATGCCCTGCAGGCCGGCGGCCAGCGCCTGGCGCCTGGGCGTGCCGCCTACCTCCTGGTCCATGCGGCCGAGGGGCACCACCTGCCGGTAGGCGCGGCCGCCGGGCTGGCCGCCGGAGAACTCCCAGATCCCCAGGCGGTCCTCGTCCGAGAACAGCGGCAGTGCCCCGACCGCGGCCTGCTTGACCAGGTCGATCTTGCTCGCCCGGCTGCCCGGCACCGGACCGGCCATGGAGCCGGAGACGTCGATCACGGCGAGCACGTTGCCCCGCTTGCGCGCCCGTTCCCAGCTCGCGTCGACCGCCTGGACCAGCTTGGCGGGGGGAGCGTGCAGCACGGCGCGGGGTTGGGACCCGATCACCCCATTGGCCACGGTCGCGTCCGAGCCGGCCATCCCCTGCCAGGTGCGGAAGCCGGCCGCGACCAGCCGGCCCTGGACCGGGTCGCTGCGCAGGAAGCTGAGGAAGTCCGCCGCCGCGCGGCGCTGGGGGTCGCCCACCCAGGGCGCCCGCAGGGTGAGGAACGGGTTGTCGGCGACGAAGGTGCCATCGCGCGGGTAGATGGCGACCAGGGGCACCTTCGGCCTCGGGTGCTGGCCGAGCGTCTCCGGGTTGCCGCTCGGGTTGCCCTGGTTGTAGTCGCGCAGCTGCTTCTCCTCCAGCGGCATGGCGGAGGCGAACCGCAGGGCGTCGCCGCGCTGGTCGGCGCCTTGCAGGTCGGTCAGGAGCGCGGTGGACGAGCCGGCGTAGGGGCCGGGTGCGTGCTCGACGCCGACCACGGTCGCCGCCACGCGCCGGTCGCCGGCCGCCTTCGCCGGGTCGGCGAGCTTGCCGGTGCTGGCGAGGACCGTGGCGACGCCTGCCTGCATGCCCGCGGTCGACAGGAACGGATCGGTCTTCCCGATCAGCACCTTCCCCCACCTGGGCCGCTTGAACGCCGCCCAGCCCGCCGGGTTGCGCAGCGCCGCCAGCAGGTCACCCCAGCCGAGCGTGCGCCGCGGCCAGCCGAGCGCCTGCGCCATCGGGCGGGGCATGGCGATCACCAGGGGAGAGGTGGCCACCTTGGGACGCTCCTCGGGCAGGTAGCCCTTGCGGCGCGCGTCGAGCACGTCGGCCCAGGTCGACGAGGCGGGCAGCCACACGTCCGGGGGTGGGGCGCCGGTGCGCCGCCAGTCCCTCGCCAGGTAGTGCACCACCGCCCCCGGCTCGTCGGCGCGTACGTCGGGCTGCACGCAGCGGCCGTCGACGCGGTGCTGGTCCAGCGCGTAGTCGCCGGCGAGCTGGCCCAGCAGCCCGGCCAGCTCCGGCCCGGTGACCACGTTCAGCACCAGGGTGCCGTCGCAGCCGCGGTCGCCGAGCCCGGGCAGGACCTGGTGCTCGTCGAGGTACGGTTTGAGGCCGACGACCAGCAGGATCAGGGCCACCGCGAAGGCGGTGCCCGCCAGCGGCAGCCACCGGCCGCGCCGGCGGCGCACGTGGCGTCCTGCCACCTGGTACGACCTCCTTCCGCGCCGGTAACCGGTGGCGGACGATTGCCGCGCCCAGGCGCAGACCTGCACGAAGTTCGCAGAGCAGTGTGCCGGATCGCCCTCCAGGCTTCCATGCCGGACCAAGGGACGTTCGCGCCAAGGCGCCACGTTCCCGCAGGTCGGCGGCCATTCGCTTGGCGAGCATGCTTGCTCACGACTCCTGCGGTCGTCGAAACTGCGTAGCGCCATGCGAGCCATCATCTACGGCGCTGGGCGGAGGCCTGCTCAGCCGAAACCCGGTAGATGCCCATCAGGTTCGCGTGCGATCCTGATCGGCACCGCCGCCGCCGGCGAGGTCCAGCGCCTCCGCCCAGAAGGGGCGGGTGGCGCCTCGCCGGACGGGGACGTCCGCCCTGGTCGAAGGGCTATGGCGGACCCCCGAGGCGTCCTCCCCGGGCGGCGCCGCCGCGCCGCCGCGGGTCCTCCCCGCCGCCGACGCCGCTGGCGCGGGAGCGGGCACGCCGGCAGGCTCCTGCGCCCGCATCCAGGGCTCGCCAACGCCCCAGCTCAGCGCTTCGTCCGGTTCGCGCTTGTTGCACCACGGATGTGCTTCGGAGAGGCTACCGACGTGCCCACCCTCTTGCGACGCGCCGTTGCGCCCGTGGCTGCCGTGCTCCTCGCCGTCGGGCTGCTAGCCGAGCCGGCCCTCGCCGCCCCGGCGCCCCAGGTCCAGTCCAAGCACGCCGTGCTGATCGACGCGGCCAGCGGCGCGGTGCTGTGGCAGCGCGCCGAGCACGAGCCGACCCTGGTCGCCTCCACCACCAAGATCCTGACCGCCCTGGTGGCCCAGGAGACCTGGCCGCCACAGGCGCTGCTCACCGTCCCCGAGGCGGCCGAGCAGGTCGACGGCACCCGCCTCGGCTACCAGGCGGGCATGCGCATCCGCCGCCGCGACCTGATCGGCGCACTGCTGCAGGTCTCGGCGAACGACGCCGCCGAGACCCTGGCCGGCAGCTACCCGCGCGGGGGCCGCGCCGGGTTCATCCGGGCGATGCAGGCCAAGGCGGACGCCCTCGGCTGCACCGACTCGACCTGGCGGGACCCGTCGGGGCTCGAGGCCCCCGGCCACCGGGTCAGCGCCGCCGACCTCGCCGTCGTCGGCCGCGCCCTGCTCGGCGTGCCGGAGCTGGCCGCGGTGGTGGCGCAGCGGGAGCTGCGCTACCCCTGGCCCAACGGGCGCATCCAGGTGGTCGTCAACCACAACCACTTCGTCAGCGAGGGCCAGGACCCTGGCGCCCTCGGCATCAAGACCGGCTTCACCGACGCGGCCCTGCACACCATCGTGGCCGCGCAGCGGCGCGGCGGCCGCACCCTGATCGCGGTCGCGCTCGGCGCGCCCAGCGCCCTCCAGGACCGCGACGACGTGCGCGCGATGTTCCGCTTCGGCTTCGCCGCCCCCGCGAGGCCCGGGGCCGAGATCCTCGGCCCCAAGGCCGCCAAGGCCCAGGCCGCCACGGCGGCCGCCGGCGCGGCCGCCCAGGGCGCGCCGAGCCAGCAGGCCGGCGCGGCGGTCGCGCTCGGCACGCCACGGCACGGCCTGCTGCGCTGGCTCCAGGCCAGCCTGCTGATCGCCCCGGTTCCCCTGGCGGTGATCGCGGCCATCTTGATGATGCTGATCGGCGTGATGACGGTCAGGTCGAGCGCCCGCGGCCGCTCCCGGGCCCGGGCCGCCGCCAGCGCCCCGGGTGCCGCCGAGAATGCGCCGCAGTACGGCTCCACCTGGGCAGCCGGCGGGGAGCAGTTGGCCCCGGGCGGGCCGGCGGCGGCCTACGGCGAGGCCACGCCCGCGCCAGCGTTCCCGGAGCCGGGCCGCGCGGACGAGGCCGAGGCGGAGCCGGCCGGCGAGCCGGACCCGCCCGTGGCGGCCCCGCCCAGCGGCATCGGCTGGCTGGACGGGGAGGCCTGGGGGCAGCCCCGCGGCGTCAGGACTCGTGGCGGCGGAAGATGACCACCGCGTTGTGGCCGCCGAAGCCGAACCCGTTCGACATCGCCACCTCGACGTCGGCCTTGCGCGCCTCGTCGGGCACGTAGTCGAGGTCGCACTCCGGGTCCGGGTCGGTCAGGTTGATGGTCGGGGGCAGGATCCCGTCGCGTACGGCCAGCACGGTGGCGACGCCCTCGACCGCCCCGGCCGCGCCGAACAGGTGGCCGATCATCGACTTGGTGGCCGAGACGGCCAGCCGCTCGGCGTGGTCGCCGAAGGCGAGCTTGAGCGCCCTGGTCTCGGAGATGTCGCCCGCCTGGGTGGAGGTGGCGTGCGCGTTCACGTAGCCGACCGCCTGCGGCGGTAGCTCGGCCGCGGCCAGCGCCCTGCGCATCGCCAGGGCGGCGCCGCTGCCGTCCTCGGACGGGGCGGTGATGTGGAAGGCGTCGGCCGACTGGCCGAAGCCCACCAGCTCCGCGTGGATCGTGGCGCCGCGCCGCAGGGCGGCCTCGCGCTCCTCGAGCACCAGCGCGCCGGCGCCCTCGCCCATGACGAAGCCGTCGCGGCGCGCGTCGAACGGGCGCGACGCCTCCTCCGGGCGGTCGTTGAAGTGCGTCGACAGCGCGGTCATCTGCGCGAAGGCGATCAGCGCGATCTCCACGAAGGCGGACTCGCTGCCGCCGGCCACCATGGCGTCGGCCTCGCCGGAGCGCACGCACTGGAAGGCGAGCCCGAGCGCGTGGTTGGAGGCGGCGCACGCGGTGGTGGTGCAGAAGTTGGGGCCGCGGAGCCCCAGCCTCATGGCGATGGCGCCGGCGGCGGCGTTCGGCATCAGCTGCGGCACGGTGAACGGCGAGACCCGGTTGGGGCCCTTCTCGCGCAGCACCTTGTCGCTGGCCAGCAGCGAGCCGATGCCGCCGATGCCGGTGGCGAACGCCACCCCGGTCATGTCCTTGTCGACGCCGCCCTCGATGCCGGCGTCCTGCCACGCCTCCAGCGCCGAGGTGAGCGCGAACTGCGTGGCGCGGTCGAGGCGGCGGGCCTCCTTCGGGCCGAGCGCCGCCTTCGGGTCGAAGTCGAGGCACTGGGCGCCCACCTTGGAGGGCACCAGGGTGGGATCGACCAGGGTGAGCTGCCCGACTCCGGGGCGGCCGGCGCAGATCGCGTCCCAGTACGCGGGCACCCCGATCCCGACCGGGGTGACCGCGCCCAGGCCAGTGATGACGACCCTACGCATGGTCAGCTCGCGGCGGCGTTCTGCTTCGCGATCACCAGGTCGGCCGCCTCACCGACGGTCTTGACGCCCGCGATCTCGTCGTCGGGGATCTCGATGCCGAACTTCTCCTCCAGGGCGAGCACCACCTCGACCAGGTCGAGCGAGTCGGCGTCCAGGTCCTCCTTGAAGCGGGCGTCCGCGTTCACCTTGTCGGCCTCGACGTCCAGCTCGGACGCGAGCACCTCGCGCATGGTGGCGACGACGTCGTCGCGCGACTGGGCCATCTGCATCGTTCTCCTTCTCGTTGCTGGTGCCGCCTCGGCACCATCGGGCTTACCGGTGAAGCTCGCGGTCACGCTCCCATCGACAGGCCGCCGTCGACGGCGAGCACCTGACCGGTGACGTAGCCGGCCTCCTCGCTGGCGAGGAACCGGACGGCCGCCGCCACCTCCTCGGGGGTGCCGAGCCTACCTGCTGGGATGCCGGAGAGGGTTGCCTGCTTCGCCTCCTCGCTCATCGCATCGGTCAGCTTGGACGGGATGTAGCCGGGCGCGACCACGTTGGCGGTGATGCCGCGCTGGGCGACCTCACGGGCGACGCTCATGGTGAGCCCGATCAGCCCTGCCTTGGACGCCGCGTAGTTGGCCTGTCCGGGGTTGCCGACCAGCCCCACCACGCTGGAGATCGAGACCACCCGTCCCCAGCGGCGCCGAAGCATCCCACGGAGCGCCTCCCGCGTGCAGCGGAACGCCGCCACCAGGTTGACCGCCAGGACGTCGTCGAAGTCCTGGTCGCGCATGCGCAGCAGCAGCCCGTCCCTGGTCAGGCCGGCGTTGTTGACCAGGATGTCGACCCCGCCGTCGCCGGCCGCCGCCAGCAGCTCCTTGGCCGCGCCAGGCTGGGCGAGGTCGGCCTGGGCCAGCACGGCCTCGGCGCCGGCCGCCTTGACCTGGTCGGCGGTCGCGGCGGCGCCCTGTTCGTCGGAGCCGTAGGCGACCACGATGCGGGCGCCCTGGCCGGCGAGGGCGACCGCGCAGGCCCGCCCGATCGCCCCGGAGGCACCGGTGACCAGGGCGGTGCGGCCCTCCAGGCCCCTGCTCACGCTGGCTTCAGGCTGATCCACTGGTGTCGTCCTCCCGCTTCGGGTGCGCTCGTGCGGCCGGGCCGCCCTCAGCCTACGGCCCCAATCCGGCTCGCACCCAGCGGCGGGAGCATCTCGAGCCCTTCCCACAGGGTCCCTTCGCGCAGGCCCTGGACGATCGGCATCGCGGAACGGGTCGGCTCCTCGGGGCTGGGCTCCGCCGGAGTCGGCAGCGTCCAGTCGAGCACCAGCGACCCCCACGCCAGACCGGCGCCGAACGCGGTCAGCAGCAGCTGCTGGCCGGCCTTGATCTGGCCGTGCTCCCACGCCTCGGCGATGGCGATCGGGATCGACGCCGCCGAGGTGTTGCCGTAGCGCGCGATGTTCATCACCACGTTGCTCATCGGCACCTTGAGCCGCCGTGCCGTGGCCTCGATGATCCGCTGGTTGGCCTGGTGGGGGACGACCAGGTCGATGTCGTTCGGCTGGAGGCCGGAGCGCTCGATCGCCTCGAGGCTGGACGCCGCCATGGCGGTGACCGCGCCCTTGAACACCTCGCGACCCTCCATGACGATGTAGTGCCGTCGCTCGGCGATGGTCTTGGCCGTCGCGGGGAAGCGCGAGCCGCCCGCCGGGGTCATCAGCAGGCGCGAGCGTGCCCCGTCGGAGCCGAGCGAGAAGCCGCGGATGCCGGCGTCGCCGGACCGCAGCACCGCCGCGCCCGCCCCGTCACCGAACAGGATGCAGGTCGAGCGGTCGGTGTAGTCGCAGATGCGGCTGAGCGTCTCGGCGCCCACCACCAGCGCCGTGCCGACCGCGCCCGACGCCACGAACTGCGCCGCGGTGGCCAGGCCGTAGACGAAGCCGGCGCACCCGGCGATCACGTCCATCGCCGCGCCCCTGGTCATGCCGAGCTCGAGCTGCAGCACGCACGCCGCCGACGGCAGCGGGTAGTCCGGGGTCGCGGTCGCGACGATCAGCAGGTCCACGTCGTCGACGCCGAGCCCCGCCGACTCGAGCGCCCGCAGCGCCGCGGCCTTGCCGAGGGTGCTGGTGGACTCGCCCCGGCCGGCGATCCGTCGCTCCTTGATGCCCGTGCGCTCGGTGATCCACTGGTCGTTCGTGTCGACCAGCTGCTCGAGGTCGGAGTTGGTCAGGACGTACGGTGGGACAGCAGTCCCGAGTCCCACGATCTCGGCGGGCACGACAACTCCTTTCGCCGTTGGCGATCGTCGGTGACGTCGAAACGTACCGGAATCTCTAGAACGGGCGCAGGCTGAGCAGGATCTGGCCGGGCGTGACCAGCTCGCCCTCCCAGGCCAGGTGGGTCATCAACCAGCCACGGAAGGGGCTGCGGACCGGCATGGAGTTGGCCCCGTTGCGGACCTCCCCGAGCAGGTCGCCAGCCTCCACGTAGGGGCCCTCGTCGGTGTAGCGGGTGGGCAGTGCCGGGTAGAAGCGACCGTGGCCGGGCGAGACCGCGAAGCGCTCGGGCAGCACCACCACCTCGCCCTGGTCGCCGTTCGCGGTGGACACCCCGGATACCCCGTCACTCTCCTGGCGTAACGCCTCGTCCACCGCGGCAACCTCGGCGGCGTCGCCCGCCGGCAGGACCCGCACGCCCTTGACGGTCCGCTTGACCAGTGCGGACAGGACCGTGCCCGGGCCGACCTCCACGATCGTGTCGACGCCGAGGTCCGCCATCCGGCGCACCGACTCGGTCCAGCGGACGCGGCCGGTGAGCTGCCGCCCGAGCAGGTCGCGGAGCTCGGTGGCGCTGGTGGTCGGCTGCGCGGTGGCGTTGGCGAGCAGCGGCACGGCGCACTCGCGCAGCGGCGCGGCGGCGAGGAAGGACCGGAACGCGTCGGCCGCCGGGGCCATCAGTGGCGAGTGGAACGCGCCGCCGACGTTGAGCGGCACCACCCGCTTGGCACCGAGCTCCTTGGCCACCGCCGGCAGGCGCTCGAGCGCGGGCCACTCGCCGGAGACGACCACGTTGCCCGGCGCGTTGTCGTTGGCGACGGCGAGCACGCCACCCTCGGACGCCTCGGCGACGGCCATCTCGACCCCCTCGACCGAGAGCCCGAGCACCGAGCTCATCGAGCCGGGTCTCTCGTCAGCGGCGCGCTGCATCACCTCGGCGCGGCGCGCCACCAGGGTGAGCCCTGCCTCGAACGACAGCGCGCCCGCGGCGACCAGCGCCGACAGCTCCCCAAGCGAGTGCCCGGCCACGTACTCCGGCCGTACGCCCGCGTCATCGAGGGCGCGCAGCGCCGCCACCGAGACGCAGAAGATCGCCGGCTGGGCGACGTACGTCTGGCGAAGCTCGTCCGCCGAGCCGGACCGCAGCATCTCGGTCAGGTCCCAGCCCAGCACGGCGCTGGCCCATCCGTAGATCTCGGTCGAGTCCGCCCAGGCCAGTCCCATGCCAGGAACCTGGCTGCCCTGCCCTGGAAAAACGAAGGCAACGCTCATCGGCTGACTGCCACCTCTTCGTCTTCGTGCGCTGTGCGCTCGGCCACGGTCTCACCTGACGCCGACGTCGGTGTCGACTCCTCTGGCCGGCTCGGGGAAACGCCTGTCGTTGGGAGACGTTCACATAGACTGCCCGCGCGGGCTCCGGGTTACAACCCGGGTGCTCGCACAGCTGCCGGCGCTGGTCCGGCCGACCGCCCTTCTGGTCGTTATCGGCGCGCCGTCGCGCTTGCTTGTCGCGTGCCGTCGCCCGTTCGCCGGCGGACGGATCCAGGCAATCGGGCGCAGCAGCACACCTCCCCCCACCCTACGCTTTCGGCGCGTCCTGCCCAACCCACCCCTGTGACCAGGGCAGATCCGCGCACGGGGCAGGTTATGCACATCTTCGCCCCGGCCCCTCCCCCCGGCCGGCAGTCACGGCCATCCTGACCGCCGCCGGCGGCAGCCGGCGCCCGGCGGCGGTCGCCGCCGGGCCGAGTCGCGGCACCGAGCGGACCCCGCTCGGGAGGGAGGACCAGATGGCGTTCGCCTCCAGACCTGACCGCCCGCCGCTGTTGGTGATCGCCCACGACGACGCCGGAACCGCCGACGCGCTGCGGCACGCGGCCGAGACGGCCGGCTGGCGGGTGGCCGTCGCCCAGCCCGGCGCGGCCGGCCTCACCGCCGCCCTCGCCGCCCGTCCGGCGGTCGCGCTGGTCGGCTGCGCGGTCCTCGGCGACCTGCCGGCGGGAGCTCGGGTGCCGGTGCTCGGGGTCGGGGACGACACCCGCCCGGCACACCTGCGCGCCGTGGTCGACGCCGGCGCCGCCGGCCTGGTCAGCTGGCCGGACGGCGCCGCCGACCTGGCCGCCGAGCTGGCCAGGGTGGCGGCCACCGGCACGGCATCGGACCAGGCCGCCGTGCCGGTCGTCGCCGTGGCCGGGGTCCACGGTGGCGCGGGCGCCACCACGGTGGCGGTCCACCTCGCCGGCGCCTGGGCGCGCTGGGGTCCGGCGCCGGTCCTGGCGGTCGACCTCGCCGGCGGCCTCGCCTTCCGCCTCGACCTGGTGATGGGCGCCTGGACCTGGGTCGACGTGACCCGGGCCGCGTCCGGCCTCGACGGTCCCTCGCTGCTGCACACGCTCTCGCAGCCCTGGCCCGACCTCAGCGTCCTGCCGCTGACGGGCCTGGCCGACGGCGTGCCCGCGCGGCCGCCCGAGCCCGAGGTGGTGCAGGCGGCGCTGGAGGCCGCCCGCACCGCCTTCCGGGTGGTGGTGCTCGACCTGCCGGCCGCCACCACCCCGGCCGCCACCGCCGCCCTCGCTGCCGCCGACGTCCTGCTGGCGGTCAGCCGGCCGGAGTCCGCCGGGATCCGCGGCCTGCACGCCACCTTCGAGCAGTGGGAGGCCGCCGGCCACGACCCCGCGGCGGCCGGCGCGGTCGTCACCGGCATGCGGGCACGTGCCCCGCTGGCCGGCCGGGAGGTCCGTGGCGCCCTCGGCGACCGGCTCTGGAGCCTGGTCCCGGCGGCAGCGCCCGAGCTGGCCGCGGCCGCCGAGGACGGCGTGATCCTGCTCGACCGTCCCGACCTGCCCGCCGTCCAGGCGATGCTGACGCTGGCCAACCGCCTGCTCCCGTTCCCCGCCACCACGGCGGCCCGGCGATGAGCGCCACGGCCGCACCGAACCGGCCGGGCGCCCCCGTGCATGGGACCCCGGGCCAAGCGGGCGCACCGCACCCGGTCCCGCCTCGGCCGGCGCCGCCGGCACCACCGACCCAGGGGGACGCCCGCGCCGGGGATGCCTCGAGCCCGGGCCCAGTCCCGCCGTGGCCGGCGCTGCCGGACCCGGGCGCGTGGCGTCCCGCCGTGGAGCCCCCTGGCACCCCGGATCCGGAGCTGGTGGCTCGGGTGCAGCGGCGGCTGAGCACGACCGGGCCGCTCGCCGCCGACCCGAACGGGCTGCGGATGGCGGTGGCGACGGCGCTGCGCGACGAGGGGGTCGCCGTTCCGCTCCCGAGCTTCGCCGCGACCGTGCGGGCGATCGTGGACGAGCTGACCGGCCTGGGACCGCTCGCGCCGCTGCTGGCCGAGCCTGGGGTCACCGACGTGATGGTCAACGGCCCCGCCGACGTGTGGGTCGAGCGCGACGGCCGCCTGCAGCGCCGCCCCGTCCGGCTCCCCTCCGCCGAGGCCCTCGCCGCGCTGGTCCACCGCGTGATCGCCCCGCTCGGCCTGCGGGTGGACGAGGCGAGGCCCTGGGTCGACGCGCGCCTGCCAGGGGGCGAGCGCTTCCATGCCGTGCTGCCGCCGCTCGCGCCCGACGGCCCGGTGGTCACCATCCGTACCTTCGCCCGCCAGCGGCTCTCCCTCGCCGACCTGGTCGAGCGCGGCGCGCTCGACCCGACCACCGGGCGGCTCCTCAGCGCGATGGTGGCGGCCGGCGTGGCGACCGTGGTCTGCGGTGCCACCGGCACCGGCAAGACCACGCTGCTCAACGTGCTCGCGGCCGCCGTCCCGCCCAGCGAGCGCATCGTCACCATCGAGGACGCGGCCGAGCTGCGCCTGCCCAACCCGCACGTGGTGCGCCTGGAGGCGCGACCTCCCAACGTGGAGGGGCGTGGCGCCGTCCCGCTCCACGAGCTGGTCCGCAACGCGCTGCGCATGCGACCGGACCGGATCGTCGTCGGCGAAGTCCGTGGCCCCGAGGTCATGGACATGCTGCAGGCCGCCAACACCGGCCACCGCGGGCTGCTCACCACGCTCCACGCCGGCGGCCCGCACGAGGTGCCTGCCCGGCTGGAGGCGATGGCGCTGGCGGCGCCCGGCGCGGTCCTCGACGTGGTGCGCCGGCTGGTCGCGGGTGGGATCCAGGCCGTCGTCCACCTGGAACGCCGCCCGAGCGGCCGCCGGGTCGCGGCCGTGGCGGAGCTGGTCGCCGACGGCCCCGACCGGTTGGTCGCCCGCCCGCTGCGGGTCGCCGGCGCTGCCGCGTGCCTGCACGCGACCGGGCACGTGCCCGCCTGGGCCGACCAGCTCAGCGCCTCGGCGCGCGAAGCCTTCGAGCCGGCGGACCGCCCCACCGGGAGGTGCCGGCCGTGACCGGCTTCCTGCTCGCCGCCGCGATCGCCGCGGCCGCGCTCGCCATCCGGTCCACCCGCCGGCCCGGTCCCCGCCCACCGGTGCGGGGCCGGGCGCGCACCCACCGGCCGGCCCTCCCGCCCGGGCCCGCGGCCCGTCCAGCAGCGGATCGCGTCGACCCGAGCGGCCAGGCGCCGTTGCCCGCGGCGGTGGACGGCACCTCCGGCTCGGTCACCGGAGCGCGAAGGCGGCGGTACGGACGCCGCGGCCCGAGCGCGCCTGGCGAGCGATCCGGAGAGCAGCGACCGTCCCAGCGACCCTCCGCGCCTGGCGGCGGTGGTGGTGGGGTAGCGCGCTTCGCCGCCTTGCGCCGCCGGCTGCCTGGCGCGGCCGGGCGCGAGCGGGCCGCCAAGGAAGCCGCCGTCCCCGAGGTCCTCGACGTCCTGCGCGCGACGGTCGTTGCGGGGGCCGCGCCGTACCGGGCGCTGCTTGCCGCCGCCGAGACGGCGCCCGAGGTGCTGGCGTCCGCGCTGGACGCGGCCGCCAGGGCGGCGGCGGTGGGATTGGGTGCCGGGCAGGCCCTCGCCGCCGCCGGCCGCGAGCACGGCCTGGTCGAGCTGGTGGTGGCCGGCGAGGCGCTCGACCTGGCGGAGAGCACCGGCGCGCCGCCGGCGCCGGTGCTGGCCGGCGTCGCAGCGGCGGCCACCGACCGCCTCAGGGCACGCCAGGCTCGCGCGGCCGCGACCGCACAGTCCCGCCTGGCGGCGCGGGTCGTCTCCGCGATGGCGCCCTGCTTCCTGCTGGTGCTCGCGGCGACCTCGCCGGACGACGCGGCGTTCCTGGTACGCGAGCGCATGGGATGGGTGACGCTGGCGGCCGCGACCGCGTTCGAAGCGGCGGGGATCTGGTGGGCGGGCCGCATCGTGGGAGGCGGGCCGTGAACGCCGCGATCCTCGCCGCCGTCCGCATCGCGGGAGGCCGGCCGTGAGCACCGTGATCCTCGCCGTCGTGCTCGCCGCGGCCGCCGTCCTCGCGCTGCGCCGCTCCGCGCGGCGCCGCGCCGAGGCGCGGGTCCGCGCCGCCCGGAGCGAGGCCGCGCCAGCAGTGATCGACCTGCTCGGCGCGTGCCTTCGAGCCGGGCTGAACCCCTACCTCGCGCTCTGCCGGGTCGCCGAGCGCAGCCCCGACGCCCTCCGCGCCGAGCTCGGCCGCCTGGTCGTCGACCTTCGCCTCGGCCAGTCGCCCGGCGCGGCGCTGCGCGCCGCCGCCGAGCGCACCGCCCTCGACGAGTTCCGCGCCGCCGCGGCGGCCCTGGATGCCGCCGACCGCTGGGGCATGGGCCCGGCCGAGGCGCTCGCCGCCCGTGCGGAGGCGCTGCGCAGCCGCGGCCGGCTGGCGGCCGAGGCCGAGGCTGGCCGCGCGGCCGTCCGGCTCGCGTTCCCGCTGGTCCTCTGCTTCCTGCCCGCGTTCGTCCTGCTCGTCGTGGTCCCCACCGTTGCCGGCGCCATCCGGGCGCTGGTGCCGTGAACCCGTCCCCGCAACCCCTCACCAAGGAGGTCCTTCCATGCCTGCCCCAGGAGCTGCCCGCACCGCCGCCACACCGGAGTCGGGCAGCCAGACGACCGAGTACGCCCTGGTCATCGTCGTCGCGGCCACCGTCGCCGCGCTCGCGCTGGCGTGGGCGCGCCAGGGCGGCGTCAGCAGCCTGTTCAACGCGATCCTCAAGCAGGTCCGCGGCATGTTCGGGATCGGCTGAGGCGATGTGGCGCCGAGGTGGCGGCCGCGGCTCGGCCACGGTCGAGCTCGCCGCCGCCATCCCCCTCCTGGTCGCGGTGACGCTGGCGATGGTCGGCGTCATCGTGGTGGCGCGCGACCACGTGCTCGCCCAGGGTGCCGCCCGCGAGGGTGCCAGGGAGGCGGCCTTGAGCGGTGACCACGCCCGGGCAGCCGCCGCCGCCCGGGCCGCCCTCCCGTCCGGCCGCGGCGTCCGGGTCGCCGTCACGCCGCTGCCGTCCGGCCTGGTTCGCGTCGAGGTCGCGCTGGTTGCGCGAGTCCTACCGGGCTTGGGCGCCGCGGTCACCGTCCGAGCGGCGGCGGTGGCGGCGGTCGAGCCGGGACCACCGCCGGCTCCGGCCGGCCGATGAGGGCGGCACGGAGGCCGGGTCGGCCGAACGGCGGCAAGGGACCGCCCGGCGCCCAATCCGGCCGCCGCCACCGTCCGAGCCGGCGGCAGGCCGGCTCGGCGACGCTGGTCGCGCTGGCGCTCACGGTGTTCCTGACGTTCGCCGGCGTGATGGCGCTCGACGTCGGGCTGCTGGTGGTCGCCCGCGCGCGGACGCAG
>DASUZB010000202.1:0-42758 GCA_036377075.1 Actinomycetes bacterium | reverse complement strand
GCACCGCCGTGGTCGCGTCGACCAGCGCGATCCCGGCCGCCGCCACCGCCAGCCAGGCCTGCTCGGGGGCGAGCCGGGGGCGGAGCACCACGGTGAGCAGCAGCGAGCTGCCCGGCGGGGCGTCCCAGCCGCGGCCGAGGCGGCCGCGGCCGGCCTGCTGCGCGTCGGCGACCACGGTCGCGCCCTCGGGCGCGCCGGCCGCGGCCAGCTCCGTGGCCCTGGCCATGGTGCTCGGCAGGCTCGCGGCCACCTCGACCGGGCCGAAGAAGCCCGGCAGGGCGGCTCGCACCGCGCCTTCGTAGTCCCCAGGTGTGGTCGGCATGGCGGCGGGTAGCGTACCTGCTGGGCCGGGCGGCTCCTACAATGCGGCGGCACGATGCAACGCAAGCGGCCCCGACCGGCCCGTCGCTGCGGTGCGGACCGACCTGGAGGTGTTCGTGGCGGCACAGTCCCGACCGAAGACCATGAAGGAGCGCATCGACGAGCTGCGCGAACGCCGCGAGCAGGCGCTGCACCCCGGCACCGCCAAGGCGGTGGAGGTACAGCACGACAAGGGCAAGCTGACCGCGCGCGAGCGCATCGACGCGCTCCTCGACCCCGGCTCGTTCGTGGAGCTGGACGCGTTCGCCGTGCACCGGGCGACCGCGTTCGGCATGGACGCCAGGAAGATCCCCGGCGACGGCGTGGTCACCGGCTACGGCACCGTCGGCGGCCGCAGGGTCTGCATCTTCAGCCAGGACTTCACCGTCTTCGGCGGCTCGCTCGGCGAGGTCATGGCGGAGAAGATCTGCAAGGTCCAGGACCTGGCAGTCCGCATGGGCGTGCCCTGCATCGGCATCAACGACTCCGGCGGGGCGCGCATCCAGGAGGGCGTGGTCGCCCTGTCCGGCTACGCCGAGATCTTCTGGCGCAACGTGCAGGCGTCCGGGGTGGTGCCGCAGCTCTCGCTGATCATGGGGCCGTCGGCGGGCGGGGCGGTGTACTCCCCGGCGATCACCGACTTCATCCTGATGGTCAAGGAGACCTCCTACATGTTCATCACCGGCCCGGAGGTGGTCAGGGCCGTGACCGGTGAGGACGTGACCTTCGAGGAGCTCGGCGGCGCCATGACCCACGCCACCAAGTCGGGCACCGCCCACATCGCCGCCGAGGACGAGGACGAGTGCTTCGACCTGGCCCGCTCGCTGCTGAGCTACCTGCCCCTCAACAACATGGAGGACCCGCCGCGGCGGGTCCCGACCGACGACCCGCGCCGCGAGGAGCCGAGCCTCTCCGACCTCGTGCCCGACAACCCCAACCAGCCGTACGACATCCGCGAGGTCATCAAGCGGGTGGTCGACGAGGGGGACTTCCTGGAGATCCAGCAGGCCTGGGCGGAGTCGATCGTGATCGGCTTCGCCCGCCTCAACGGCCGCAGCGTCGGCGTGGTCGGCAACCAGCCGCTGCACCTCGCCGGGGTGCTCGACATCAACGCCTCCATCAAGGGCGCCCGCTTCGTGCGCTTCTGCGACGCCTTCAACATCCCCATCGTGAGCTTCGTCGACGTGCCCGGGTTCATGCCCGGGACCAGCCAGGAGTGGGGCGGCATCATCCGCCACGGCGCCAAGTTGCTGTACGCCTACGCCGAGGCGACCGTGCCCAAGCTCACCGTGATCACCCGCAAGGCCTACGGCGGCGCCTACGACGTGATGGCGTCCAAGCCGCTACGGGCCGACATGAACTTCGCCTGGCCCACCGCGGAGATCGCGGTGATGGGGCCACAGGGCGCGGTCAACATCGTCTTCCGCAAGGAGCTGGAGAAGTCCGACGACCCCGCGGCGCGCCGCGACGAGCTGGTCGCCGAGTACACCGAGCGCTTCGCCAACCCGTACATCGCGGCGGAGCGTGGCTACCTCGACGAGGTGATCGAGCCCCAGACGACCCGGCCGCGGCTGTGCATGGCGCTGGAGATGACGATCACCAAGCGCGAGCCGCGCCCGCCCCGCAAGCACGGCAACATTCCCCTGTGAGCGTTCGCGTGCCCTCCTTGCGTCCCCGGTCCGAGCCGCCGGCAGGCCGCGCGCCCCGCGCCGGCGAGGCGCGGGTCACGGTGGAGGCCGCCTTCCCGGCCGCGCCGCTGGAGCCGCGCGCCCGGCTGCTGACCGCGCTCGCCGGGCTGCTCGCGGTCGTGGCGGCGGTGCTGCTCGGGCTCACCTGGAAGGCCGGGCTGGTGCTGCTGGTCGGCGCGCCCAGCCTGTTCGTGGTGGTGCTGGCGATCCCGCTGGCGCTCTCCCCCGCCGGCTACGCGGTCGGCGAGCGCGAGCTGGTGGTGCTGCGCCGCGGCGTGCGGCCGCTGGTGTTCCCGCTGCGCAGCCTCGCGGCGGCGCGGCCGACGGCGATGCCGCGCAGCGCCCGCCTGCCCGGCTCGGTCGGCCTGTTCGGCTGGTGGGGCCACTTCGCCAACCCGAGCTGGGGCCGCTTCAAGGCCTACGCCACCGACCGCCGCCGGGGCGTGCTGCTCGAGTGGCCTGGCCTGAAGGTGTTCGTCTCACCGGAGGACCCGCAGGGCCTGTGCCAGGCGGTGGTGGCGCGGCGCGGCGGCACCGCGAAGGGAGGGCGACCATGAGCGAGGCCGGCGCCAGGCCGGGCGACATCGTGGTGCTGCGCACCGAGGACGGGCTCCGCTTCCAGGTGGTCAAGGGCGACCTGGACGCCGGCGAGCCGGAGGTGCTCGGGATCGCGATCGACCGCATGGTGGCGCGCGAGCGCGACCGCGACATCGGCCCCTGGGCGACCAACACCCGCCCGGGCATCGGCGTCACCGCCTACGAGCCGGGCATGCGCTGGGGCCAGAGCCTACGCTCGACCTGGGGCCAGGAGCCGTGAGCCGCCCGGCCCCGACGAACTGAGGAGGAAGCGTGGAGAGGGTGCTGGTCGCCAACCGGGGCGAGATCGCCGTGCGCATCCTGCGGGCCTGCAAGGAGCTCGGCCTGGTCGGGATCGCGGTCTACGCCGATCCGGACCGGGACGCCCTCCACGTCGAGCTGGCCGACGAGGCCTGGCACATCGGCGAGGCCAGCCCGGGCAAGAGCTACCTCAACGTCGACCTGATCGTGGAGACGGCCAAGCGCGCGCGGGCCGACGCCGTCCACCCGGGCTACGGCTTCCTGGCGGAGAACGCCGCCTTCGCGCAGGCGGTGATGGACGCGGGCATCCGCTGGGTGGGACCGCCGGCCGCCGCGATCGCCGCGATGGGCGACAAGGTCGCGGCGCGCAAGGTCGCCGAGCAGGCCGGCGCGCCGCTGGTCCCCGGCACGGTCGAGCCGCTCACCGGCCCGGACGCGGCGGTCGCCTTCGGCGCCGAGCACGGCTACCCGCTCGCGCTCAAGGCCGCCTTCGGCGGCGGCGGCCGCGGCATGAAGGTGGTCAACGCCGCCGAGGAGGTGGCCGACGCGCTGCAGTCCGCCGAGCGCGAGTCCAAGGCGGCCTTCGGCCGCTCCGAGGTCTACGTGGAGCGCTACCTCGACGCCCCCCGGCACGTCGAGGCGCAGATCCTGGCCGACGCCGGCGGCGAGGTCGCGTTCGTCGGCGAGCGCGACTGCTCGCTGCAGCGGCGGCACCAGAAGCTGGTCGAGGAGGCCCCCGCCCCCGGCCTGCCCGAGGAGGTGCGGGCCGCGCTCGGCAAGGCCGCCTGCGACATCGCCAGGACCGCCGGCTACGTCAACGCCGGCACGGTGGAGTTCCTCTACGACCCGCGCACCCAGAACGTCTACTTCCTGGAGATGAACACCCGCCTGCAGGTGGAGCACCCGGTCACCGAGCTGGTCAGCGGCATCGACCTGGTCCACGCCCAGCTCCTGGTCGCCGCCGGCGAGCCGCTGCAGGACGCCTGGCGCTCGCCCTCCTACCGCGGCCACGCCATCGAGGTGCGCGTCAACGCCGAGGACCCCGGCGCCAAGTTCATGCCAGCGCCCGGCCTGGTCAGCGGCTGGCGGGAGCCGTCCGGCCCCGGCGTGCGGGTGGACGCGGGCGTGCGCGGCGGCTTCACCGTCCCGCAGGCCTACGACTCCCTGCTCGCCAAGCTGATCGTCTGGGGCGAGGACCGCGACCAGGCCCGCCGCCGCATGCTGCGCGCCCTCGACGAGTTCGTGATCGAGGGCGTGCCGACCACCATCCCGTTCCACCGGCTGGCCATGCTCGACCCGGCCTTCGCCGCCGGCGAGGTCTCCACCGTCCTGGTCGAGCACGGCATGGACCTTTCCGGCCTGGCGCCGCAGACCCCGCCGGCGGACGACGGCGAGCGGACCGCCAAGCCGCCCCCGCGCCGCCTGGTGATCGAGCTCGACGGCAAGCGCTTCGACGTCGACGTCTTCCCCCAGGAGGAGGTCAAGGTCGCCGACCGGATCCGCGTGCCGCGCTCGCCCAAGGCGCTGGAGCGCGCCCGCGCCGAGTCCGGCGGCCCGGGCAAGGAGGTCGTCAAGACCCCCATGCAGGGCACCATCGTGAAGGTGCTGGTGGCCAACGGCGACACCGTCAGCCCGGGGCAGACGCTGGTGGTGCTCGAGGCGATGAAGATGGAGAACCACGTCACCGCCCACCAGTCGGGCACCGTCGCCGGCGTCAACGTCAAGGAGGGGGACACCGTCCCGACCGGCGCCACCATCGCCACCATCGAGGCGACCTGACCGCCGGGAAGCAGGACGCTCGTCCTGCGGTTTACCTAGGTGTGCTGACCAGACGCCATGCCACGGAGGCCGGCATGCCCAGGTTCATCGCCGTCGTCGACCTCTCCCCGGTCGCGCATGCGGACCTCGAAGGACCGCGCGAGCGCTTCGCCGTCGCCGAGCGCTACCTGACCCAGCGCGGGATCGCCGTCCGCACCACCTTCCGGCTCGACCGCACCCAGCACCTGTTCGTGCTGGACAGCGCCGAGTCCCCGACCCGCAACCTCAACCGTGCCCTGGCCCGCGCGTGGCCGGCGGCAGGCGAGCGCCCTGGCCTGGCCAGGGTGGTCAACGCCGAGCCGTGGATCCGCCGCGACGACGGCGGCGCCTTCAGCCCGATCCCGGGCCTGCGCCCCCTCAAGGCCGGCTGAGCTGATAATCGGGTTCGTGCGTTGCCGTAATCTTCGGCCGGATCCTTGCCAGCTGGCTGGGCTTGGGCAACGCACGAACCCGATTACCGCGCGTTGAAGTAGATGGCCTCTGGGTGGTGCACCACGATCGCGGAGGTGGACTGCTCGGGGTGGAGCTGGAATTCCTCGGAGAGCTCCACGCCGATGCGCTCCGGCCGTAGCAGCTCGAAGATCTTGGTCTGCTCCTCCAGGTCGGGGCAGGCCGGGTAGCCGAAGGAGTAGCGCGCGCCCCGGTAGCCGAGGTCGAACAGCTTCTCCAGGTCGTCGGCGTCCTGGTCGGCGATGCCGAGCTCCTCGCGGATGCGCTTGTGCCAGTACTCGGCCAGGGCCTCGGCCATCTCCACGGTGACGCCGTGCAGCTCCAGGTACTCGCGGTAGCGGTCGGCGGCGAACAGGCGCGCGGTCGCCTCCGAGGCGGCCCGGCCCATGGTGACCACGGTGAAGGCGACCACGTCGCGCTCGCCGGAGCCGACCGGCCGGAAGTAGTCCGCCAGGCACAGGCGCCGGTCGCGGCGCTGGCGCGGGAAGCTGAAGCGGACCCACTCGCTGCCGTCGTCGCGCCAGACCACCAGGTCGTTGCCGTCGGCGTTGCAGGGGTAGTAGCCGTAGACCACCGCGGGGCGCAGGATCTGCTCGGCGATCGCCTCGTCGAGCAGGGCGCGCAGCCGCGGCCTGGCCTCGGTCTCCAGCACCTGGCGCCAGCCCTGCCGGCCGCCCGAGGGGCGCAGCTGCCACTGCCCCCGGAACAGCGCCGACTCGTTCAGGTAGGCGGCGATCTCGCGCACCGGTATGCCCTTGACGACGCGGGACTCGCCGAGGAACGGCGGGGTCGGCACGGGCACGTCGGTGGCCACGTCGGAGCGGGCCACCTCGTCCGTGTCGGGCACCGGCGCCGGGCCGCGGGCCTTGGTGGCGACGACCCGCGGCGCGCGCACCGGCTCCCTGGGCACCGCGGCGCCCGCGGCCCGCTCCTCGCGCAGCTGGTCCATCACCTTCAGCCCGGCGAAGGCGTCGCGGCAGTAGAACACCCGGCCCTTGTAGAGCTGGCGCAGGTCGCCCTCGACGTAGGTGCGGTTCAGCGCGGCGCCGCCGAGCAGCACCGGGAAGGCGTGCAGGCCGCGCGCGTTGAGCTCCTCGAGGTTCTCGCGCATCACCACGGTCGACTTCACCAGCAGGCCCGACATGCCGATGGCGTCCGCGCCGACCTCCTCGGCCTTCTCGATGATCGTGGCGATCGGCTGCTTGATGCCGATGTTGTGGACCGTGTAGCCGTTGTTGGTGAGGATGATGTCGACCAGGTTCTTGCCGATGTCGTGCACGTCGCCCTTGACGGTCGCCAGCACGATGCGGCCCTTGCCGCCCTGGTCGGCCTTGTCCATGTGCGGCTCGAGGATGGCGACGGCGGCCTTCATCACCTCGGCCGACTGCAGCACGAAGGGCAGCTGCATCTCGCCGGCGCCGAACAGCTCCCCGACCGTCTTCATGCCCTCCAGCAGCACCTCGTTGATGATCGCCAGCGCGCTGCGCTGCCCCAGGGCCTCCTCCAGGTCGGCCTCGAGGCCGGGACGCACGCCGTCGACGATGCGGCGCTGCAGGCGCTCGTCGATCGGCAGGGCGGCGAGGTCCTCGGCGCTGGCGGCCTTGGTCGCCTCCTTGCCCTCGAACAGGGCCATGAACACCTGCAGCGGGTCGTAGCCGTCCCGGCGGCGGTCGTAGACCAGGTCCAGGGCGACCTGGCGCTGCTCGTCGTCGATGCGGTGCATCGGCAGGATGCGGGCGGGCGAGACGATCGCCGCGTCGAGGCCAGCCTCGCGCGTCTCGTGCAGGAACACCGAGTTGAGCACCTGGCGCGCGGCCGGCGAGAGCCCGAACGAGACGTTGGACACGCCCAGGATGGTGCGCACCCCGGGCAGCTCGGCCTTGATGCGCCGGATCGCCTCGATGGTGGCGATCGCGTCGCGTCGCAGGTCCTCCTGGCCCGACCCGAGCGGGAAGGTGAGCGCGTCGAACACCAGGTCCTCGGGCGCCAGCCCGTACTTGCCGGTGGCGAGGTCGTGGATGCGGTGGGCGATGCGCAGCTTCCACTCGACGTCGCGTGCCTGGCCCTCCTCGTCGATCAGCAGGGCGACCACGGCGGCGCCGTACTGCTTGGCCATCGGGCAGACGGCGGCCATGCGGTTCTCGCCGTCCTCCAGGTTGATCGAGTTGATGATCGCGCGGCCACCGAGCCGCTTCAGGCCGGCCTCGATCACGTCGGCCTGGGTCGAGTCGAGCATGACCGGCACGGTGGACTGCTGCGCCAGCCGCTCGACGAGCACGTCCATGTCGGGCACGCCGTCGCGGCCGACGTAGTCGACGCAGACGTCGAGCACGTGCGCGCCCTCGCGGACCTGGTCCTTGGCGACCCGCACCATGCCGTCGAGGTCGCCGTCGAGCATCAGCTCGCGGAACTTGCGGGAGCCGTTGGCGTTGCAGCGCTCCCCCACCGTCAGGTAGGTGATGTCCTGGTCCAGCGGGACGGCCTGGTAGAGGCTGGAGAGGCTGGGCTCGTGGACGGGCTCGCGCGGCACCGGCGGGTGCCCGCCGACCGCCTCGACGAGCTGGCGGATGTGCTCGGGGGTGGTGCCGCAGCAGCCGCCGACGACGTTGAGGCCGAACTCGGCCACGAAGCGGGTCTGCGCCTCGGCCAGCTCGGCGGGCGTCAGCGGGTAGTACGGGCGGCCGTCGCGCAGCTCGGGGAGGCCGGCGTTGGGCAGGCAGGACAGCAGCGTGCCGGCGTGCTGCGCCAGGTGGCGCAGGTGCTCGCCCATCTCCGCCGGCCCGGTCGCGCAGTTCATCCCGATCACGTCGACGCCCAGCGGCTCGATCGCGGTGAGGGCGGCGGCGATGTCGGAGCCGAGCAGCATCTGCCCGGTGGTCTCGACCGTCACCTGGGCCATCAGCGGGACCTTGCGCCCGGCCCGGCGCATGCCGGCGTAGGCGCCGGCCACCGCCGCCTTGAGCTGCAACAGGTCCTGGCAGGTCTCCACCAGCAGCACGTCGGCGCCGCCGTCGAGCAGGCCGAAGGCCTGGTCGCCGTAGGTCTCGCGGAGGACGTCGTAGGTGGTGTGGCCGAGGGTCGGCAGCTTGGTGCCCGGCCCCATCGAGCCGACCACCCAGCGCGGCCGCCCGTCGCCGGCGAAGTCGTCGGCCACCTCCCGGGCGAGGCTGGCCGCCGCCTGGTTGAGCTCGACCACGCGCTCGGCGATGCCGTACTCGCCGAGCACGATCGCGGTCGCGCCGAAGGAGTTGGTCTCGACCGCGTCGGCGCCGGCCTCGAAGTAGGCGGCGTGCACCCCCTTGACCACGTCCGGCCTGGTCACGCACAGGATCTCGCTGCAGCCCTCGAGCTGGAGGTAGTCGTCGAGGGACAGGTCGGCCGCCTGCAGCATGGTCCCCATGGCCCCGTCGAAGACCAGCACGCGCTCGCGCAGCGCGGCCAGGAAGTCGCGATTCATGCGCACGGAAGGTTCACGAGGTACCTCCGGGTACCTGTCGGTACCTGCTAGTTCCTGTTCCCGCAGGTCAGGGCGCCGACGGCGTACCTGCTAGGTTCGACTCGTACCGCATGGTACCCCGTGGTTTGGACCACTCGTGGACCACCCCCGGGCGATGCCCGCCGTCTGCACCATCCCTCCCCACAACCGCATAGCAGGCATTGTCGACCAGGCTGCCGGGTGGCGATGATGCGGCCGTGGACGCTTTCGAGAGGGAGGTACCGCTCAGGGGCGGTCGGTCGACGCCGGGGGTGGTGCGCGTCGGCGACACGGTCCGCCGGCCGCTCAAGCCCGACGCGGCGTGGATCCACCGGCTGCTCGTCCACCTGGAGCGCTGCGGGTTCGACGGCGCGCCGCGGTTCCTGGGCGTCGACGAACAAGGCCGCGCGATCCTGTCGTACATCGACGGCTTCGCGCCACCCCACAACGGCTTCCGGCTCAGCGCGGCGGCCGTGCGGGCAGGCGCACGGCTGCTGCGCCGGGTCCACGACCTCACCGCGGGCAGCGAGTTCGCCGCCGGCGCCGGGGTGGCATGCCACCCCGCCCTGTCCCAGGACAACTTCATCTTCCGCGCCCGCGGTCCCGACATGCTCCCGGTGGCGATCATCGACTGGGACGGCACCCGTCCGGGCAGCAGGGTGGCGAACTTCGGTGAGTTCCTGTGGGCGTTCGTGCACCCGGGCATGTACGGCGAGGGCGAGGCGGCCGCGCGCATGCTGCGGGTGGCCGCCGATGCCTACGGCTGGTCAGGGTCGGGCGAGGAGCTGGTCGCGGCCATGCTGGTGGAGGTTCGGAACTTCCAGGTGATCGTGGCGGGGAACCAGGGCGCGATGGACTGGGCGGCGACAGAGCTGGCCTACCTGGAGCGCAACGCCGACCTGTTCCGGACGCGCCTGTCCGGGTAGCTGCTCTGCCTGACGAGCGCGCAGTCCCGCGCGTAGCGGTCCGGGGGGCTGCCAACCACCGCGGTGAAATCGTGGGTGAAGTGCGCCTGGTCGAAGTACCCGAGATCGAGCGCCACACGCGCCAAGTCGGCCTCGCCGCCCGAGGCGACCCGCTGCGCCGCCTCGTAGATCCGGTAGCGGCGGATGACCCACTTGGGGCCCACCCCGACGTACTCGGCGTACAGCCGCTGCAGCGTGCGCAAGCTCATGCCGGAGCGTCGTGCCAGCGCGTCGACCCTGGTGATCCGAGGGTCCGCGGCGATCAGCTCGACCAGTCGGGCGGCCTCCTCGGCGGCAGGCTCCTGCTCGGGAGCGACGGCGCACAGGAATCGGTCCACCAGCCCGGTCAACGTGCCGTCCGGCTCACCGGCCTCGTCGGCGTCCCGGACGGCACGGGCCAAGGCGCGACCGGCGTCACCGAAGACCTCGTCGACGGCGAGCACCCGGTCGGTGATCGACGACAGGGGTGCCCGCAGGAACGGATGGAAGCACCCGGGCCGGAACCTCACGCCAAGGATCCTGCCAACATCCTCGAGCAGGCAGGAGAACACACCGCGGGTGACCCCGACGATCCGCGAGAAGTCCGGACCGAAGGCCATCTGCACTGACGGCGCGGGCAAGGTGCGCTGCTCGTACGGCTGTTGGCCACGCAGGTCCCAGGTGACGATCCAGTAGCGCTCGACGAAGGGGGTCAGGGCCGGCGTGGCGGGCTGCAGCGCCAGGTGGAATGCCTCCTCCCCCGCACGGGAATGCAGGATCCCCCTGGACTCACCGATCATCGAGCTGGGCATCGCCCCAAGCTACCGCCTGGTGCGAGACCTGTCAGTCCAGGTCGTAGTCAAGGGTGTAGGACCAGTGCTGTTGGCCTGGCTCGTACGAGAGACCGCCTTGGCCCCGCAGCCCCTGCAGGCTTCCGGTCCCGGAGCCCGGAACCACCGAGGTGGTGGCCGTGGAGGCCCCACCCGCCTCGCTGGCGATGGCGAGTTGGAGCACGAAGCTCCCGGATCGGTCACCAACCCGACCGACGACGCGTTGTAGGCCCACCGTGACGCCCGATCCGTCGTCGCGTGCCAGCGTCACCCCCTGCCAGGTGACCTCGGCCTCGATGTCCCCGTGGTAGAGGTCGACGCCGCTGGCATGGGCCAGCTCGGGAGCATCGTCCACCGAGGCGTAGGACCGCTGATCCCACGACTTGCTCTCCACCCTGCCGGCTGCGTGCGCGCTCATCCTTGCCCTCTCCTGGCTCCTGGTCGTCATGGAGGTCGCCACGATCGCCCAGCGACCGCGACGATGTCTTGCAAAAACGCGCCAGCCTTCCACCTGATTTGCGCGGTTGTGGACGTGCACCAGCCAAGCTGTGACGCTGCCGAGGCTTCCCGGAGGCCGATCGGGAGCTGCGCTGATATGGTCCCGACTGTCATCCGTGACAGGCTTGGCCGAGACTGGAGGGAAGCCGCCCCGCTGGGGGCGCCCGCACCGGGGGGTCCAGCTCGATGCGTCCCATTCGCCCGCTGCTCGCCACCACCACCGCCGTCGCCGCCCTCGGCGTCGCGCTCGCAGGCTGCGGCCGGGCCGGCCCCTCCGGGGGGGCGGCCGACCTGGCGACCACCACGACCGCCATCGCCGCCGGCACCAGCGCGGCCGGCACGGCGGGCCCGGGCGCCAAGCCGGGTCCCGAGGCGGCCGTCGCCGCGGCGCGCGATTTCCTGCAGCGCGAGGTCGGCATGGGCGAGCTGGTCGCCGGCCGCTTCGAGGCCACCGGGACCGACACCGGCCAGGTCGCCTTCCGGCTCAAGTTCGGCGAGGGCGGCAGCCCGATGCCCGCCACCGCGCCACGGACCGTCGTGCGGCTACAGCGCTACCGGGACGGCTGGGCGGTGCTCGGCACCTCCGGCCGGGATATCCAGGTCAGCGCGCCCGTTCGCTTCGCGCGGATCAGCTCCCCCGTGGCCGTCGCCGGCAAGGCCAGCGCCTTCGAGGGGACCGTGCAGGTGGCGGTGACCGAGGACCGCGCGGGCAAGGACCGGACCCTCGGCCAGGGCGTGGTCACCGGCAGCGGCACCGCCGAGCTGGGCCCGTTCAGCGGCCGCGTCGGCTTCCGCAAGCCGACGGCCAATGCCGGTTGGCTGCTGTTCACCACCGAGAGCGAGGCCGACGGCGTCGGCACCCTGGAGGCGACCGCGGTGCGCATCCGCTTCCAGGTGGAGTGACCTCCCGCCGCCGGGACGGGCCCCGATCCCGCGCGGGCCCCGCGACGGCGGGTCCTCCGGCCCCGGGCTCCTCCGCCGAGCTCGGGGCCTCCCTTTGGGGGCGCCCGAAGTACCCTGAGAGCGTGACCGCGCCCGACCTGTCCAGCCGCCCCGACCGGGCGACCGCGCCGCCGGTGCCGAGTGGGCTGCCCGAGCGGCGGGTGCTGCGCGACGAGGTGCTGCTGGTCCTGTTCCTGTCGCTCGCAGCCTCCGCCCTGTACGCGCTGGTCAACCTGCTCACCGCGCCGATCCGCGGGGTGGCGGCGCCGCTGTACGGGCGCGGCGCCCTCGCCTACCAGCTGCTCGACGTCGGCACCTCGCTGGTGCCGGTCGCGCTGGTCGCCCACCTGCTGCGCCGCTCGCGCGAGTCGCTCGCCAGCATCGGGCTCGACGCGCGCCAGCCCCTCGCCGACCTCACCCTCGGCACGGTCCTCGCCGTGGCGGTCGGTGTGGTCGGGGTCGCCATCTACGCGGCCAGCGTGCAACTCGGCGTGAACCGCTCGGTGGTGCCGGTGCCGCCGACCGGCCACTGGTGGACGGTGCCGGTGCTGCTGCTCGGCGCCCTCCGCAGCGGCCTGCTCGAAGAGGTGATCGTCTGCGGCTACCTGCTGCGCCGGCTCGACCAGCTCGGCTGGTCGCCCCGCAGGGCGCTGGCCGCCAGCGCCCTGCTGCGCGGCAGCTACCACCTCTACCAGGGCCTCGGCGGCTTCGCCGGCAACCTCGCCCTCGGTGTCCTCTTTGGCCGCCTGTACCAGCGCAGGGGCCGTACCACCCCCCTGGTGGTCGCCCACTTCCTGCTCGACGCCGGCGCCGGCCTCGGCTACCTCGCCCTGCGCGGCCACGTGTCCTGGCTGCCTACAATTCACCCATGAAGGCAGCGGTCCACGCCAGGTACGGCCCGCCGGACGTGGTCCGGATCGCCGAGGTGGACAGGCCCACGGCGAGCGACGGCGAGCTGCTGGTCAAGGTGCACGCGACGACGGTGAACCGGACCGACTGCGGCTTCCGGGCGGCCCATCCCTGGTTCGCGCGGTTCTTCACCGGGCTCACCAGGCCACGCCAGCCGGTCCTCGGGTGCGAGTTCGCCGGCGAGGTCGAGGCGGTCGGCGGTGGCGTCACCGCCTTCGCCGTCGGCGACCGGGTGTACGGGTGGAGCGGGGACCGGTTCGGCGCGCACGCCGAGTACGTGGTGGTGCCCGAAGACGGCTGGCTGGCGCCCATGCCGCCGAACCTGACCTACGAGCAGGCCGCTCCCAGCACCGAGGGCTCGCAGTACGCCCTCAACGGCATCAGGGCGGCCAACGTCCAGGGCGGGCAGGACGTCCTGGTCTACGGCGCGACCGGCGCGATCGGCTCGGCGGCGGTCCAGCTGTTGAAGGGCGTCGGCGCCAACGTGACCGCGGTCTGCGGCACCGAGCACGTGGACCTGGTCAAGGGCCTGGGCGCCGACCGGGTGGTCGACTACCAGAACGAGGACTTCACCAGGGACGAGCAGAAGTACGACGTCGTCGACGACGCGGTCGGCAAGAGCTCGTTCGGCCGCTGCCGGCGGCTGCTGAAGCCGGGCGGGACCTACCTGTCGTCGGACCTGGGCCCGCTGTCCCAGAACCCGCTCCTTGCGCTCGTCACGCCGCGGCTCGGCGGCAGGAAGGTCATGTTCCCCCTCCCGAGGCGCGACCGGGACAAGGAGAGGTACGTCCAGGAGCAGATCGAGTCCGGGGCATTCAGGCCGCTGATCGACCGGCGCTACCCGCTGGACCAGATCGTCGAGGCGTACCGGTACGTCGAGACACAGCAGAAGGTCGGCAACGTCGTGATCAGCGTCGTGACCTAGGAGCGGTATCCACCCTGCACCCGGATGGCCAGGCGGCGGGCGCACTCCTGGATCGAGCCGGCGAACGACGGGTACACCTGGAACGCCTGGGTGAGCTGTGCGGCCGAGAGCCGGTTCATGATCGCCACCGAGATCGGCGCGATCAGGTCGGAGGCGTAGCCGGCCACCACCGCGCCGCCGACGATCGTGCCGGAGCCCGGCCGGGCGAGCAGCTTGACGAAGCCGTCGTGCAGGCTGGCCATCTTCGCGCGGGAGTTGCCCGCCAGCGGCAGGGTCTCCACCTCGACCTCGATCTGGGCCTTCGCGGCGCGCTGCTCGGACAGGCCGACGGTGGCGATCTGCGGGTCGGTGAAGACCGTCGCGGCGACCGCGTCCCAGCGCAGCGGCGCCACCGCCTGGCCGAGCAGGTGCCACATGGCGATGCGACCCTGCATCGCCGCGACCGACGCGAGCATGTTCTTGCCGGTGACGTCCCCGGCCGCGTAGATGGTCGGCACGGTGGTGCGGCTGACACCGTCGACGACGATCGCACCCTTGGCGTCGACCTCGACGCCGACCTCCTCGAGGCCGATGCCCGCCGACTGCGGCACCTGGCCGACGGTGAGCAGCACGTGGGTACCCTCGACGGTGCGGCCGTCCTCCATGTGGACGACGGCGCCGTCGGCGACCCGCTCGACCTTGGCCGCCTTGGCGTTCTTCACCGTGGTCAGGCCGCGGCGCTCGAACACCTCCTCGATCACCATGGCGGCGTCGGGGTCCTGGGTGGGCAGCACCCGGTCGCGGCTGCAGACGAAGGTGACCTCGGAGCCGAAGCGCAGGAAGGCGGTGGCGTACTCGGCGCCGGTGGCGCCGGCACCGACGACCACCAGTCGCTTCGGCACCTCCTCGAGCCGGTAGACGTCCTGGCTGGAGAGGATCACCTCGCCGTCGGTGGGCGCCGTCGGCAGCTTGCGAGGGTCCGACCCGGTGGAGATCAGGATGGCGTCGCCGGAGACCTGCTCGGTGCCGCCGCCGGGGTGGGTGACCTCGACCGTCTGCCGGTTGACCAGGCGACCGGTGCCCTGCATGAAGGTCACGCCGTCCTCGAGGACGTGCCGCTCGATGTCGTGGGACTGCGCCAGCGCCAGCTCGCGCACCCGCTGGAAGACGGTGTCGAGCTCGACGCCGGTGCGGGGGATGCCGTCGCCCTGGCTGGTCTCGAAGCGAACCCCGAGCTCCGGCGCGGTCTCGATGGTGGAGAAGGCCTGCGCCGAGGTGAGCAGCGTCTTCGACGGCACGCAGTCCCACAGCACGCAGTTGCCGCCGAGCCCCTCGTCGTTGACGATCACGACATCGGCCCCGAGGTCCGCCGCCACCAGGGCAGCCTCGTACCCCCCCGGCCCCCCACCGAGGACTACCACCCGCACGTCGCGCTCCATACCCCGATGCTACCGCTGCCTGCCGAACCGGACCGTCAACGGACGTCTACCCCCGCGCAGTCGTCCAGAAGCGCCCAGGCTTCGTGCGAGAAACCAAGCCGAGAGCCCTTGGTCGAGTCTGTGGACGAGCGGGCGGAGGTGTCGGGGGGTGGCTCTAGGTTCGGGCCATGACCGTGCGCATCCTCGACCTTCCCGAGCAGGAGCGACCCCGTGAGCGCCTGTGGCATCACGGCACCGCCGCGCTGAGCACGATCGAGCTACTGGCGCTGGTGCTTCGCCAGGGGTGCACCGGGCAGAGCGCGGTCGAGCTGGCGGCGGCGCTGCTGGCGGAGCACGGCTCGCTGGCCGGTCTCGCCGCCGCCGCGCCGGAGGAGCTGGCTGGACGCCCTGGGATGGGCCCGGCCAAGGCGGCAGCGCTGTTAGCCGCCTTGCGGCTCGGGCGCTGCTTCGACGCCGGCGACGCGCCGCTGACCGTGCGGCGGCCCGAGGACCTGGCGCTGCTGGCTCGGCAGCGGCTAGGTGGGCTTCGCCGCGAGCGGGTGCTGGTGGTCGTGCTCGATCCCGGCCATCGGGTGCGCCGGGTCGTCCAGGTCAGCGACGGCAGCGCCGACCACTGCCTCCTCCCCGTCCGGGAAGTACTCAACGCCGTGCTGCGCAACGACGGCAGCGCCTTCGCGCTGGTCCACAACCACCCGTCCGGTGATCCGACGCCGAGCCAGGCCGACCTCCGCGCCACCGAGCGCCTGGCCAGCGCAGCCCGGATCGTGGACCTCCGCCTGGTCGATCACCTGGTCACCACCGACCACGCCTGGGCGAGCGTCCGTGCCGCCCGGGCGCGGCGGGCTACTTCGCGACTTTGAGCAAGGCGTTCATGAAGGGGACGAAGACCCAGAAGGCGAGGCCGAGGGCGAGCAGGTTGAGGCGTCCGGCGAAGGCGGAACGGCGGCTCGGGGCGAACGACACCGCGGCGCCGACGAAGCAGACCAGGGCGAGGAAGTAGAACAGGGCTTGCAGGCTGGTCGACATGCGAAGACCTCCTGGTTCGTTACAAAGTGTCGGAAATCATGACTGCCCTGCTAGGCAAAACGCCAATCCACCAGGGTCCGGGCCTCTGCGTGGTCAGAACGTCTCCGGCGGGCGGTAGGTGCCGAACACCTCGCGCAAGGCGTCGCACACCTCGCCAAGGGTGGCCATGCGGCGCAGCGCCTCGCGCATCGGGACGAGCAGGTTGTCGCTGCCCCTGGCGGCGTCGGTCAGGTCGCCGAGCGCCGCCTTGACGGCCTCGCCGTCGCGGTCGGCGCGGATGGCGGCCAGGGACTTCGCCTGGGCTTCCGCGATGGCCGGGTCGAGCTGGTAGAGGCTGACCGGCTCCTCCTCGCCGCCGGCGAACCGGTTCACGCCCACCACCACCTTCTCGCCGGCCTCCACCGCGCGCAGGTGGTCGTAGGCGGAGCGCTCGATCTCCTGCTTCTGGAAACCGCGCTCGATGGCGGCGACCGCGCCGCCGAGCTCGTCGATCCGCCGGATCAGCTCCCTGGCGCGCGCCTCGACCTCGTCGGTGAGGCGCTCCACGTAGTAGGACCCGGCAAGCGGGTCGACCGTGTCGGTCACCCCGGTCTCGTGGGCCAGCACCTGCTGGGTGCGCAACGCCAGCCGGGCGGCGGCCTCGCTCGGCAGGGCCAGCGCCTCGTCGAAGGAGTTGGTGTGCAGCGACTGGGTGCCCCCGAGGGCCGCGGCCAGCGCCTGGTAGGCGACCCTGACCACGTTGTTGAGCGGTTGCTGCGCGGTCAGCTGCACCCCGGCGGTCTGGGTGTGGAAGCGCAGCATGCGCGACTTCGGGTTCCCGGCGCCGAAGCGGCTGGCCATGATCTCCGACCAGATGCGCCGGGCCGCCCGGAACTTCGCCGCCTCCTCGAACAGGCCCGTCCTGGCGACGAAGAAGAACGACAGCCGCGACGCGAAGTCGTCCACCGCCAAGCCCGCGTCGACCGCGGCCTGCACGTAGGCGACCGCGTTGGAGAGGGTGAACGCCACCTCCTGGACCGGCGTCGCGCCCGCCTCGGCCATGTGGTAGCCGGAGATCGAGATGGTGTTGAAGCGGGGCAGGTCGTGCGCGCAGTAGCCGAACAGGTCGGTGGCGATGCGCAGGCTCGGCTCGGCGGGATAGATGTAGGTGCCCCGGGCGATGTACTCCTTCAGCACGTCGTTCTGGACCGTGCCGGTGAGCGCGGCCGGTTCCACCCCCTGCTCCTCACCGACGAGCTGGTAGAGCAGGAGCAGCAGCGCCGCCGGCGCGTTGATGGTCATCGAGGTCGACACCTGGTCGAGCGGGATGCCCTGGAACAGGCGGCGCATGTCGGCCAGCGAGTCGATCGCCACGCCGACGCGGCCGACCTCGCCGGCGGCCATCGGGTGGTCAGAGTCGTAGCCCATCTGGGTGGGAAGGTCGAAGGCGACCGAGAGCCCCGTCTGGCCGTGCTCGAGCAGGTAGCGGAAGCGCGCGTTGGTCTCGGCCGCCGACCCGAAGCCGGCGTACTGGCGCATGGTCCAGACCCGGCCGCGGTACATGGTCGGGTGGATGCCGCGGGTGAAGGGCGGCTCGCCGGGCTCGCCGAGCGCGCTCGCCGGGTCGAACCCGTCGAGGTCGTCGGCTCGGTAGACGGGCTCGACCGGGATGCCGGACTCGGTGAGTCGCTCGTCCTCGCGCGCCATGGTCCCTCCCAGGTCGGCGATCGGCCGCCGCCAGGCGGCCCGCTGCGCGGCCGGCTCGCCCCAGCGTAGATGCCAGACGGCAGGGCGCGCACGTCCGCTCCGGCGCATGCGGGCGGTGCCTCCCGACGTTGCGACGTATCCTCCACTCATGCTGCGCTTCCATCAGTCAGCCTGTGACCTGCTCGGACTGGCCCCGACGGTTGACCTGGACGAGCGGGCGGCGCTCGCCAAACGGGAACACGCGCTCGGCGTCAGGCTCCCGGCCGCGCTGGTCGAGTGGTATTCCCTCCGCGGGGCGATGGACGTCCTCGCCGGCGCGACCGGCGACCGCCCCCTCGGAGCGACGGAGCTGGGCGAGCCGTCCGACGGCTGGGGCGGAGGCCTGACCCACCTCGTCGATCAGGGCCTGCTGGTCATCCGCATCGAGCACCAGGGCAGCTGCCACTGGGCGGTGCGGCTGGACGACGGCGCCGACCCGCGGGTGCTGGTCGAGGTGGGCTCACAGGCGAACGGGGTGATCTGGCGACTGCACGCGGCGAGCTTCTCCGACTACGTGTTCACGCTCGCCTGGGACCGGCTCGCCTTCGTGCTGCCCTACTGCCTCGCCGCGCAGGACCAGCCGCTGGAACGGCGCGACCTCGCCCTGCTCGAGCAGGAATTCACCCCGCGGCAGCGCACCTGGGCCTGGCCCGGCCACACCAACTACCGCCTCGAGCGTGGCGACCAGCGGGTGGTCGTCTGGGAAGGGGACCGCCAGGCCGACTGGTCCCTGCTGGCCGGCAGCGCCGAGGGGCTGGCGGCGCTGGGCCGCACCCTGTGGGACTGCGGCGGCCTGGCCTCGTCGCTGTACGCCCCCGCCGGGGAGGCCGGCTCCGCGAAGGTCCTGGCCGCGCTGCGGGCCGAGCTCGAAGTGCGGTGACGGCGGGCTGGGGCTAGGGCGTGCTTGCGATGTCGACGGGACGGCATCGTCCTGGTCGGGATGGCCGTAGGGCGCGGCGCCGTGGTTGGATGGCTGCGCCCATTTCCGTGTCGCGCCGCGCAGGAGGTGTCCGTGCCCGACGGGAGCAGGCCCGTCGGCGTGGTCGTCATCGTCGCCTGACGACCCACCGACCAAGCCCGCACAGCCAGCACGCGCCTGCGTGGCGCTCGCCTCCGGGCGTCGCCGCAGCCGCGTGATCCCTGGTGTGGGCGGGCTCCGCGACCGTAGGGGAGCCGACATGGAAGACTATCGGACCGACCATCGGAACGACCGCCTCAGCGTGCTGCTCGACCAGCTCGACCGTGCCCGCGAGATCGCCCAGGCACGCCTGGACGGGCTGGCTTCGCCGGCGAGCCTCCCGGAGGGAGCGCCGCAGCCCCCGAGGGAGGGCGACGGGCCGCTCACCGACGAGGAGTACCTGTGGGAGCCGGCGCCCGGCGCCTGGTCGATCCGCCGCCGCGGCGAGGCCGCCTCGACGCGGCCGTTCGGGCCGGGCGAGTGGCAGCTCGACGACGCCGCGGGCGACCCCGACCCGACCCCGGTCACCACGATCGCGTGGCGGCTGGGGCACCTGCACTCGAGCTTTGCCGGGGACTGGGAGTGGACCTTCGGCGAGCGCCGGCCGCCCGCGGAGCTGGTCGACTTCAGCCCCTCGGCCGCGCTGGCGCTGGAGCGGTTCTGGGCGACGATGGACCGCTGGCGCGGCAGCGTCGCGGCCGTGACCCCCGAGCAACTCGACGCCGTCGGCTTCGACCAGTACCCCCGCAGCTCCGCCCCTGAGGAGCCGTTCATCTCGGTCATCTGGGCGTCCAACCTCGAGTTCATCCACCACATGGCGGAGATCGCCCTGCTCCGCGACCTGTACCGGACCCGTCCCACGGGCGCGCGGTAGGCCCAGGCGCACCACGCACCGACCGTCGACGGCGCGGCGCACCCGCCGCGCCGTCGACGGCACGCGAGGGGCGGGTCGGTCCCGCCTTCACTGCACCTCGAGCTTGGCGACGACGGGATTGATCAGGGGCTGCACGACGCCGGGCCAGTCGGCCTCGTCGCCCCGGAACAGCACCGCGTAGCGGCGCGTGTCCGTCGTCACCGTCAGGTCGTAGACCCTGGTGGGCTGGCCGTCCAGCTCGTAGGTGAACTCCCATTCGGCCGCCGGCCAACGGCCCTGCTGGGGGAACCGCGTGCGATTCAGGGCGACGAGCCGGTACTGGTTGCCCTGGTACCTGCCGGCGAACTCCTGCTCGTTCCCCCGCCACTCCTCGTAGGGATCATGGCGGTCCTGGTCGACCTGGACGCGGATGAAGTCGCGGCTGTTGGTCGGGTGGTGGAACTCCACCACCGCGGAGTTCCTGCCCCTCACCACCTTCCAGTCGGGCGGGTAGCTGATCCGGTAGGCGCCGCCCGGGTCCTTGTAGTGCTGCCACCCGGCGCCCGCGGGCGGCGTGGTCGCCGGTGCGGTGGTCCCCGGCGGGGCCGCCGCGCCACCCCGGCCGGCCTGCCTGCGGTCGGCCTCCACCACCTGCCAGCCGAGCACCCCGACCAGCGCCAGCACGACCGTGACCAGGACGGCCCTGCGCCCCGAGCGTCGCGTCCGCGGAGCGGCGGGGACGGGCTCGCCGGCGGCGGGCCGCTCCGCGACGCGCTCGAACTGGGCGGTGACGACGGGCGGCCCGGCCGCGGGGGGCGCCGGCGCGCGACCGCCAGCCCCATACCCGGCAGCCAGCGGCGGCGTGTCGGCGTCCGTAGCCGAAGGTGGCGGGGCGCCGGCGGACGAGGCCGGCTCGGCGTCGTCGGACCTTCCCCTGCCCGCGGCCACCGGGCGGAGCGCACGGCGCAGGTCCGGGCCGGTCAGCCGCTCCGCGGGAGCCTTGGTCAGCAGCCCGGCGAGCGCCGGGGCGAGCGCCCCGGCCCGGCTGGCCGGCCGCGGCTCCTCGTAGACCACCGCGGCCAGGGTGGCCAGGGGACTGCCACGGTCGAACGGCGGCACGCCCTCGACCGCGAAGTACAGGGTCGCGCCGAGCGCCCACAGGTCGGTCGGCGGCCCGATCCGCCCGAACTCGGAATCGGCCTGCTCCGGGGCCATGTAGGCGGGCGAGCCGGCCAGCAGCCCGGTCGAGGTGGTCAGCCCCGGGTCGTCCTGGACCGACGCGATGCCGAAGTCGGCCAGCTTGGTGGTGCCGTCGGGGCGCACCATCACGTTGCCCGGCTTCACGTCGCGGTGCACGATCCCGGCCCGGTGGGCGGCCTCGAGCGTGTCCAGCAGGGTGAGGCCGAGCGCGGCGACCTCGGCCGGGGGCAGCGGGCCACGCTCGGCGACCAGCGCGGTGAGGGTCGGCGCCTCGACCAGCTCCATCACGATGAAGGGCCGGCCTTCCTCGTCGACGATGTCGTGCAGCGTCACCGCGCCGGCGTGGTTGAGGCGGGCGGCGACCCGCGCCTCGCGCATCACCCGGGCGCGGACGCGGGCGCGCTCGTCGTCGGCAAGGGCCGCGGGGAGCCGGACCTCCTTGATCGCCACCTCACGGCCGAGCAGCGTGTCGCGGGCGCGCCAGACGATGCCCATGCCGCCCCGGCCGAGCGCGGGAGCCCGCATGGCGTAGCGCTCGGCGATGCGGCGCTCCGGGTCGCCCTCGGGCGCCTCGCCTGCGTAGGTGGCCATCTAGGTCGAAAGCCTAACGCTCGGGTGGAGCGTTCGCATGGTCCGGTGGTGCGACGTGGCCGGGTCGATCTCGCCTCGCTGGCCGGGCGGGGACCAGCCTGGCGCCAGACGGCTACGGCGTGTGGAGCGTCTGCTCCACCACGCTGAACACCTCCCGGTCGGCGGCCGCCCAGTCGGCGTCGGTGGCGTCGGCGACCACGGCGTAACCCCAGGTGCCGAAGTCGACGTTGACGTGGCGTTCGTGGAGGCGCCCGCCGGGGCCGTCGTAGGTGTACTCGGTGATCACCGCCGGCCTGCCGTGGTAGGTCGCCTGGTCCTGGCGGATCAGCTGGAACCCCTTGCGGCTGCTCACCGTCTTCGCCCAGCGGCGGGAGGCGGCGAGCAGGTTGCGGGCTGGCGGCTTGGAGGAGTAGAGCGCGAACGCCCGTCCCGAGCCGGCGTCGCTGAACACGGTCGTGTTGAACTTGCTGCGCTTCTCGTCGACCCTCCAGCCGTTCGGGTAGGCGACGGCGTAGCCGCGCTGCGGGTTGCTGTACTGCTGGAAGCCGGCCGGCGCGTTGGTGCCTGGCTGCGAGGGGGCGGTGGTGCCCGGCGCTGCGGTGGTGGGCGTCCCGCCTGAGGCTCCGGAGGATCCCTGGCGGCGGTCGGCGTGGCTGCGGATCGTCGCCGCCAGGACGCCGGCCAGCACCACGGCGACGAGCGCGAGGGCGAACAGGGTGAGCAGGAGGGGGGTGCGGGAGCGCGGCCGCGCGACCGGCTCTGGGGTGGGCAGCGGCGGCCGCTGCGCGGCGGGCGGCCACTCGGGTGCCTGGTAGGCCGGCGGTCGCGTGTCCACCGTTGGTTTCGCCGCGGGCTCGGCCGGCGGGGCCGCCTGGGCGACCTCGGGCGTGGTTGGTGCCTCGCCCTCGGCCTGCGCGACCTCCGCGGCCTGGTCCGGCTCTGCTTGCTCCGGCGGCGCGGGCGGTTCGGCTTCGCGCTCCGCCTCCGTAGCGTCCTGGTCCCGCTCGGCTGCCTCCGTGACCGGCACCGCGGCGGCAGGAGCTGCGGCTTCGGTTTCTGCCTGGTCCGCCTCGGCCGGCCCTGCCTCGGCCGGTGCCTCGGCGGCTTCCGGTTCGGCGGGGACCTCGGTCGGCGTGGTCGGCGCCTCGGCCGCGGGTGGCACGGGTGGCGGGACCGCGGGGAGCGGCTTGGTGGGGTGACCCTCCTCGGGTGACGACGGGAGCACCACGGTCGGGGTCACGCGGCGGGCACCGCGGCCGGCGATCCGCTCGAGCTCGGGGCGGAGCTGGCCGGCGGAGGGCCGCTCCTCGGGTGCCTTGGCGAGCAGCGCGAGCAGCACCGGCTCCAGCGTGCCGGCGCGGCGGGGCGGGCGCGGCGGGTCGTTCACCACCGCGGTCAGGGTCGGCACGGCGGCGCCGCGCTCGAACGGCGGCTCGCCCTCGACCGCGAAGTACATGGTCGCGCCGAGCGCCCAGAGGTCCACCGCTGGTCCCGCGAGCGAGCCGTTGGCCTGCTCCGGGGCCATGTACGCGGGCGAGCCGAGCACCAGGCCGGTCGAGGTGAGCCGCGGGTCGCCGGCCAGCGAGGCGATGCCGAAGTCGGCCAGCTTCGCCCTGCCCTCGCCGGGCGGGACCATCACGTTGCCGGGCTTGACGTCGCGGTGGACGATGCCGACCCGGTGGGCGGCCCGCAGCGCGTCGAGCACCTGCAGGCCGATCGCGGCGACCTCGTCCGGCGGCAGGGGCCCGCGCTCGTGCACCACCGCGGCCAGGGTGGGCGCCTCGACCAGCTCCATCACGATGAAGGTCCGCCCTTCCTCGCGGATCACGTCGTAGAGGGTGACCACGTTCGGGTGGTTGAGGCGGGCGGCCGCGCGCGCCTCGCGCAGCACCCTGGCGCGCATCGCCTGCTGCTCGTCGCTGTTCAGCGACGGCGGCAGCTGCACCTCCTTGATGGCCACGTCACGGTCCAGCAGCACGTCCCTGGCACGCCAGACCACGCCCATGCCGCCCCGGCCGAGGATGCGCGCCAGAGCGTAGCGGTTGGCGATGAGGCGTTCGGAGGTGCGCTTGGCCATGGCCTCCAACCTACCGAAGGGCGCGGAGAACAACCACTCGGGACGGCCGTCCCGCCGGCGGCGACGACCATGGTGAGCTGCCCATCTGACCGAGCAGCGCGATGGTACAGTCCGATGTGGCCTGGCCTTGTGCGACGCGTGAGGAGGTGACCTCCGCAAGGATGCAACGCCTCGGAACGCTGTACCGCGGCCGTGAGGGCATGTGGACCTGGGTCCTGCACCGGATCTCGGGCGTGGCGATCCTGTTCTACCTGTTCGCCCACGTCACCGACCAGGCGCTGGTCAACGTCTCGCCGGAGGCCTACGACCGGGTGATGAACACCTACCGCAACCCGTTCGTCGGGCTGCTCGAGCTCGGCCTGGCGGTGCTGATCATCTTCCACGCGCTCAACGGGCTGCGGATCATCCTGTTCGACTTCTGGTCGAAGGGCATCGCCAGGCAGCGGCAGATGCTGTGGCTGCAGACGGTGCTGTTCGTGCTGCTCGCCACGCCCGCCGCGGTGGCCATCGGCGGCAAGATCATCGAGGAGCTGCGGGCATGAGCGTCGACGTCCCTTCGGCGCCGCTGCCGCGCTCGGCCGGCTCCGACCGGCGCCAGCCGAAGATGGGCAAGGGCAACTTCGAGCTGTACGCCTGGGTCTTCATGCGCGTCTCGGGCGTCCTGCTGGTGCTGCTGGTGCTGGCGCACTTCGCCATCATGCACGTGTTCGGCGGCGGCCTCGACCGGGTCAACTTCGCCTTCGTCTCGGGCCGCTGGGCCAACCCGTTCTGGCGCGTCTACGACGCCGCCATGCTCACCCTCGCCCTGCTCCACGGCGGCAACGGGCTGCGGGTGATCATCGACGACTACGCCCGTACGCCCTACCGCCGGCTCGTCTACCTCAGCCTCGCCGCCACCGTGGTCGGGCTGACCTGGGTGCTCGGCACGCTGACGATCTTCGCCTTCACCCCGCGGGGGTAGGAGGGGCATCGATGACCCAGCAGCACACCTACGACGTGGTGATCGTCGGGGCCGGCGGGGCGGGCCTGCGGGCCGCGCTGGAGAGCTCCCGGCGGGCGCGCACGGCGGTGGTGTCCAAGCTCTACCCGACCCGCTCCCACACGGGGGCCGCCCAGGGGGGCATGTGCGCCGCGCTGGCCAACGTCGAAGAGGACAACTGGGAGTGGCACACCTTCGACACCGTGAAGGGCGGCGACTACCTGGTCGACCAGGACGCGGCCGAGGTGATGTGCCGCGAGGCGATCGAGGCCATCTACGACCTCGAGCACATGGGCATGCCCTTCAACCGCACCCCGGAGGGGCTGATCGACCAGCGCCGCTTCGGCGGCCACACCCACCACCACGGCAAGGGCGCCGTGCGCCGCTCCTGCTTCGCGGCCGACCGCACCGGCCACATGATCCTGCAGACCCTCTACCAGCAGAACGTCAAGAACGGCACCACCTTCTTCGACGAGTACTACGTGCTCGACCTGCTGCTGGCGGACGGCAGGGCGGCCGGGGTGGTCGCCTACGAGCTGGCAACCGGCGAGCTGCACGTCTTCCGCGCCAAGAGCGTGGTCTTCGCGACCGGCGGCTTCGGCAAGATGTTCCGGGTCACCTCCAACGCGCACGCGCTCACCGGCGACGGGCCGGCGGTCTGCTACCG
The DNA here is from genome assembly GCA_036377075.1 of Actinomycetes bacterium. GTDB lineage: Bacteria > Actinomycetota > CALGFH01 > CALGFH01 > CALGFH01 > DASUZB01. The sequence goes on along the minus strand of DASUZB010000202.1, from coordinate 17,588 downwards.
CCGCGGCGTGCCGATGGAGGACATGGAATTCTTCCAGTTCCACCCGACCGGCCTGTACGGGCTCGGCGTGCTGCTCAGCGAGGCCGCCCGCGGCGAGGGCGGCATCCTGCGCAACTCCGACGGCGAGGCGTTCATGGCGCGCTACGCCCCCACCATCAAGGACCTGGCCCCGCGGGACATGGTCAGCCGGGCGATCTACACCGAGATCCGTGAGGGCCGCGGCGCCGGGCCGAGGCACGACTACGTCTACCTGGACGTCAGCCACCTCGACCCGGCGGTGATCGACGCCAAGCTGCCCGACATCACCGACTTCGCCCGCACCTACCTGGGCGTCGAGCCCAAGCACGAGGGCGTGCCGATCCAGCCGACCGCCCACTACGCGATGGGCGGCATCCCCACCAACGTCTCCGCCGAGGTGGTCGCCGACCCCGCCAACACTGTCCTGCCGGGGCTGTACGCGGCCGGTGAGTGCGCCTGCGTGTCGGTGCACGGCGCCAACCGGCTGGGCACCAACTCCCTGCTCGACATCGTGGTGTTCGGCAAGCGCGCGGGCGTCAACGCGGGCGAGCACGCCAACCGCGTCAGGCACGCCGAGCTGCCCGACGACCCGGCCGCCGACGTGCGCCGCATGCTGGAGGACCTGGCGGCGCACCCGGAGGGCGAGCGCGCCGCCGCCATCCGCGCCGACCTGCAGGCCAACATGGACGACAAGGCGAGCGTGTTCCGCTCGGAGACGCTGCTCAAGAAGATGGAGACGGAGCTGGCCTCGCTGCGGGAACGCTACCGTGGCGTTTGGGTGCAGGACACCTCGCGGCGCTACAACACCGACCTGCTGGAGACCGTCGAGCTCGGCTTCCTGCTCGACCTGGCCGAGGCGCTGGTGGTCTCCGCCCGCGCCCGCGAGGAGAGCCGCGGCGGCCACTTCCGCGAGGACTTCCCTGCCCGCGACGACAAGAAGTGGCTCAGGCACACCCTGACGTGGAAGACCGACGGCGGGGTCAAGCTCGACTACAAGCCGGTCGTCATGACGCGATACGAACCCATGGAGCGAAAGTACTAGGACTGCCCCGCAGGCAGGGCGACTGCGGGTCCAGCGGGCGGCTAGCTGAAAGGACAGCATGGACGTGACCCTCAGGGTCCGCCGCTTCAACCCCGAGACGGACCAGGCTCCACACTTCGAGACGTACACCGTGCCGGCCAACCCCATGGACCGGGTGCTCGACCTGCTCCACTACGTGAAGTGGAACATCGACGGGTCGCTGACCTTCCGGCGCTCGTGCGCCCACGGCGTCTGCGGTTCGGACGCGATGCTGATCAACGGCGCCAACCACCTTGCCTGCAAGGTGCTGGTGCGGGAGTTCGGCGACCAGATCACGGTGGAGGCGCTACGCGGCCTGCCGCTGGTCAAGGACCTGGTCGTCGACATGGAGCCGTTCTTCCGCTCCTACCGCTCGGTGATGCCCTACCTGATCAACGACGAGCCCGAGCCCGACACCGAGCGCCGACAGTCGCCGGGCGAGCGCGAGCGCTTCGACGACACCACCAAGTGCATCCTGTGCGCCGCCTGCACCACGTCCTGCCCGGTCTTCTGGGCCGACGAGGAGTACTTCGGGCCGGCCGCGATCGTGAACGCCCACCGCTTCATCTTCGACTCCCGCGACCGCGGGGCCGCCCAGCGGCTGGAGGTGCTCAACGACAAGGAGGGCGTGTGGCGCTGCCGCACCACCTTCAACTGCACCGACGCCTGCCCGCGCGGCATCAAGGTGACCCAGTCGATCCAGGAGGTGAAGCGCGCCCTGCTGTTCAGGAAGGTCTGAGACGACCCCGGCGCAGGCGCAGCGACAGCCTCGACAGCGGCGCGGCGGCCGCGCTGACGATCACCAGGCTGGCGTACAGCACGAGCAATGGCAGGGCGACCACCCGGGTTCCCGGGACGGCGCGGGCGAGGCTCGCCAGCAACCTGGCGCCGAACGCGCCGACGGCCACGGCGGCGAGGTAGGCCCGCCGGTCGAGGCGGCCGACCCAGAGGAAGTAGCGCAGCACGGCCCGGTAGAGCGGGTTGCGTGCCCTGCGCGCCGCGACCATCCCCTGCTTGGCCAGCTCGCTGTTGGGGTCGAGGCGCAGCGCCTCGCGGAAGTGCCCCAGCGCCCCGCGGTGGTCGCCCGCGCTGAGCTTGTTCCAGCCGTAGTTGCGGTGCGTCATGGCGTTGCCCGGGTCGCGGGCGAGCGCGCCCTCGATGGCGCTGGCGGCCTGGTCGCGCTCGCCGAGCTGGGTCAGGGCCAGGGCGCGCACGTTGGCGGCGCCGACCCGTTCCGGGTCGAGCGCCAGCGCGCGCTCGGCGTGCTCGACCGCGCCGCGCCAGTCGCGCTGGGCGAGCCGGGTCCGGGCGAGCAGCACGAAGCTGTCCGCCTCCTCGGGATCGAGGCGGAGGGCCTCGCGCGCCGCCCGCTCGGCGGCCGCCGGATCGTGCTTGGCGAGCAGCGCCGCGCCCAGCACGTAGTGGCCGAAGCGCCAGGTCGGCGCGAGCCGGATGGCCTCGTTGGCCTCGGCGAGGGCCTCGGCCGCCCGGTCGAGCCGCACCAGGCAGAAGCCGAGCAGCCCGTGGGCGGTGGCGTCGAGGGGGGCGAGCGCCAGCGCCGCGCGCAGCTCCCGTTCGGCCAGGTCGTAGCGGGACTGCCCCAGCAGGAGCCGGGCGCGCTGCAGCGCCGCGCCGGCGCGGCGGTCCGTCATCGGCGCTCCAGGTAGGCGAGCACCTCGTCGTAGAGGCCCGCCTGGTTGGCGTAGGTGGCGTAGTTGCGGGCGCTGGCGAACCAGTCCCGCGTCGACGGCTTGACCTTCTTCGCCGCCGCGGCCAGGTCCTTGGTGGTCAGGGGCCGCGGCACGCCGACCTGGATGGCCTCGCGCAGCTTGGCCTCGACCGCCAGGTCGACCACCGCCTTCAGGTCCGCCCCGGTGAGGCCGTCGGCGCGCGCCGCCAGGCGCTCGTAGTCGACCTCCCCGAGCGGCTTGCCGCGGCAGTGGATGCGCAGGATCGCGGCGCGCGCGGCCGCGTCCGGCGGCGGCACGAACAGGATGCGGTCGAAGCGGCCCGGTCGCCGGAAGGCGGCGTCGAGGTGCCACGGCGCGTTCGTCGCCGCCAGCACCAGCACGCCGTCGTTGGAGCGCTCCACCCCGTCCAGCTCGGCGAGGAACTGGTTGACCAGCAGCCGCGCCGCGCTGGTGCGCATGTCGCTGCGGCTCGCCCCGAGCGCGTCGACCTCGTCGAAGAACAGCACGCAGGGCTGGCCGCGCCGCGCCCGCTCGAACAGCTCGTGCAGCTTGCGCTCGCTCTCGCCGAGCCACATGTCGAGCACCTGGTCGAGCCCGACGGCGACGAACCCGGCGCGGATCTCGCCGGCGGTCGCGCGGGCCAGGTGGGTCTTGCCGCAGCCGGGCGGACCGTAGAGCAGCACCCCGCCGCCGACCGGCTTGCCGTAGGCCCGGTACAGCTCCGGGTGGTCGAGCGGGTGGATGACCTTGAGCCGGATCTCGTCCTTGATCGCCTCCATCCCGCCGACGTCGGCGAAGGTGACGCTGGGCCGCTCGGCGGCGGCCTCGTCGAGGGCGGGCGGGTCCCCGGCGGCGACGCGGACCCTGCCGTCGACCACGAACGGGTCCTCGACGGGCGGATCCGGTTCGCCGGCCGGCGGCACGGGCTCGCCGAGCGCTGGCAGCCGGGCGGCCAGCTCGGGATCGGCCAGGTCCGGCTCGCGGGCGACCGCGGCGTGGTAGTGGCGCGCCGCCTGGGCGCGCTCGCCCGCCTCCAGCAGCAGGCGGGCGCCGAGGAGCTGGGCCTCGGGCGGAGGGTCCGGCCGCTCCAGCAGGTCCTCGATCACCACCAGCGCCTGCTCGGGCTTGCCCTGGCGCCGGAAGACGTCGGCCAGGCCGAACCGGAGCCGCTGCTCCTCGGGGGCGCTGGCGAGGCCCTGCCGGTAGAGTCGCTCGGCCTCGTCGAGCGCGCCGGCGGCGACCAGCAGGCCGGCGAGGTGGTGGCGCAGGGGCACGTTGTCCGGCGAGAGCCGGAGCGCCTCACGCAGCGGGTCGAGAGCGGGGTCGGGCGACACGGGTTGCTCCGTCAGTCCCCTCCCTCGGGCTCGGGCTCGTGCCGGCCGCCGAGGTGCTCGGCCAGGAAACGCTCCGCCTCCGCGTAGAAGCGCAGCCGGTTGGCGGGCTTGGCGAAGCCGTGGCCCTCGTCCTCGAACAGCAGGTACTGGTAGGGGATGCCCTTGTCGCGCATGGCCGCCACGATCTGCTCGCTCTCGGCCTGCTTGACGCGCGGGTCGTTGGCGCCCTGGACGATCAGCACCGGGATGCGGATCTGGTCGACCCGTGACAGCGGCGAGCGCGACCAGAGGAAGTCGGCCTCCGTCTCGGGGTTGCCGACGCGGGTGTGGAACAGCGACACCATCGGCTTCCAGTACGGCGGGACCGACTCGATCAGGGTCTTGAGGTTGGACGGGCCGACGATGTCGATCGCGCAGCGGAACACCTCGGGCGTGAAGGTCGCCCCGACCAGGGCGGCGTAGCCGCCGTAGGAGCCGCCGTAGATCGCCACCCGTGCCGGGTCGGCCCACCCCTTGGCGACCACGAAGCGGACCGCGTCGACCAGGTCGTCGTGCATCGCCGCGCCCCACTGCCGGTCGCCGGCGTTGAGGAACGCCTTGCCGTAGCCGGTGGAGCCGCGGAAGTTGACCTGCACGCACAGGTAGCCGCGGTTGGCCAGCCACTGCGCTTCCGGCTCGAAGCCCCAGGCGTCGCGCCACCACGGGCCGCCGTGGACCTTCAGCACGGTCGGCAGCCCGGAGCGGGCCGCGCCGGTCGGGAAGCTGAGGTAGCCGTGGACCTCCAGGCCGTCGCGGGCGGTGTAGGAGAACGGCTCCATCGTGGCGAGCTGGTAGTGCTGCAGCTCGGGGCGGTGCACGAACAGGAAGGTGGCCTCCTGGGCGGCGCGGTCCCAGGCGTAGTAGGAGACCGGGCCGTCGTCGGCGGTGAACGCCAGCAGCCAGCTCCGGTCGGCGTGGTCGCGGCCGAGGAAGGCCACGTCGCCGGGGTGCACGGCACGGATGGCGGCCAGCTCGTCGGTCAGCGCCGGGTCCAGCGCCACCAGGTCCAACCGGTCCCGCTGCACGGCGACCAGCTCGGGCTCGCCCGTGTCCGGGTGCAGGACCACGTCCTGGACGTCGTAGCGCGGGTCCTCGAACAGCACCTTGCGGACGCCGCCGGCCAGGTCGAGGCGGACCAGCCGGGCCGCGTTGGCCTCCTCGGAGCTGACCAGCAGCAGCGAGGCGCCGTCGCGGCTGAACCCGATCGGCATGGTGCCCAGCGCGTCCTCCTGGCCGACCCCGACCGCCAGGCGCCACTCCCCCTCGCCGTCGTCGCGCACCATCACCCGAAGGCCACCGTCGGGGGTGGCCGCCACCCCGCAGCGCACCCGCAGCTCGGCGTCGGCGACCCAGCCGACGAACCCCGGGTTGGGCGCCACCAGCTCGAGCCGCCCGCTGCCCAGCTCGGCCCGGTAGACGTCGTGGAGCTGCGGGTTGTCCTTGTTCAGCCCGACCAGGACGTGGTCGGGGAAGCGCTTGTCGGTCGCGACCAGCTGCGCCTGCACGCCGTCGAACGGGGTCAGGTCGCGGGTCTCGCCCGAGTCGAGGTCGACCGCGTACAGGTGCCAGTTCTCGTCGCCGCCGAGGTCCTGCACGTAGAGCAGGTGGCGGTCGTCGTGCGCCCAGCGGTAGTCGCGGATGCCACGGTCGGTGTCGTTGGTGACCGCGGCGGCGTCGTCGGCCCCGACGTGGGCGACCCAGACGTTGAGCACCCCGTCCACCGGCGCCAGCCAGGCGATACGGGTGCCGTCCGGCGAGATCCGCGGACTCGCCTTGGCCGGGTTGCCGAACAGGACCTCGCGCGGGATCAGTTGCGTCGTCATCGTCCTATTCAACCACCAACTGCGGGGGGGCTCCGCCCCCCCGCACACCCCCCCGAAGCCCTGACCGGGGCCGGGCCGGTCAACCGGCCTTGGCAATCGGCCTGGTCGACCGGGGCGGCTGGCATGCCCTTCGATCAGCGTGATCGTGTGGTCCATGCCAGCAGCTCCGCTGCTGGCATGGCGTTCACCACCCTGTCGGGTGGTACGCCGCAGAGAAAGGCGCGCTCGCAACCGTTCACCTGCCAGTCGAGCTGCCCCGGCGCGTGCGCGTCGGTGTCGATGGCGAAGCGGCAACCGGCCTCCACCGCCAGCCGCAGCAGGCGCTTGGGCGGGTCGAGCCGCTCCGGCCTGGAGTTGACCTCGACCGCGACGCCGTGCTCGGCGCAGGCGGCGAACACCGCCTGGGGGTCGAACTCGCTCTCCGGCCGGCGGCCCCGCCCCCCGGCGATCAGCCGGCCGGTGCAGTGTCCCAGGACGTCCACGTGCGGGTTGCGGATCGCCGCCAGCATGCGCCTGGTCATCTCCTGCCGCGGCATGCGCAGCTTGGAGTGGACGCTCGCGACCACCACGTCCAGGCCGGCGAGCAGCTCCTCCTCCTGGTCGAGGGAGCCGTCCTCCAGGATGTCCACCTCGATCCCCGTCAGGATCCTGAACGGCGGCGTCCCGTCCGCCAGCTCCTGGTTGAGGCCGGCGACCACGTCGAGCTGGCGGCGCAGGCGCTCCGGCTCCAGGCCGCGGGCGACCGTCAGCCGCGGCGAGTGGTCGGTCAGCGCGACGTACCGGTGGCCGAGGCCGCGGGCGGCTTCGGCCATCTCCTCGATGGGACTGCCGCCGTCCGACCATTCGCTGTGGGTGTGGAGGTCGCCACGCAGCGCGGCGCGCAGCTCGGTGGCGCCCTCCGCCACCGGGCGGCCCTCGGTCGCCTCCAGGCGGCGCAGGTAGACGGGCACCTCACCGGCCAGCGCCTCGCGCACCACCCGCTCGGTGACCTCGCCGATGCCCGGCAGGGCGCGCAGGCCGGTGCCGGCCGCGAGCCTGCGCAGCTCGTCGGGGTCGAGGCGCTCGACGGTGGTGGCCGCGCGCCGGAAGGCGCGCACGCGGTAGCTCGGCTCGAGCGACCGCTCGAGCAGGAAGGCGATGCGCCGCAGCGCCTCGACCGGCGTGGGGCTGGCTTGCTCGGGCATGGTGGCGTTCAGGCCGGCGGGGCGCCGGGGACCGCGCCGCCGAGCACCTCGAGCAGGCGTCCGAGGGCGTACCTGGTGGTCGGCGCCATGACGCGGTCGAAGGCGCGGTCGAGCGGGACCCACTCGAGCCGTGCGTGCTCGGAGGGTTCGGTGTTGCGCACCTGCCCGCGCCAGGCGGTGGCGACGAAGAACGCGTCGGCGCGGTCGCCGTCGTGGAAGCAGCCCAGCGGCGCCACGTCCAGCGGCTCCACGTCGGCTTCCTCGTGGACCTCGCGCAGCAGTGCGGCCAGCAGGCCCTCGCCGGGTTCGGGCTTGCCGCCGAGCGCGTCCCAGGCGCCCGGGTAGCGGCGGCCAGGGTGGTCGGTGCGCAGGCCGAGCAGCACCCGTGGCGGGTCGAGCAGGAACACCGCCGCGCTCGCGGCCTCCGCGGCGGGTACCTCCCTGACCAGTTCGGAGGCGCCGACGGCGGCGTGGTGCAGCGGGCGCCAGCGGCGGTCGGCCTCCTGCGCCATAAGGGAGATGCCGCCGAGCGGGAAGCCGGCGTGGAAGCCGGCGAGGTCGGCCGCCGCCGCCTGGAGCTGGGACGCCGGCAGCTCCTGGGCGACGGTCACGTGCGGGTGGAACGGGTGCGTGCGGCGCTCCAGCGGCTCGGCCCGCATGGCCGCCTCCAGCTCGGCCAGGACGGTGGCGCCGTCGTCCACGACCAGGTAGGTCACCGGGCTGCCTGGCAGGAAGGTGGCGGCGCCGTGCAAGGTCACCGCCGCGGGCGGGGCCTCGGCGGCGGCGCGGTCGACCAGCGCGACCGCGTCGGGCAGGCGCTCGTCGGCGACGGCCTGGGGCGGGACGAGGGTGACGTGCGGGGCGATGCGCGCGCGGGTGGGCTCGGCGAACGCCCGCCGCCAGGCCTGCACGTGCGCCGCGAGCGGCTCCGGCAGCAGGGCGACCACGCCCAGCCGGCGCTTGGGCACCTCAGCCGGACCGGCCGGGGAGGAAGCCCATGCGCTCCTTCACCTCGGCGAGGGTCTCGAGGGCGATCGCGCGGGCCTTCTCCGCGCCCTCGGCCAGGACCGCGCTCAGCCCTCCCGGGTCCTCCGCCAGCTCGTGGTAGCGCCGCTGCACCGGGGCGAGGAAGGTGACCAGCGCGTCGGCCAGGTCGGCCTTGAACTCGCCGTAGCCCTTGCCGGCGTAGGCCCGCTCGAGTTCCCCGATGGACCTCCCGCTGGCGATGGCGAACAGCTCGAGCAGGTTGGAGATGGCCAGCTTGTCGGGCCGGGCGGCCACCTCCCGCCCGGAGTCGGTCACCGCCGAGCGCACCTTCTTGCGGATCACGTCGGGCGGGTCGAGCAGCTCGATGCGGCCGGCCGCCGAGGCGGTCGACTTCGACATCTTGGCGTCGGGCTGCTGCAGGTCCATGACGCGGCCGCCCACCTTGGGGATGTAGGGCTCCGGCAGCGGGAAGGTGACGCCGTAGCGGTGGTTGAAGGTGGCGGCGACGTCGCGGGAGAGCTCCAGGTGCTGGCGCTGGTCCTCCCCCACCGGCACCCGGTCGGCCTTGTAGATGAGGATGTCGGCGGCCTGCAGCACCGGATAGTTGAAGTAGCCGGCGGGCACGGCGCCCTCGCTGCCCTGCGCCGCCTTGGCCTTGAACTGGGTCATGCGGCGCAGCTCGCCGACGGTCACGATGCTGTTGAACATCCAGGCCAGCTCGGTGTGCTCGGGCACGTGCGACTGCACGAAGATGGTGCACGCCTTGGGGTCGAGGCCGCTGGCGACCAGGATCGCGGCCACCTCGAGGGTGCGGGCGCGCAGCTCCCCCGGCTCGTACGGCAGCGTGATCGCGTGCAGGTCGACCACCGGGTAGAAGGCGTCGAAGTCGTGCTGCTGGTCGACCCACTGCCGGAACGCCCCGACGTAGTTGCCGAGGTGCGTATTCCCTGTCGGCTGGACGCCGGAAAGGATCCGGGGCACGAGGGTCCTCCACTGTTCGAGACTGGCGGGCACGTTGCCGCGATCATACCGGCGCCCACGCCACGGCCGCCGTGCAATTCCGCACGGCGAGGCGGGCCTCGGCTCAGCCGCGGAGCTGGCGCAGGACGTACTGCAGGATGCCGCCGTGGCGGTAGTAGTGGACCTCGTTGGGGGTGTCGATGCGGACGCGGGCGGTGAAGGTGCGGTCGTCGGCGGTGACGGTGACCTCGCGGGGGAAGCCGTCGTCGCCGGCTCCCTCGAGGCCCTCGACCGAGAAGGTCTCGTGGCCGGTCAGGCCGAGCGAGGAGGCCGACTCGCCGTCCGGGAACTGCAGCGGCAGGATGCCCATGCCCACCAGGTTGGAGCGGTGGATGCGCTCGTAGCTCTCGGCGATCACGGCGCGGACGCCGAGCAGCCGCGGCCCCTTGGCGGCCCAGTCGCGTGACGAGCCCGAGCCGTACTCCTTGCCGGCGAGGACCACCAGGGGAACGCCCTCCTCGGCGTAGCGCATGGCCGCGTCGTAGATCGTCAGCTGCTCGCCGTCGGGCAGGTGCAGGGTGAAGCCGCCCTCGGTGCCCGGGGCGAGCAGGTTGCGCAGGCGGATGTTGGCGAAGGTGCCGCGGATCATCACCTCGTGGTTGCCGCGCCTGGAGCCGTAGGAGTTGAAGTCGGCCGGGCCGACGCCCTGCTCGACCAGGTAGCGGCCGGCGGGGCTGTCGCGCTTGATGACGCCGGCGGGCGAGATGTGGTCGGTGGTCACGCTGTCGCCCAGGACCGCGAGCACGCGCGCGCCGTGCAGGTCGCGGACGGGCTCCGGGGTCTGCGGCATGCCGTCGAAGTAGGGCGGCCGGCGCACGTAGGTGGACGACTCGTCCCAGGCGAAGGTGTCCCCGGTCGGCACCTCGAGCGAGTTCCAGCGCTCGTCGCCCTCGAACACCTCGGCGTAGCTCTTGCGGAACATGTCGGACTGCACCGCCCGGCCGATCAGCTCGCTGACCTCGGCCTCGGACGGCCAGATGTCGCGCAGGTAGACCGGCTGGCCGTCGCCGCCGGTGCCGAGCGGCTCCTCGAGCAGGTTGGCGTCCATCGTCCCGGCCAGGGCGTACGCGACCACCAGCGGCGGCGAGGCGAGGTAGTTCATGCGGCAGTCGGGGTTGATGCGGCCCTCGAAGTTGCGGTTGCCGCTCAGCACCGACGCCACCGCCAGGTCGCCCTGCTCGACCGCGGCGGAGATCTCCGGGCGCAGCGGACCGGAGTTGCCGATGCAGGTGGTGCAGCCGTAGCCGACCAGGTGGAAGCCGAGCTTCTCCAGGTAGGGGATGAGGCCGGCGCGCTCGTAGTAGTCCATCACCACCTTGGAGCCTGGCGCCAGCGAGGTCTTCACCCACGGCTTGGCGGCCAGCCCGCGCTCGACCGCGTTGCGGGCCAGCAGCCCGGCGGCGAGCATCACCGACGGGTTGGAGGTGTTGGTGCAGCTGGTGATCGCCGCGATCACCACGTGGCCGTGGTCGAGGTCGAAGTCGGCGCCCTCGACCTGGACCGAGGCGTGCTCCCGCTCGAGCTCGTCGTCGCCGGCCGGGCCCGTGGGCGCCTGGTCGATCTCCGGGCGCGACTCGACCGCCGCGGTCTGGGAGGGCACGTCGCTGGCGGGGAAGGACTCGGCCGAGGCCTCGTCGATCCCGGTCAGGTTGCCGTTGCTGGCGCTGTGCCAGCCGGCGGCGAGCGCCGCCGGCCCGGCGGCCGGGGCGACCCTCGGCCGGGCCTTCTCGGCACCCGGCCCGTCCTGGGCGAGCATCTCCGCCAGCGCGGCCCGGAAGCTGTGCTTCGCCTGCCGCAGCGCCACCCGGTCCTGGGGACGGCGCGGCCCTGCGAGGCTCGGCTCGACCGTGCCCAGGTCGAGCTCGACCTGCTCGGAGTAGAGCGGGTCGCGCTCCGGGTCGTGCCACAGGCCCTGCTCCTTGGCGTACGCCTCGACCAGGGCGACGGTCTCAGGCGAGCGGCCGGTGAACTCCAGGTAGCGCAGGGTCTCGCCGTCGATCGGGAAGATCGCGCAGGTGGAGCCGTACTCGGGCGACATGTTGCCGATGGTGGCGCGGTTCTCCACCGGGACGTTGCCGACCCCGGGGCCGTAGAACTCCACGAACTTGCCCACCACGCCCTGCCTGCGCAGCAGCTCGGTGACGGTGAGGACCAGGTCGGTGGCGGTCGACCCCTCGGGCAGCTCGCCGTGGAGCTTGAAGCCGACCACCTTGGGGGTGAGCATCGAGATCGGCTGGCCGAGCATGGCCGCCTCGGCCTCGATGCCGCCGACGCCCCAGCCGAGCACGCCCAGGCCGTTGACCATCGGCGTGTGGGAGTCGGTGCCGACCAGGGTGTCGGGGTAGGCGCGGCCCTGCTCGTCGCTGAACACCACCCGCGCGAGGTACTCCAGGTTGACCTGGTGGACGATGCCGGTGTCCGGCGGCACCACGCTGAAGTCGGCGAACGCCTGCTGCCCCCAGCGCAGGAAGGCGTAGCGCTCCTGGTTGCGCGCGAACTCCAGCTCGGCGTTGCGCCTGAAGGCGTCCCTGGTGCCGGCCACGTCGGCGATCACCGAGTGGTCGATCACCAGCTCCGCCGGGGCCAAGGGGTTGATCTTGGACTGGTCGCCGCCGAGCTCGGCCATGGCGTCGCGCATCGCGGCCAGGTCGACCACGGCGGGCACGCCGGTGAAGTCCTGCATCAGCACCCGGGCGGGGGTGAAGGCGACCTCCCGGTCGATCTCCGCCGCGGGGTCCCAGCGCGCCAGCGCCTCGATGTCCTCGGCCCCGATCAGGCTGCCGTCCTCGTTGCGCAGCAGGTTCTCGAGCAGGACCTTGAGCGAGAACGGCAGGCGGGCGACGTCGGCCACGCCGGCGAGGGCGTCGAGGCGCCAGATCTCGTAGGAGCGGTCCGCGACGTCCAGGCCGGCGCTCGCTCCGAAGCTGTTCCCTGCCATCTCCCGACCTCCTGGCTTCGCGTCCATGGCGGCGCGCCGCCAGGCGCGCCGGCTTACCTAGAGGGTACCCGCGCGCTTGGCCGCCACCCTGCGGCATCTACGGTGAGCGAGCCGCTCGCCACAGCGTTCGAGTCGCCCTGCCTGCGGGGCAGTTGCTAGATGCTCAGCTTGGCGACGTCGGCCTGCTTGGACCGGACCGCCTCGGCGGCCTCGCGCAGGTTGGCGAGCTCGGCGTCGGCCAGGGGCAGCTCGACGACCTCGCGCACGCCGCCGCGGCCGAGCCGTGCCGGCACGCCCAGGTACACGTCGGAGATGCCGTACTGGCCCTCGACCCAGGCGCAGACCGGCATCACCGCGCCGGAGTCGGCGAGCACCGCCTCGACCATGCGGGCCGCCGCGCTGGAAGGGGCGTAGTAGGCCGACCCGGTCTTGAGCAGCGCGACCACCTCGGCGCCGCCGTCGCGGGTGCGCTGCACCAGCCGCTCGACCGCGTCGGCTGGGAGCAGCTCGGCCAGCGGCTTGCCGTCGACCGTGACCAGGCTCGGCACCGGCACCATGGTGTCGCCGTGGGAGCCGAGGGTGATCGCCTCGACGGCGCTCGGGCTGGTGCCGAGCTCCTCGGCGACGAAGTGCTTGAAGCGGGCGGTGTCGAGCATGCCGGCCTGGCCCACCACCCGCTCCCGGGGGAAGCCCGACACCTCGGCCGCGAGCGCGGTCATCTCGTCCAGCGGGTTGGAGACCACGATCAGGACCGCGTCCGGCGAGGCCTCGACCAGCCTGCGGGTGACCTCGCCGACGATCTTCGCGTTGGTCTCCAGCAGGTCCATCCGGCTCATGCCGGGCTTGCGGGGCAGCCCGGCGGTGATCACGCAGACGTCGGAGGAGGCCGTCTCCTCGTAGCCGTTGGTGCCGACCACGCGGGTCTCGAAGCCCTCCAGCGGCCGCGACTGGTTCATGTCGAGCGCCAGGCCCTGCGGCAGGCCCTCGATGATGTCGGTCATCACGACCTCGTCGGCCACGTCCTTCTCGGCCAGGCGCTGGACGGTGGTGGAGCCGTACTTGCCCGCCCCGACGACGGTGACCTTCATGCGACGCCTCCCTTGGTGTCCCGGGCGGCCTGGAGTGCGTGGATCACGCCGTCGGCGACCTGGCTGGTGCCGACCGCGGTGGGGTCGTCGCGGCGCGGCTTCATGTCGTAGGTGACGCTCTTGCCCTCGGCGATCACGGTGGCCATGGCGTCCTCCAGCCGGGCGGCCGCGTCGCGCTCGCCGAGGTGGCGCAGCATCAGCATGCCGGAGAACATCATCGCCATCGGGTTGACCTTGTTCTGCCCCTTGTACTTGGGGGCGGAGCCGTGGGTGGCCTCGAACACGGCCACGTCGTCGCCGAGGTTCGCGCCCGGCGCGACCCCGAGGCCGCCGACCAGGCCGGCGGCGAGGTCGGAGACGATGTCGCCGTAGAGGTTGGGCAGCAGCAGCACGTCGAAGTTCTCCGGCTTCTGCACCAGCTGCATGCACATGTTGTCGACCAGGTACTCCTCGTACTCGACGTCCGGGTACAGCTTGGCGACCTCGCGGCTGACCGCGTAGAAGAGCCCGTCGGTGTGCTTCATGATGTTCGCCTTGGTCACGGCGGTGACCTTGCGGCGTCCGTAGGCGCGGGCGTACTCGAAGGCGAACCGGGCGATGCGGCGGGTGCCGGTGATCGAGATCGGCTTGATGGAGATGCCGGAGTCGTCGCGCACCCGCTTGGGCTGGATCTCGTTGAGGAAGGCGATCATGCGCTTGGCGTCGTCGCTGCCCTGCTCGAACTCGATGCCGGCGTACAGGTCCTCGTGGTTCTCGCGCACGATGACCAGGTCGACCTGCTGGTAGCGGGAGCGTACGCCCTGGTAGAGCTTGCAGGGGCGCAGGCAGGCGAACAGGTCGAGCTCCTTGCGCAGGGCCACGTTGACGCTGCGGAAGCCGGTGCCGATCGGGGTGGTGAGCGGGCCCTTGATGGCCACCTTGTTGGCCCGGATCGAGTCGAGGACGGGCTCGGGGAGCGGGGTGCCGTACCGCTCGATCACGTCGGCGCCGGCCTCCTGCACGTCCCAGTCGAACTCCACCCCGGTCGCCTCCAGGACGCGGCGGGTGGCCTCCGAGAGCTCGGGACCTACCCCGTCGCCGGGGATGAACGTGACGCGGTGGGCCATCGGTGAAGCTCCTCTCGTCAAACGCAAGCATCGCGACTCAACGCCGCTGTCGGTCGCGTCGAGAACCATGACGGTCCTTCTCAGGATCAGGGTATCTCGGCTCCGATTCTGGGAACGAACGAGCCGGGCAGCCCTCGCGGCAACCTCACCCGCCGCAGCTGACCAGCGCGGTCGTTACCGACCGGTAGCCTCACCTACGATACGGAGGCTCGAGGGCAGGACGGGTGACCCACCCTGTAGACCTGGAGGCAGCGCCATGGCTGAGAGCGGGAAAGGCAAGGGCCTGGAGGGCGTGGTCGCCGCGCAGACCAAGATCTCCGACATCGACGGTCAGCGGGGCAAGCTCCTCTACGCCGGCTACGACATCGCCGACCTGGCCGCGCACTCCGGCTTCGAGGAGACCGTCTACCTGCTCCACCACCTGGAGCTGCCGACCCGCGCCCAGCTCGACGAGGTCAAGGGTGCGCTCCAGGCCGCCAGCACGCTCGACGGCCTGCTGCTCCAGCTGCTCGAGGCGGTCGCGGACCAGACCGGGCCGATGACCGCCCTGCGCACCGCCGTCTCCGCCGCGGGGGTGCACGACCCCGACCACGGGGACGACTCGCCCGAGGCGAACCTGCGCAAGGCCTACCGCCTGATCGCCCAGACCCCCCTGGTGGTCGCCGCCTACCAGCGGCTGCGCAGCGGCGGGACGGCGGTCGCGCCGCGCGCCGACCTCACCCTCGCCGGCAACTTCCTGTTCGCGCTCAGCGGCAAGGACCCCGACCCCAGCCTCGCCGGCGAGTTCGACACCTGCCTGGTGCTCTACGCCGACCACACCATGAACGCGTCGACCTTCGCCGGCAGGGTGGCCGCGGCCACCCTGGCCGACATGTACGCGGGCGCCACCGCGGCGGTCGCCACCCTGCAGGGCCCGCTCCACGGCGGCGCCATCGAGCAGGTCCGCTACATGCTCGACGAGATCGGCACCCCCGACCGGGCCAGCCAGTGGGTCAAGGACCGGCTCGCCGCCAAGCAGAAGGTGATGGGCTTCGGCCACCGCGTCTACAAGACCTGGGACCCGCGCGCGGTGATCCTGCGCGAGATGGCCGAGCGGATCGGCAAGCAGCTCGGCGACACCCGCTGGTACGAGACCTCCGCCAGGATCCAGGAGACGGTGATGGAGGAGCGCGGCCTGTTCCCCAACGTCGACTTCTACACCGCCAGCGTCTACTCCGCCCTCGGCATCCCGCCCGACCTCTACACCTGCCTGTTCGCGGTCGCCCGCATGGCCGGCTGGACGGCCCACATCCGCGAGCAGTACGCCGACAACCGCCTGATCCGCCCCGACTCCGAGTACACCGGCCCGCCGCCGCGCCCGTACCAGCCGGTCGAATCGCGCGGCTGATGGCAGACGGCGAGATCCGGCCGGTGTAGTCGCCGACGTGCGCAGGCTGTTCGCGCGGCTCCGCTGAGCGCCGCCCGCGGCCCTGCTCAGGCGGGCTGCGGGCGGGGCAGGAGGCCGGCGGCGTGGATGACCTCGGGGACGCCGGTGGCCGGCCCGACGCCCATCAGGTGGACGCCGCGGACGGCGGGCAGGGCGCGCACGCCCTCGACCATCTCGGCGGCCAGGGCGATGCCCTCGGCGCGCTGGTCGCGGGCGGCGCGCAGGCGCTCGACCGTCGCCTCCGGCACCGACCAGCCCGGCAGGCGGGCGAACCGTTCGAGCTGCGCCGCCGAGCGCGGCGGCAGCACCCCCGCGAGGATCGCCACCCGGTCGGGCAGGCCGCGGCCTGCCAGCAGCTCCAGCCAGGCGGCGAAGGCGGCCAGGTCGTAGACCGGCTGCGTCTGGACGAAGCGGGCGCCGGCGGCGACCTTGGCGGCCAGCCGGGCGCCGCCCGACGGGTCGGCCCTGCCCGGCGCCTCGGCCACGCCCACCAGGAAGCGCGCCGGCGGGTCGAGCGGGCCGCCGTCGGGGCCGACCCCGTCGCCGAGGGCGGTCGCCAGCCGCGCGAGCCCGATCGCGTCGAGGTCGAAGACGGCCTTGGCGTCGCCGTACGGGCCCACCTCCAGGGGGTCGCCCGACAGGCACAGGATCGCGCGCATGCCGAGCGCGTGCGCGCCCAGCAGGTCGGCCGCGAGCGCCAGGCGGTTGCGGTCCCGGCAGGTGAGCTGCAGCACCGGCTCCAGGCCCTCGCCGGCGGCGAGCACGGCCGCCGCCAGCGGCGACATCCCCACCCGCGCGGCCGCGTTGTCGGTCACGTTGACGGCGTCGACCAGCCCGGCGAGCTGGGCGGCGGCACGGCGCACCAGCCCGGCGTCCGGCGAGCGCGGCGGCACGAGCTCGCCGGTGACGACGAAGCGTCCGTCGTCGAGCAGCCCGGCGAGCCGGCCGCCGCCGCTCACCGTCCGGTCCCGGCGGCGACCGCGGCGCCGCGCGCCGCCCGCACGGTGTTGGCCAGCAGCATCACGACGGTCATCGGCCCCACCCCGCCGGGCACCGGGGTGAGCGCGCCGGCCACCTCGGCGACCTCGGGCGCGACGTCGCCGACCAGCTTGCCGCCGACGCGGTGGTTGCCGAGGTCGACCACTGCCGCGCCCGGCTTGACCATCTCGGGGGTGACCATCGCCGGCCGTCCGGCCGCCGCCACCAGCACGTCGGCCTGCCTGGTGAAGTCGCCGAGGCGGCGGGTGCCGGTGTGGCACAGGGTCACGGTGGCGTTGGCGCCCGGCGCCTTGGCCGAGAGCATCACCGCCAGCGGCCGCCCGACCAGCAGGCCGCGGCCGAGGATCACCACGTGGCTGCCCTCCACCGGCACGCGCTCGTGGCGCAGCAGCTCGACGATGCCGGCGGGGGTGCACGGGGTGAACTCCGGGTCGCCACGAAGCAGCCGGCCCTCGTTCCACGGGTGCAGGCAGTCGACGTCCTTGGCGGGGTCGATCGCCTCCTGGACCCGCACCGGGTCGAGCCCGTCGGGCAGCGGCAGCTGGACGATGATGCCGTGCACGGCCGGGTCGGCGTTCAGCTCGGCGACGGCGCCCTCCACCTGGGCCTGGCTGGCGGTGGCGGGCAGCTCGACGCGGCGCGCGTCGACCCCGGTGGCCGCCGCCGCCCGCTGCTTGGCGCCGACGTAGATGTGGGACGGCTGGTCGTCGCCGACCAGCACCGCCGCGAGGCCCGGCCGGCGCCCAGCCTCGGCGAGCCGCTCCGCCTCGGTGGCCAGCTCGGCACGGAGGCGCGCGGCCAGCGCCTCGCCGTCCAGGATTCTCGCGGGCATCTCGTCTCCTTTGTCCAAACGGTCGGTGGCCCTGCGCCGCTTT
>DASUZB010000201.1:0-22286 GCA_036377075.1 Actinomycetes bacterium | reverse complement strand
GGACGACATCACCGCCCGCGTACCCGAGGTCGTCGAGGCCGCGCTCGCGCTGCCGGTCGAGTCGATCGTGCTCGACGGCGAGGTGATCGCGCTGCGCCCGGACGGCCGGCCGCAGCCGTTCCAGGTCACCGCGAGCCGGGTCGGCAGCAAGGGCGACCCGGCGGCGCTGCGGGCGGCGACACCGCTGTCGGTGTTCCTGTTCGACGTGCTGCACCTCGACGGCGCCGACCTGCTCGACCGGCCGGGATCGGAGCGCCACGCCGCCCTGGCCGCGGCCGTGCCGGAGGCGTTGCGCATACCCCGGGTGGTCACCGCCGACCCCAGGGAGGCGGCGGCGTTCCTGGCGGCGACGCTGGAGCGGGGCCACGAGGGCGTGGTGGTGAAGTCGCTCGCCGCGCCGTACGAGGCCGGCCGGCGTGGCGCCGGCTGGTTGAAGGTCAAGCCGGTGCACACCCTCGACCTGGTGATCCTGGCCGCCGAGTGGGGCCACGGCCGCCGCCGCGGCTGGCTGTCGAACCTGCACCTGGGCGCGCGCGACCCGGAGACCGGCGGCTGGGTGATGCTCGGCAAGACCTTCAAGGGCCTGACCGACAAGATGCTGGGCTGGCAGACCGAGCGGCTGATGCAGCTGGCCACCGACCGCGGCGACTGGGTCGTCCACGTCCGCCCCGAGCTGGTGGTGGAGGTCGCCTTCGACGGCGTGCAGGCGAGCCCCCGCTACCCGGGCGGCCTGGCGCTGCGCTTCGCGAGGGTGCTGCGCTACCGCGAGGACAAGCGCGCCGAGGAAGCCGACACCATCGAGACGGTCCGCGCGATCCACGCCGGCGCGCCGCCTCGGTAGGCAAGCGCGGCCGTAGCGGGCCTTCGACGTACTCCCAGAGGACGACGCCACCGACCTCACCCTGACCACCGTGACCGGTGGTGCGCCTGTACGTCCCCACCCTCGGCAGATTCCTGCAGGTCGACCCGGTCCCCCCACAGCGTTACGAACGTCGAGCACTTCAACGATCTCCGACCGAAGGCCGTTGCCGTCATATCTCATGGTCCGCTAGTCTACTAGTAGAGATAGGAAACGGTTTGGGAGGCAACGGTGTTCCGACTCGACGCGGGGTCCGGGGTCCCGATCTACCGGCAGCTGATGCAGCAGGTGCGCCGCGAGGTGATGCTCGGCCGGTTGCACCCGGGTGAGCAGCTGCCCACCGTGAAGGAGGTCGTGGACGCACTGGCCGTCAATCCCAACACCGTCGTGAAGGCCTACGGCGAACTGGAGCATGACGGCATCGTGGTGCGCCGGCAGGGCGTGGGCACCTTCGTCGCCCCATCGCCGCCCACCGGACCCCTGGCCGCGCCGCCCGGGCTGCTGGCCTCGCTGGTCCGCTGGGTGCGGCGAGCACGGGAGGCGGGGATGACGGCCGAGCAGATCCGCGCGCTGCTGGCGGTTGCGCTGGACGAGCCGGCCGCCGGTGCCAGCGACCGCCTGACCCGTGACGGTGGGGGCGTGGCATGACGCCGATGCTGCGCGCGGACGGGCTGGGCCACCGGTACGGCCGCGGCGTCTGGGGGGTTCGTGACTGCACCGTAGTGGTCCCGCCCCGACGCGTGGTCGCACTGGTCGGCCCCAACGGCGCGGGCAAGACCACGCTGCTGAACATGGCCGCAGGCCTGTTGCCGCCAACCACCGGAACCGTGCAGATCACCGGTGCCCCACCCGCCCGCCGGCTGGACCGGATCGGCTACGTTGCCCAGGACGCCCCGCTGTGGCCGCGGCTGCGGGTCGCAGACGTCCTCGAGGTCGGCCGCTGCCTCAACCCACGCTTCGACAGCACTGTGGCCACCGAACGCATCCGACGGCTGGACATCCCGCTCCGCGCCCGCATCAACACCCTCTCCGGCGGCCAGCGCGCCCAGGTCGCCCTCACCCTGGTGCTGGGCAAGCGCCCGGAGTTGTTGCTGCTGGACGAGCCGCTGGCCAACCTCGACCCGCTGGCCCGCCGCGAGTTCCTCACCTCGATGTTCGCCGCGTGCACCGAGACCGGGGCTGCGGTGCTGTTCTCCTCGCACGTCGTGGCCGAGCTGGAACGCATCTGCGACTACCTCATCGTGCTGCGCGCCGGACGGGTACGCCTGGCTGGCGACATCGAGCAACTCCGCCAGACCCACCGGACCGTGTCGGGCCCGGCCGGCTGGTCGCAGACCGGCCAATGGCCGGTGATCCACTCGCGAACCACCGCGGGGCGGACGATCGCGCTGGTGCGGTCCGACGTCTCCACCCCCACCGGGCCGGGGCTGGACGAGGCGCAACCGACCTTCGACGAGCTGGTGCTCGGCTACCTCGACGAGGACCACCCGAGACGCGCGGAGGCGCTGGCATGACCTGCCTGATCTGGCGGCAGCACCGCGGACAGGCGCTGTGGGCGCTGCTGGCCTTGGCCGCGATGTGCGCGCTGATGCTCGCCGCCGGGTTGAGCGCCGACCACTGGCTGGCGGGCTACGGCCACTGGCTGGCCGCAATGCGAGCAGCCGGTTGCCCTCTCCCGGACGCCCCCAGCGGGACCTACCATGTGCGCTCCGCCGCGGTCTGCCACGCCCTCATGCAGCGGTATCCCAACGGCCCGCAGGAGGCCTTCGCCACCCGGTACAACTTCGCCGTCCCGGCCTTCGAGGAAGGCGTCCCTGCCGCGCTCGCGGTCATCGGCGCGCTGGTCGGCGCCCCGCTGGTCGCTCGGGAGGTCGAGCAGCGCACCCAACTGGTGGCCTGGACCCAGTCGACCTCCCGGCGACGCTGGTACACCACGAAGGTGACCGCCCTCGCCACGGGCCTCGCCGCCGTCGGGCTGGCCGCCGGCCTCGCCAACGACCGGTTGCAACATCCGCTCACCGAGGGCGGGCTGACCAGCTCCCGCTGGATCTGGTTCTTCTCCGTGGACCTGGCCCTG
The DNA here is from genome assembly GCA_036377075.1 of Actinomycetes bacterium. Taxonomy (GTDB): domain Bacteria; phylum Actinomycetota; class CALGFH01; order CALGFH01; family CALGFH01; genus DASUZB01. Next base: position 19,350 of record DASUZB010000201.1, on the reverse strand, counting down.
GCAGGCGAGATCCTGCTCGCCTTCGCCCTGGCCGTGGCCCTTGGCGCCTGGCTGCGGCGGACCCTGCCCGCCGTCGGCGCCGCCCTGGTCGGCTTTCTCGTGCTGTTCCTGGCGACCGGGTGGGCGGTCCGCACCCTCACCCCAACCAGTCGTACCGCCGGTCCACGCTTTGGGGTGCCCCGCGGCGGCTGGAGCATCCAGCCCAGCAACAGCCACAGCGTCCCCTACCACCCGGCCGGCCAATACTGGCCGCTGCAGCTCACCTTCCTGGTCGTCCTGGTGGCGCTCGCCGCCGTCCTGCTCGTCACTGGCTGGTACGCCACCCGCACCCGGGCCGTCTAACCGCGCGCTCCTCGGCATCTGAGCACGATCGTCACATCGGCCATGGGAGGGCGCGGTACGAAGAGGTCGTCTGGCTGCGCTCCGGCGATGCGGTCGCGGCTGAGGGGCAGCTCACCGTCGCTGGCCAACGGCGACGGTCATCGATGACGGATTGGCCTCCGTTGTCCCCTGAACTAGGGACATGTGCCGCCGCGGCCTTGCCGCAAGAATCCGCCGTATGCGACGCGTCTTCGGGGTCATCGCGTTCCTCCTTGGTGCCGTGGTCGGCCTGACCGGAGCGGCGGCCGCCGCCGTCGTCGGTCCCGACGACGCGCTCAGCACCGCCAGCCACCGGCTCACCGCGTCGTCGTCGGCGATCGTCTCGGTCCCGGGAGCGATCAGCTTGGTCGGCCCGACCTTGCACCTGCGCGCCGAGGCGCGCGACCACGGTCCGATCTTCCTCGGCGTCGGCCACGCCGACGAGGTCGACAGCTACCTCGGGGCCAGCCGCTACGACAGCCTGTACCGGTTCACCTTCCCGTGGCACACCCGCCAGCAGACCGTCGACCACGGCACCCAGCGCCTCCCGAGGCCCGCCGGGCTCGACGTCTGGGCCGCCTCGGCCAGCGGCCGGGGACGCCAGGAGCTGTCGTGGCGGAGCGCCGACGGTGAGTGGCGGGTCGCGCTGCTGAACGGGGACGCGCGCCCCGGCGTCGACGCCGACGTGGCGGTCGCCGCCGAGGTCGACGGTGCGTTCCTGATCTCGCTCGGGGTGCTCGCGATCGGCCTGGTCGCGGCCGCCGGTGGCGTGCGGCTGCTGCGCCGGCGCGGTCGGCCGCGAGCGGCGAGGTCGGAGCCGGCCTGGTCGCGGGCGGCGGCGCCGTGAGCACGAAATGGTCGCCGCTCCGCCTCGCGCTGGCCGGCGTGCTGGCGGCCGCGCTGGCCGGGTGCGCGCTGCCGGTCCGCCCCAACCGGGGTGAGCCCGCGGCCGGCCGTCCCGCGCTGACCCGTGCGGCGGCCGCGAAGGCGCTCGAGGGCTACCTCGCCGCCAACCGCGCCCTCGCCGCCAAGTGGGACCCGGGGGTGGTCGCCGCCGTCGAGACCGACGGACGGTACGCGGTGGAGCAGGCCCAGCTGCGCATGGCGGCGCTCAGCGACCCCGCGAACCGGCACAGGCCGGCGCCGTTCACGGTGGCCGGCGCCAGCTACCTCGTCCCGAGGCTCGACGGCTACCCCAAGTGGTTCGTGGTCTCGGCGACGGAGACCACCAAGGGGGCCGCCAGGCTGCCGGTGCTGATGGTCTTCGTCCGCAAGCGGGCGGTCGATCCCTGGCGGGTGAGCGCCTCGGTGGTGCTGGACGAGGGGGAGCGGGTGCCGGCGGTCGCGACCGACGAGGAGGGCTACGCCGTCGCCGTCCGCCGCGACGACGCCGCCCTGGCCCTGCCACCCGCAGCCGTCGCCGGTGCGCACGCCGGCTTCCTGAACGCCCGGCTGAAGGGTGCGCCGGCCGGCCAGCTGAAGGTCGACGAGTCGACGAGGAACCTCGTGCAGAAGGCCACCAACGACCGCAAGGCCTTCACCCTCGGCAGGGTCAGCCACCGGCTCGCACCGGCGGCGTTCCCGCCGGTCGCGCTGCGGACCCGGCAGGGTGGCGCGCTGGTGCTCTACGGCGAGCGCCTGAGCTCCGAGTTCGTCCTCACCGCCGCCGGGGCGCGGATCAGCACCGGCGCGTGGCGCGCACTCGGCGCGCCGGACCCGGTGTTCCACGCCCTCACGCTGGTGGAGCTGCTCCAGTTCGCCACGGTGGTCCCAGCCCGGGGCGGCGGCGCGGCCGAGCCGATCGCCAACTCGGCCGGCCTCGTCGAGGCGTCTGGCGCCTGACCCGACCGCCGTTCGCCGTCCGTTCCGCTCGCGTTGCCTCGGAGACATGCCGCTGTCGTATGATTCGCTGCGATTGTGCCTGTTCGTTCTGCGCGGGGGGGCCGCGGCGTGCGCTGGCACTGGTTCTTCAGCACGTTGGCACTGGTTGGTGGCTGCTGCCTGGGCGCCGGTGCGTTCTACGTCTGGCGGCACCGGGCGGCGGCGGCCGGCGCCAGCCTGGTGGTGCTGCTGGCCGCGGCCGGCTGGTGGAGCGTCGCCTACGCCCTCGAGCTCGGCGCCTCGTCGCTGCCGGACAAGCTGCGCTGGGGCGACGCCAAGTGGCTCGGCGTGGCGGCGCTGCCGCCGGCGTGGTTCGCGTTCATCATGCAGTACACCGGCCGGGAACGCTGGGTGAACCGGGTCACCATGGCGCTGCTGGCGCTTCCCCCGGTCGTGGTCGTGGTGCTGCTGGCCAACGGCGCCACCCACGACCTGATCCGCTGGTACCCGGCGTCGGCGGCGGGGGACCCCGACGCGATCGCCCGGGTGGGGCCGCTGTTCTGGCCGTTCCTGGTGTACGGGAACCTGGTCGTCTGGGGCGCGACGGCGCTGTTCGTCTGGACCCTCACGCACGTCTCGCGCCGCTGCTGGCGGCAGAGCCTGCTGCTGGTCGTCACCGTGTTGCTGCCGAGCCTGGCCAACGTGCTGCACAACCTGGACGTCGGGGTGTTCGGGCGGGTGGAGCTGACCCCGTTCCTGTTCGTCCTGACCGGCATGGTGCTGGTGTGGGGCCTGTTCCGCTTCCGGCTGCTCGACCTGGCTCCGATCGCGCGCGGCCGGATCTTCCGGATGATGCGCGACGCGGTGGTGGTGACCGACCCGTACGGGCGGGTGGTGGACGCCAACCTCGCCGGCGAGCGGCTCCTCGGCCAGCCGGTCGGCCAGGCCGTCGGGCAACCGCTGGAACGGCTGGCGCCGGGGTGGGCCGGCGCGATCTCCCGCACGCGCGGGGCTGCCAGGTCCGACGGCGACCTCGGCGGGGAGGCGGTCCTCGACGGGCGCCCGTACGAGCTGACCGCCTCCGCCCTGCCCGACGGGCGCGGGCGGCCGACCGGGGAGTTGCTGATCGCCCGGGACGTCAGCGAGCGCCGGCAGGCCGAGCAGGACCTGCGCGACAGCCTGGCGCGGGAGCGGGCGGCGACCGAGCGGCTCTCGGTCGCGCCGCGGTGGAGGCCCGCTACCCGCCGCCGCGCGCACGGGGACTTCTCCGCCGCCGGGTCCCGGCCTGAGCCTGGTACGGTCGTGGGTGCCTGTTCGCCGGACCCGAGGAGCCGCCGTGCCAGCCAGCTCGACCTACGCGCTGTGGGGATGGGGCGGGGCGGACGAGGAGCCACGGCAGGACGAGCTGGAGGCGTTCGGCCCGAACGTGGAGGCGCTGCTCGGCTTCCCGGCGCAGGCGCCGGAGCGGCCGCGGCCGCTCTCGCCCTTGCCGGCGCCGCGGGTGGCGGCGCCGGGGGCGCTGGCGCCGGTCGCGTCCGGCGCGCCGCTCGACCGTGCCCGGCACGGGCTCGGCCGCTCCTACCGGGACCTGGTGCGCGGGCTGCGCGGCCAGGTCGAGCACCCGCCCGACCTGGTGCTGCGCCCCCGCGACGAGGCCGAGCTGGCCGCCGCGCTCGACTGGGCCGGGCGGGCCGGCGTGGCGCTGGTGCCGTTCGGCGGCGGCACCAGCGTGGTCGGCGGGGTCGAGCCGGCCGTCGGCGACGCCTTCGCCGGGGTGGCCTCCCTCGACCTCGGCGCCATCGCCGGCGTGGCCGAGGTGGACCCGGTGGCGCGGGCCGCGCGCATCCGCGCCGGGACGCTCGGCCCGCGCGCCGAGGAGGAGCTCGGGCGGCACGGCCTGACGCTGCGCTTCTACCCGCAGTCGTTCGAGCGCTCCACCGTCGGCGGCTGGCTGGCCACCCGCGCGGCGGGGCACTTCTCCACCCGCGCGACCCACGTCGACGACCTGGTCGAGTCGGTGCGCATGGTGACCCCCGCCGGGGTGTACGAGTCGCGGCGGCTGCCGGGCTCCGGCGCCGGGCCGAGCCCGGACCGGCTGGCCCTCGGCAGCGAGGGCACCCTCGGGGTGATCACCGAGGCCTGGCTGCGGGTGCAGCCGCGCCCCGCCGAGCGGGCCGCGGCGACGGTGGCGTTCGGCTCCTTCGCGGCCGGCACCGCCGCGGTCCGCGGGCTGCTGCAGGCCGGGCTCGCGCCGGCGGCCTGCCGCCTGGTCGACGGGGCCGAGGCGACCATGACCGGCACGCTCGCCGGCGGCGACGCCGCCCTGGTGCTCGGCTTCGAGTCCGTCGGCGGCCCGGTCGCGCAGGACCTGGCCACGGCGCTGGAGCTGTGCGCCGACGTGGGTGGACGTCCGCTGGGCGACGGCGGCGGGGGAGGCGGCGGCGCCTGGCGGGCCAGCTTCGTGCGCGCGCCGCACCTGCGCGACCGGCTGGTCCTGCTCGGCGTGCTGGTCGAGACGTTCGAGACGGCGGTCACCTGGGACCGGCTCGACGGCCTGGTCGAGGGCGTCACCGAGACGGTGCGCAAGGCGCTCGAGCGGACCTGCGGCGCCGGCGCGGTCACCTGCCGGCTGACCCACGCCTACCCGGACGGCGCCGCGCCGTACTTCACCGTGCTCGCCCCGGCCCGGCGCGGCGACGAGCTGGCCCAGTGGGCCGAGGTCAAGGCGGCGGCCTCCGAGGCCGTGCTCGGCGCCGGCGGGACGATCACCCACCACCACGCCGTCGGCCGCGACCACCGTCCCTGGTACGACCGCCAGCGGCCGGAGCCGTTCGCCGCGGCGCTGCGCGCCGCCAAGCACGCCCTCGACCCGGCCGGCGTGCTCAACCCCGGCGTCCTGCTCGACCCGTGAGGGCGCGTGCCTCCAGGAGTCGAGGTGGCGACGGATCAGGGTGAGACGGCGAGGAACAGCCGGTCGGTGGCGGCGCTCATCGCGGTTCCACCTCGGACGGCCGCCGCTCGGCCGCAATCGCGGCACGCAGGCTGTTGAGCGCGTCGACGTAGATCTCCGAGAACGTCGGGAAGGGCTGGATCGTGTCCCGGAGCACGTCGAGCGGAACACGGGCGCGAATCGCCAGCGTCGCCTGCTGCAGCCACTCGCCCGCATCCGGGCCGAGCGCGTAGGCGCCGGTCAGCCGCTCGCCGTCGCTCAGCAGCGTGAGGAAGCCGTTCGAGTCGGCGTAGGCGTGCGTGTAGGTCGCGGTCTTCGCCACGTCCTTCAGCGCGACCGTCGCGCTGCAGCGTGCCTCGGTCGCGCCGGCGGCGGCGGCCTGCGGGTCGGTGAAGACGACGCGCGGCACCGCGTCGTAGCTGGCCGTGCGCGGCTCGCCGAGGATGTTCGCCGCGACGACGTCGCCCTGGTACTTGCCGACGTGCGTGAGCGGCCAGATGCCGGTGACGTCGCCGATCGCCCACAACCGCTCGCCGGCGCGCAGGCGCGCGTCCACCCGGATGCCGCGAGGGTCCACGTCGACCCCGACGGCCTCGAGCCCGATGCCGTCGACGCGTGGGCGGCGGCCGGTGGCGACGAGCAGCCGGTCGCCGCGCAGTTCGGCTCCGTCGTCGAGTTGGAGGACGTAGTCCTCGCCGTCGCGACGGGCGGCCGCCGCCTGCACGCCGAGCCTCAGCTCGATCGCGTCACGCCGCAGGCTCTCGCCGAGCGCCTCGCCCAGCGGCGCGGCCTCGCGCGGCAGCACGCGCGGCGCGGCCCCCACGAGGGCGACCTCGCCGCCGAGGCGGCGGACGGCCTGCGCCATCTCGACCCCGACCGGACCGCCACCCAGCACCAGCAGGCGCCGCGGGACCGACTTCATGCCGGTCACCTCGCGGTTCGTCCAGATGCCCTCGAGCTCGCGCAGGCCGGGAACCGGCGGCACGATCGGGTCCGCGCCGTTGGCCAACACGACGTGGTCCGCGGTGTGGCGGACGCCGTCGACGTCGACCACTCCCGTGCCGGCGAGCCGGCCGCGCCCGCGAAGCAGGTCGATGCCGCGGCCGGCCAGCCAGCGCTCCTGTCCGGCGTCGGAGTAGTTCGACACCATGAAGTCGCGCCAGGCGAGCGCGGCCTGAACGTCGACCTGCGCGGTCGCGCCGGCCTCGCGCGCTCCGTGGACGGCCTCGCCGGGGCGCAGCAGCGTCTTGGACGGGATGCACGCCCAGTAGGAGCACTCGCCGCCGACCAGCTCCCGCTCGACGAGCGCGACGCGCAGGCCACCTTCGGCCAGCGCCCCGGCACAGTGCTCGCCGGGCGAGCCGCCGCCGACGACGATGACGTCGTAGTCGCTCACGTCGGCGGCTCCGTCCCGGCCTGCTCGGCCACGACGACGTGCTTGACCTCCGCCATGTAGCGTCCGGCGGCCGCGGAGGCCTCCTCCGGGGTGCCTCCGTGCTCCCGGGCGTCCATGTACGCCGCGTACCAGTCCCACCAGTCGTGCGGTGGGGCGACTGCCTCGAACGAGCCGTGATGCTCGGCCGTCTCGTGCAGGAGCTGTGCGAGAGCCGCAACGTCCATCGTCACACCGCCTCGGAAGCCGCTCGGTGATCGCCGGCGGCACTGACTGTACTAGCGCAGGGCGGGCAGCAGCGGCGGCATGGCGCCGCCCTGGCGGTGGCGGGCCTCGGCGATGCGGCGCTCGGCGAGGCGGTCGGCGGCGACCGAGGGTGGGACGCCCTCCTCGGCCGCCAGGTGCAGGACCCGCTTGGTGGTGTCGTAGATGCGGCCGGCGCGGGCGCGGGCACGCTCCTCGGAGTAGCCGCCGATCTCGTCGGCGACCTGGATCAGCCCGCCCGCGTTGACCACGTAGTCGGGCGCGTAGAGGATGCCCCGGTCGGCCAGGAGCTTGGCGACGCCGGGCTCGGCGAGCTGGTTGTTGGCGGCGCCGCAGACCACCCGGGCCTGCAGCGCGGCCACCGTCGGCTCGTCGAGCGCCCCGCCCATGGCGCACGGCGCGAACACGTCCATCGGCGCCCGGGGCAGGGCGTCGACGCCGAGCGCCTCGACCTCCGGGTGGCTGGCGCGCACCCGCTCGACCGCCTCGGCGCTGACGTCGGCCACCACCACCTCGGCGCCGTCCACCAGCAGGTGGTCGACCAGGCGGCGGCCGACCTTGCCGACCCCGGAGACGCCCACCCGGCGGCCCGCCAGCGAGGGCGCTTCCCAGACGGCCTCGGCCGCCGCGCGCAGCGCCTGGAAGACCCCGTAGGCGGTGAGGATCGAGGAGTCGCCAGCGCCGCCGTTGGCGGGGGAGCGGCCGGTGACGAAGTCGCACTCGCGCGCCACCACGTCCATGTCCTCGACGTAGGTGCCGACGTCGCAGGCGGTGACGTAGCGGCCGCCGAGGGACTGCACGAAGCGGCCGTAGGAGCGCAGCAGCGCCTCGCTCTTGTCGCGGCGCGGGTCGCCGATCACGGCCGCCTTGCCGCCGCCGAGGTCGAGGCCGGCGCAGGCCGCCTTGTAGGCCATTGCCTGCGACAGGTCGAGGACGTCGGCGAGGGCGTCCTCCTCGGTGCGGTACGGGTAGAAGCGCGTGCCGCCGAGGGCAGGCCCGAGCGCGGTCGAGTAGATCGCGATCACCGCGCGCAGGCCCGACGCCGGGTCCTGGCAGAAGACGACCTGCTCGTGCCCGGTCTGCCGATCGAACACTCCCACCGCTTTGCCTCCTCGGTGCTGGCGGAGCCACACCCGGCCGCCGCCGCCGCGGCGGCCCGGTCAGGGTCGCGGGGCTGCCGGCGGGGGGAGCATGCCAGCCGGCCGCCCCGCGTGCCTCCGCACGCCCGCGCCGACGTGCGGATCTACGTAGTTGTCACGATGGCTCCTCGGTACCTGTCTGCTTGGATCCCTTTGCGGGAGTGGTGCCGATGCGGGTGGGTCTCGGCCTCCGGGCGACCGGGGCGCCGGCCGACGCCCGTCCCCTGCTCCCCGCCCCTCCCTGCCCCCGGGCCGGGCCCCAACCGCCGGCCGGTCCTGACTGGTCTGGCCACCGCCTGGGTGGTACAACCGGCCGATGCCTGCTCGACTGGCCGCGCTCGCGCGCCTTCCTTCGCAGGTGCCGCGGGTGCGGCGCCGCATGCTGCTGCTGGTCCTGGCGCTCGCGCTGGTGCCGATCCCGGCCGCGCCACGGTCGGACGGGCGGCGTGCGGGGATCCTCGCGACCGGGGCCGCCGAGGCGGCGGTGCCAGCCCCCTGCCGGCAGGGGACCTGGACCGTGCCCGGCTCGGCCGGGCGTGCCCGGCCGAGCATCGCGGCGTTCTGCCGCCTCGGCGCCTGGGTGGACCACTACGACCTCGGCCTCGACCCGGCCACGTCAGCGCGCGACCTGGCCGGTCACCACGTCGGCACCCTCTACCTGCAGACCGCGCGTTTCTCCGACGGCACCGACCTGGTCCGGCCGGAGCTGCTCGGCCGCTGGCTGCAGGCCGCCCACGCCGCCGGCCTGCGGGTGGTCGGCTGGTACCTGCCCGGCTACGGCCGCTGGCTGGCGCGTGACGTGCGCCGCACCCTCGCCGTTGCCGGCTTCGAGAGCGGCGGGCAGCGCTTCGACGCGCTCGCGGTCGACATCGAGCACCGGGCCGGCCCCGGCGACCGCGCGGCCTTCAACGCGGGCGTGGCGGCCCACCTGGAGCGGGTCCGGCGCGCGCTGGGCGACGGCTACCCGGTCGGCGCGATCGTGCCCGCGCCCCGCGGCATGGCCAGGTACCGGGCGCGGTGGGCCGGCTTCCCCTGGCGCAGCGTCGCCCGCGACGCCGACGTGGTGCAGACGATGGGCTACTGGTCCTACCGGGGAGGCTGCCGCGGCGGCCGGGGCGACTGCCCCTACCCGTACACGACCGCGAACCTGGCCGACGCGGCCCGCGCCACCGGCCTGCCGGTGCACGCGATCGGCGGCGTCGCCGACGCGGTCAGCGCGGCCGACGTGGCGGAGTTCGTCCGTGCCGCGCGCGACGCGCGGGTGGTCGGCGCCAGCCTGTACGACTACGCCACCACCGTGCCCGCCTTCTGGCCCAGCCTGGAGGCGCTCGACCAGCTCGGCTGAGCGGCGCCGCGCCAGCAGCGACCGATAATCAATTGGCATTCCAGACACCAAGGCGACACCCTTGGCCTCGACGGCAAGCCGATGGCGCGGCGGCCGGGACGCGCGTCCCGGCCGCCGCGCCGTGCGGGTGGCGCCTCAGCTGGAGCTGGAGCGGCGCCGCAGCGCCACCGTGGTCAGGCCGCCGGCCAGCAGCAGCGCGACCACGGCGCCGGCGGTGAGCAGCGGGGCGGCCGAGCCCGAGCGGGCCGGCTGGCTCGCCGCGGCCGGCGTGACGGCCTTGGCCTCGGCCGGCTGGGCGGCCGCGGCGTTGGAGGCCTTGCGCACGCCGATGGCGGCGAGCGTCTCGCGCAGGGCCACCGGCGCCTGGAACCAGCCTTCGCCGGTCTGCATCCCGTCCATGAAGCGCTGCCCGCCGGCGGTGAAGCTCACCGGCCCGTGGGCCGCGAACGGGTACAGGTCCTGCCTGACCGCGTCCTCGCCGCCCGCCGGGGACGGAACGCTGTAGGTGACCAGGAAGTGCGGCCCGAGGCTGCCGGTGGGCTTGGCCGCGACGAGCGTGCCGGAGCCTGCGTCCTCCCCGTACATGGCCACGTAGGCGCCCGTCTGCTCGGCGAGCCTGGCCAGCAGGTCGCCGCTGCCCGGCTCGCCCTCCCCGGTCACGCTGATCGGGCTGGCCAGCCCGCCCCCTGACACGGTGCCCTTGGAGGCGCCCTTGGCCCACGCCGTCGTCTGCACGGTGAGCAGGGCCGCGGCGAGCACCGCCAGCACCAGGATCCGTCGGCTCACGTCGTCGTCCTTTCGCCGTTCGAGCAGCAGCCGGCTGGTGCGTGCCGCCGCCTCTGGGGCGCGGTCGCCAGGCTCCGGCGGTGCGCGAGTCCTACTGGGTCCACCCGCTGCTACACCGGCGCGGCCGGCGGGGTTCCGAGGTGGCGGGTGAACCAGGTGGCGGCGAGGCCGGCAACCTGGTCGAGGGCACCGGGCTCCTCGAACAGGTGGGTCGCGTCCGGGACCACTTCGAGGCGGGAGGACGGCGGCAGCTCCGCGAGCGCAGCCCGGTTGAGGTCGAGCACCTGCGGGTCACGGCCGCCGACGATCAGCAGGGTGGGCGCGTGGACCCGCGCCAGGGCGGGGCCGGCCAGGTCGGGCCTCCCGCCGCGGGAGACCACCGCCGCCACCGCTCGTGGCCGGTCGACGGCGGCGACCAGGGCCGCCCCCGCGCCGGTGCTCGCCCCGAAGGCGCCGACCGGCAGTCCGGCGGTCGCCGCCTCGCCGAGCAGCCAGTCCACCGCGGCGACCAGGCGCCCGGCCAGCATGCCGACGTCGAAGCGGAGCTCGGCGGTGGCCCGGTCGCGCTCCTCCTCGGCCGTGGTCAGCAGGTCGAGCAGGAGGGTGGCGAGCCCCGCCCCGCGCAGGGCGGCGGCCACCCGCCGGTTGCGCGGGCTGTGACGGCTCGACCCGCTGCCGTGGGCGAACAGCACCACGCCGGTGGCGCCCGCCGGTACCACCAGGTCGCCGTCCAGCTCGACCTGGCCGACCCCCAGGCGCACCTCGCGCTCGGCCGCCTCGCTCACCTCGTCCCCCTCAGCTCGCTCTGGCCGCCCTGCCGGGGTGCCGCCCGAAGGGCCGGGGAAACCCGCTGGTCAGCCGCGCTCGCGGTGGAGGCTGGCGTGGGCCTGCTCGACCGCGCTCAGCAGCTCCCAGGGACCGCTGCCCTTGACCAGGGCGAACAGCCCGACGGCGCGGGCGTCGGTGGGTGCCGTCGAGTCGTTCGCGCCGACCAGGCCGACCACCATGACGGTGAGCTCGAGGCCGCGGATGTGGCGCACCAGGTCGAGCGCGTTGACCTGGCGCGTGCGGAGGTCGAGGAGCACGACGTCGGGGTCGGCCTCCTCGGTCGCGGCGATCGCGGCCTGCTGGCCCTCGGCCTCGGCGACCACCGTCATGCCGTCCCGCTCCAGCAGGTCGACGATGGACTTGCGCAGCACGGGCAGGTCGACGACCACCAGCACCCGGGGCCGGTCTGACCGCGGTGCGTGGGCGTGATCACGGAGCGCGGCGTTGCTGTACATGCCGGCCCGAACGATACGATGTTTCGGTGTCCGGCGGGCCAAATGCTGGTTACATCGGCGCGACCATCCCGACCGTCCCGGCCTGTCGGCAAGCGCCCGAGTTGGGCCAGGTGCTGCGCGGCTCAGCGGCCGGCCGGCTGGGGCGTCGCCAGGGGGCAGGTGAGCGTCCTGGTCGTGCCCGGCACGGACTGCACCCTGGTGAGGACCAAGCCGCCGAGGCTGTTCAGGTCGGGCGCCGCCGCCTGCGCGATCACGTCGAACGGCCCGGCGGTCACCTCGGCCCGCTTGATCCCTTCGATCGCCGACACCGCCTTGGCGACGTCGCCGGCCTTGCCGACCTCGGTCTGGATCAGCACCCACGCGCTCACCAACGAACTTCCCCTCCTCCGCGATGGCCTTTCCCGCACCTGCCGTCGATACGTACCCGGATCGGGGCCGGCGCACCCCGGCCTGGTCGCGGCCCTTGGACCGGATCAGCGGCCGCGGTGGCCGGGGCGGGGCCGCTGGGGGAAGGGCCGGCCCTGGTTGTGCTCGTCGGCCAGGCGGGCGACCTCGGCCCGCAGGGCGCGCTCGGCCAGCGCGGTCATGGTCATGCGCAGCGGCGGCCCCGAAAGGTGCGCGGTGGCGTCCCTGACCGCCTCGAGCACCTCGGGAGGGAGCTGGAAGGATGCGCGCACCTTGGCGGGCGCCTCTTGGCGTGGCGGGCCGGGCAGCAGCTCGTCGAGCGGGTCGAAGGCCTCCGTGCCGCGGCGGGGCCGGTCCGTCTGCCTGGGCCGCAGCCACGCCGGCCAGGACGCGTCCGGCTCGGGCGTCCAGTCCAGCCCGGAACCGGACGTCGCCGGCCCGGGCAGCAGGTCGTCCAGCGCGTTGAAGGGCCCCATCCGCTTGGGCCGCACGCGCTTGGGCCGCAACCCGCGCCGCGGCCGCTCGGGGCTGTCCCTGGACGTCTCCGTCGGGCCGGGCAGGAGCTCGTCAAGCGCGTTGAACCCGCCCATCCGCTTGCGCCTGACCATGCGCGCTGCTCCTCGCATCGAACTCCTCCGCGGCGGCGCGGTAGTCGGCCGCCGCGGTGCTGCTGGGTGCGTAGGTGATCACCGGTTGGCGGTGCCCCGGTGCCTCGGCCACCCGCACGCTCTCGCGGATGGTCGAGCGCATCACCACGTCGCCGAAGCGCTCGCGCAGGGCGTCGAGCACCTCCCGGGACAGCGTGGTCGGGTTGACCTGGCAGGCGAGCACCGCCCCCAGGCTGAGCCGGCGGTTGAGGCGCAGCCGCACGGTATCGATCGTCTGGTTCAGCGCGACCAGCCCGGCCAGGGGCATGACCCTGGTCTGGACGGGGATCAGCACCTCGGTGGCGGCCGTCAGGGCCGAGTAGGACAGCAGCCCGAGCGCCGGCGGGCAGTCCACCATGATCACGTCCCAGACGTCGGGCGGCAGCTCGTCGATCGCCTGGCGCAGGATCATCTCGGCGCCCGCCTGGGTGGCGGCGTTGCGCTCGGCCCGGGTCATCCACGACGAGGACGGCACCAGGTCGAGGCCGTCCACGCCGGTCTCCCGGACGGCCTTCTCCAGCGGAGCGCCGTTCTCGAAGACCTCGTAGAGGGCGCGGGCGTCGACCGTCCCGAGCCAGGTGCTCGCGTTGGCCTGGGGGTCGAGGTCGATAACGAGGACGCGGCGGCCGAGTTCGGCCAGCGCGGCGCCGAGGTTCACCACCGTGGTGGTCTTCCCGACACCGCCCTTTTGGTTCGCGACGGCAACTCGTCGCACGGGCACCCACCTCGGACGAGAGGCTTCCTGGCTGGCGGCAGCGTACAACAGTGCGACCCCGTCGCGTGGGAGGAAGCGGAAACTGCCCCGCAGGCAGGACGGCTGTAGACGTAGCGGGCGATTCGCCTCCGGATCCGACATCGACGCGGGGCGGCCGTAGCGAGACTTGCTCTCTCCGGTGACTGCCGTCACCGGCCGTCGCGCAGCTCTTCCAGGCGCCGCGGGGTGTAGCGGATCTGGTCGAAGGTGGCGCTGCAGCCGCCGCCGGTGGGGGACTGCGCCAGGAAGCCGACCGCGGTCCGCTCGGCCTCGTCCAGCGCGAAGTACCGCACCAGCTGCCAGTAGGTCCCGTCGGTCGAGGCGTGGAAGGCGAACGCCGCGCCCAGGCGGGCGACCCGTAGCCACACCTGGTGGCCGTCGACCACCATCGAGTTGCAGTCGTCCGAGACGCCCCGGGTCACCACCGAGACGACCATCGGCCGGCCCTGCGGCGAGCGCTCCAGGCAGAGCTTGGCCCAGGCGCGGTCGTGCGCGTGCAGCAGCAGGACGCCGGCGTCGAAGGTGGCGCCGAGCTCGACCGTGACCCTCGCGCTGAGGTGGAAGTCGCCGCCCGGCAGCCCGACCAGGCACGGAGCGTTGCGGACCTCGCTCCCGCCGCCAGGGTCGACGAACAGGTCGGTGCGCCCACCGGCCACGATCGTCAGCGAGGCACCGTCGCCGCTGTGCCAGCGCAGCGGCTCGCGCAGCCAGCGCAACGGCATCGGCACGGCGGCGAGGTCGATCGGCTGGTCCATGGTCCTCCCCAAAGGCTCGAGCTGTAGTTGAGGGTGATGGCCGTCCGCCGGGAACGGCGCGCCCGGAGCCACGGCGGTGCTCAGCCGCTGGCCAGGTCCTGGTAGGCGCGGGCGACCGCGCGGGCGACGGCGGCGTGGGAGTAGCGGCCGGCGGCCTCGCGCGCCTCCGCGCCGCGGCGGCGCCGCTCGGCCGCGTCGTTGACGGCGTCGACCAGGGCGTCGGCGAGCGCGTCCTGGTCGTCGGGGGGCACCAGCCAGCCGCTCTGGCCGGGGTCGACGATGCCGGCGGGGCCGTGGGCGTCCACCGCGACCACCGGCAGGCCGCAGGCCATCGCCTCGATCAGCACCAGGCCGAACTGCTCGCGGACCGACGGCAGGACCAGCAGGTCGGCGGCGTTCAGCGCCGCGGGCAGCAGGCCGTGGGGCCGCCAGCCGGCCAGGAACACGTCGGGCACCCCGAGGTCGCGGACCTCGTCGAGCGGGTGGCGCTCCTCGAACTCGCCCGGGAAGCCGCCGAGGAGCACCAGCGGCGCGCGCACCGCGAAGCGCCGCCGCGCCTGGGCGTACGCCCGCACCAGCAGCGGCACCCGCTTGACCGCGGTGAAGCGGCCCACGTACAGCAGCACCGGGCCGCCGGCCGCGATCGCGGCCAGGTCCTCCTCGTGGTAGCGGACGCTGCCCGGCACCCCGGAGTGGTCCCAACCCTGCGGGTCCTCCACCAGCCAGCGGCGCCAGTGGGCCAGGCGGTCCGCGGCAGCCAGCGGCCCGGGCTGGAACTGCCCCAGGTCGACCGCGTTCGGCACCTGGAGGATCTGGTCGGGTTCGACGCCGAGCAGGCGCCCGGCCCGCTCGGCCGCGTCCCGCGTCGGCACCATCAGGCGGTCGCAGCCGGCGGCCCAGCGCCGCAGCCGCTTCACCCAGGCGTCAGCGTGCGGCCAGCGCCGCGGCGCCGCCCCGATCTCCCGCAGCATCCCGAGCTCGGTGCCGTGGAGCTGGCCGAGCACGGGAACCTGCGGGAACGCCCGCGCGGCGGCCTCGTTGACCGGCGTCAGGTGGTGCAGGTGGAGCACGTCGGCGCGGCCGGCGCCGGCGCGCCCGAGGGCCTGCTCCCAGGCCTCGACCAGGCGCTCGTAGGCACGGTCGCCGACGGCGGCGAAGACCCGGTCGGGCGCGCCCGGCCGGTCCTCGTAGGAGGGCTGGAACGGGACCGCGCCGGCAGGCGGGTCGGCCGCCCCCAGGCCGGCGCCGTAGTCGACCGCGGTGACGTCCAGGCCGGCGTAGAAGCTCGCGGCGTGGGTGGGCTCGCCGGCGGCGCCGAGCGACCCGGCCGCGATCGCCACCTCCCAGCCGCTGGCGGGCAGCGCGCCGGCGAGCAGCCGGGCCGCGTGGGCGGAACCGCCCCGCGGGAAGAAGAACAGCGCCATCAGCACGCGACGACGGTCGGTGGGGCGCATGCACCGGACGCTATCCAGCCGCCACCCCCGGCGCAACCGGAGCCGTCCGTGCCCCATGCCTACCGATGCCCTGTACGCCGCTTTGGCGGTGTGCTACGAAAGCCACGCGCCACCAGGCTGTGCCGGGAAGGTGGCGGCTGCGGCGTGAGGAGGCGGCATGGCCAAGAAGAAGGGGCAGGGGGCCGGCAAGTCGGCCGCCGACCGGGTGGTCGAGGCGGCCGAGGCGGCCGACCTCGCGCTGGTCAGGTTCCTGTACGTCGACCACGCCGGCATCGTGCGCGGCAAGGCGGTCTCCCGCGCCCGGCTGGCCGAGCGCATCGCCGCCGGCATCGGGCTGACCGTCGCCATGCAGGCGATGAGCATGCTCGACCAGCTGCAGCCGGTCGAGGGCATGGGCCCGGCGGGGGAGGTCCGCCTGGTGCCCGACCCGGCCACCTTCGCCGTCCTGCCGTACGCGCCCGGCGCCGGCGCCATGGCCGCCGACCTGGTCCGCCTCGACGGGCAGCCATGGGAGGCGTGCCCGCGCAGCTTCCTCAAGCAGGCCGTCGCGGCGCTCGCCGCCGAGGGCATCGCGCTGGTCGGAGCGTTCGAGCCGGAGTTCACCCTCGGCCGCCTCGAGCCCGACGCGGACGGTGGGGAGGACCGGCTGGTCCCGGTCGACGAGAGCCTCTGCTTCTCCTCGACCGGCTTCGGCCAGGCCCACGACTACGCCGTCGAGCTGGTGCGCGCGCTCGAGGCGCAGGGCCTCGAGGTCGAGCAGTACTACCCCGAGCTCGGCCACGGCCAGCAGGAGCTGTCCATCCGCCACGCCCCCGCGCTACGCGCCGCCGACAACCAGGTCGCCTACCGCGAGACGGTCCGCGGGGTCGCCCGCCGGCAGGGCCTGTGGGCCACCCTCGCCCCCAAGCCCCTGCCCGACCAGGCCGGCAACGGCACCCACCTGCACTTCTCACTCTGGGAGGCCGGCCCGGACGGCCAGCCGAGCGGCCGCAACCTGCTCTACGACGCCGACGACCGCTACGGCCTGTCCAGCCTCGGCTACCAGTTCGTCGCCGGCGTCCTCGCCCACCTCCCCGGCCTGCTCGCGCTCACCGCCGCCAGCGCCAACAGCTACCGGCGCCTGGTACCGCACTCCTGGTCGAGCGCGTTCACCTGCTACGGACCGGACAACCGCGAGGCGGCGGTGCGCATCCCCTCGCGCCTGTGGGGCGCGGACGAGGCCTCCTGCAACCTGGAGCTCAAGCCGTCCGACTCGACCGGCAACCCCTACCTCGCCCTCGGCGCCGTGATCCACGCCGGCCTCGACGGCATCCGCAGCAAGCTCGACCCCGGCAAGCCGGTCGAGGTCGACCCGGGCACGATGTCGAACAGCACCAGGCGCCGCCGCGGCATCCAGCGGCTGCCCGACTCCCTGTCCGCCGCCCTCGACGCGCTGGAACGCGACGAGCTCCTCATGGCGGCCCTCGGCCCGCTGCGGCGCACCGCCTACCTCGCCGTCAAGCGCTCCGAGGCCGCCGCCTTCGGCGCCGGCGACGCCGCCTTCGAGTGCCGCCACCACCTGATGAAGTTCTGACCGCCCGCGGTCAGCCGGCCCAGCGTTCCCGCACCTCGTGCAGTCGAAGGAGGCGGCATGCAAGCGCTCGCCCGCCTGATGGCGGTACCGGCACACCAGCGCGACGACCGGTGGCTCGAGGAAGGCCTGCAGGCGGCCGTCGAGCTGGAGATGAGCACCATCCCGCCATACCTGTACGCGGCGTGGTCGATCGACGCCAACCAGGATCCTTCGGGTACCCGCGACGTGATCGTCGACATCGCCAAGGAGGAGATGCTGCACATGGGCATCGCCTGCAACCTGCTGGCCGCGATCGGCGGCCAGCCGAGCATCGTGCGGGCGGCGCCCAGGTACCCGACACACCTTCCCAAGCACATCCACGAGGGCCTGCCGGTCGCGCTCGAACCGCTCTCCCGCGACCTGTTGCTCCGGACGTTCATGGCGATCGAGGAACCGGCCGCGCACCTGGTCGACGATCCCGATTTCCAGCCATCCCACTCAACGCTCATCGGCGAGTTCTACGACGCGGTGCAACGGGCCTTCGAGGCCCGCTCCACGGACTTCTCCAGCAGCAGGCAGATCGACCTGGACGACCCCTTCTTCTTCAAGGGCTCGTTCGTCGTCGCAAACCCCGACGACGTGCGCGCAGGGATCGACCTGATCAAGCGCCAGGGCGAGGGGACGTCGGCGGCACCGTTCGAAAACCGCGCCAACCCAGACGAGCTTGCCCATTTCTACCAGTTCGGCGAGATCGCTCATGGCCACCGGCTCACCCGGACGAGCCCGTTCACCTACACCGGTGACGCCGTCCAGATGCCGGCCGTCCGGACGGTCGCACCGGCCGACCCGACGGCGCCGGCGGCGACGCGGTTCAACCGCCTGTACAGCGACATGCTCGGCGACCTCGAGCGGGCGTGGAGCGGCGGTGGCAGCGATGCCCTCAGCGCCGCCGTCAGCAAGATGTTCGCCCTCGGCGGCGCGGCCGAGCGCATGATCCGGCAAGGCGCCGGACCCCCGTTCGTCGTGGTCGACGCGTCAGGCAGCCCACTGGACCCGCCGGACCCCGGGCCGTGAAGACCACCGGGCTCGGCCCAGCCGCCGCGCTCGCGCTCCTCACCGCCGCGGTCGCGACGGCGACCTAGCCCACCTCAACCAAGCCGCACCACCCGGGAAGTACCGAACCGCTCGGCCACCAGCGCCTTGAGGCCGACCGGGAAGTCCCGCTGCGAGCGGCGTGGTCGTCTTGTGTCGAAAGCGGATCTCTATCCGGGCGTCCCGTCGCGCTCGCTTCTTCGGCCGAGGCCCTGGAGTTGCCGTTCGTGCACGCCGGCCACCCAGTCCCAGCCGTCCCTGGCCGATGGGCCGACCCGCGGGTCGCTGGGATCATGGGCGTCCCGCAGGGCGTGCACGTACGCGCGATCCTGGTCGATCCGTGCGTGTACCTGGTCAGCTTCGCCGATGGACCCGTGGCCGGGGACGAGGACATCGACGTCGTCCGCCGCGCCCTCGAGCAGCCGCAGCGCGGCGAGGTAGTCCTCGATCGGGTCAGCGGCGTTCAGGTCGAGCATCGGAATCAGGACGTCAGAAAGCATGTCGCCGGCGACGAGAACCCCGCGTTCCTCGATCAACAGCGCCGCATGGCCCGGGGCATGCGCTTGATGCTCGATGATCCGGACTCGAGGGCCATCCCAGGGAATCTGCGCCGTCTCGGCGGGCAGGCCGGTGATGAGGCCGAGCAGGTCCAGCGGTACCTGTTCGGGGATGCCGGCGGCCTTTGCGACCGCATCCACCCCGCCCGACAGCCGATCTCGGGCAGTAGCCGCGCAGCGGGCCGTGCCGTAACGGGGCGCCGCGCCGAGCCGGGCGTGCCAGAGCAGGTGATCCCAATGCGGATGCGTCGAGAAGCCTGCCACAACGGGCTGGCCCGAATCGGACAGGTCGTTCGCGAGGCAGGCGACTTCGTCGTCGTGCACCCCGGGGTCGATGAGCAACACGCCAGCCCGGCCGTGCACGACAACGGCGTTGCTCTGGCAGAACTCGCTCTCGTGGATCAGCACACCCTCCGCGACCTGCCTCAGCACGGCTGGCTCCTTCCGCTTGTGGTTTGCAACCGCTTGTCGGGACCGTAGTACCTGGCGGTGGTAGATTGCAAGCAGTATGGGCGAAGCGCATGAGCCGCGGTCGGGGTGCCCGATCAACGCCAGCATCGAGGTGTTCGGCGATCGCTGGAGCCTGCTCGTCCTCCGCGACATCGTCTTCGGAGACCGCCGCTATTTCCGAGAGCTGCAGGCCGGCTCAGAAGAGGGGATCGCCTCAAATATTCTCGCCGACCGGCTCAAGCGACTCGTCGAGTTGGGCTTGCTCACCCGTGAGGACACGCGAGCCGGCCAGCGGGCGCGCTACAGCCTGACCGAACCCGCGATCCAACTCGTACCCGTGTTC
>DASUZB010000200.1:0-2334 GCA_036377075.1 Actinomycetes bacterium | reverse complement strand
GGGCCGGTGCCGAGGACCTCCTTGGCCACGGCGCGCACGTCGGCGTCGGTGACCGCGTCGACGCGCCGGATGACCTCGTCGACCGAGAGGATCTCGCCGAAGGTCAGCTCGGACTTGCCCAGGCGGGTCATGCGGCCGGAGGTGTCCTCCATGCCGAGCACCAGCGAGCCCTCCAGGTGGCCCTTGCCCCGCTCCAGCTCGGCCTCGGTGAGCCCGTCGGCCACCACCCGCTCCAGCTCGTCGTGGACGATCGCCAGCACCTCGTGGATGCGCTTCGGGGCGGCCCCGGCGGCGACCGAGAACGAGCCGGTCTCGGTGTACTGGGCGGCGTAGGAGTAGATCGAGTAGACCAGGCCGCGCTTCTCCCGGACCTCCTGGAACAGCCGCGAGCTGACCCCGCCGCCGAAGGCGACGTTGAGCACGCCGAGGGCGAAACGTCGCGGGTCGGAGCGGGACAGCCCGCGGCTGCCCAGCACCACATGCGCCTGCTCGGTCGGCTTGCGGCGGACCGCGACCCCGCCGTGGACCCGCGGCTCGCGCCGGCCCTCGCGGGGGCCGATCGGCCGGCCCACCCCGGCCTCGCCGAACGCCTCGGCGACCAGCTCGACCACCTGGTCGTGCTGCAGGCTGCCGGCCGCCGCCACCACCAGGTTGCCCGGCACGTAGTGGCGCCGCCAGTAGCGGGCGATGGCGTCCCGCTGGATCGAGGTGATCGAGTCGACCGTGCCCAGCACCGGCCGGCCCAGCGGGTGGCCGCCGAACAGGGCCTCGGCGAACAGGTCGTGCACGACGTCGTCGGGGGCGTCGTTGTGCATGCCGATCTCTTCCAGGATGACCGTCCGCTCGGCGTCGACGTCGCCGCCGGCCAGCCGGGAGGAGCGCAGCATGTCGACCAGGATGTCGACCGCCAGGGGCAGGTCGCGGTCCAGCGTCCTGGCGTAGAAGCAGGTGTACTCCTTGGAGGTGAAGGCGTTGGTCTCGCCGCCGACCGCGTCCATGGCCTCGGCGATGTCGCGGGCCGAGCGCCGCCGGGTCCCCTTGAACAGCAGGTGCTCCAGGTAGTGGGAGGCGCCGGCCAGGCGTGGGGTCTCGTCACGGGACCCCACGCCGGCCCAGATGCCGAGGGTGACCGAGCGCACGGCGGGCATGCGCTCGGTCAGGACCCGCAGGCCCCCTGGCAGCTCGGTGCGCTCGAACCCGGCCTCGGGCTCCAACCGGCGAGCGTCCTCGGCCACCGGCTCAGCGCTCCTCGCCGTCGCCGCCGCCGGCGGCCGGGGCGGTGGGAACGGCCTCGTCCTCCTCGGCCAGCTTCAGCGAGATGCGGTTCTGGCGGTCGATCTCCATCACCTCGACGAGCAGCTTGTCGCCGACGTTGACGACGTCCTCGACCGAACGCACCCGCTGGCCCTTCCTGCCCAGGCGCGAGATGTGCAGCAGACCGTCCTTGCCCGGGGTGAGCGAGATGAACGCCCCGAAGGTGGTCGTCTTGACCACGGTGCCCAGGTAGCGCTCGCCAACCTGGGGCATGACCGGGTTCATCTGCTCGCGGATCATCTTGAGGGCGGTTTCGAGCTGGTCGCCGTCGGTGGCCCCGATGTAGACCCGGCCGTCGTCCTCGATCGAGATCTCGGCCCCCGAGGTGGACTGGATCTCGTTGATCCGCTTGCCCTTGGGGCCGATCAGCTCGCCGATCTTGGCCACCGGGATCTGCTCGATGTGGACCCGCGGGGCGAGCCGGTTGAGCTGCTCGCGCGGCCGCTCGATGGCCGCCTGGATGACGTCCAGGACGACCATGCGGGCGTCGCGGGCCTGGGTCAGGGCGCCGATCAGGACCTCTGAGGGGATGCCGGTCAGCTTGGTGTCGAGCTGCAGGGCGGTGACGAACTCCCGCGTCCCGGCGACCTTGAAGTCCATGTCGCCGAAGGCGTCCTCGGCTCCCAGGATGTCGGTCAGCGTGACGTACTCGCCGCCCTCGGAGACCAGGCCCATCGCGATGCCGCCGACCGGTGCCTTGATCGGCACGCCGGCGTCCATCAGCGACAGGGTCGAGGCACAGACCGACGCCATCGAGGTGGAGCCGTTGGACGACAGCACCTCGCTGACCAGGCGGAGCGCGTACGGGAACTCCTCGCGCGATGGGATCACCGGCAGCAGCGCCCGCTCCGCGAGCGCCCCGTGGCCGATCTCGCGGCGGCCGGGGCCTCGCACCGGCTTGACTTCCCCGACCGAGAACGGCGGGAAGTTGTAGTCGAGCATGAACTTCTTGGAGTATTCCTCGGCCAGGCCCTCGACGCGTTGTTCGTCGGAGACGGTGCCGAGCGTGGCGGTGACGAG